>NZ_CP063397.1:2600000-2965984 GCF_021729845.1 Rhizobium sp. SL42
GAGCACCGGCTTGCCGCCGATCCTGCGGTATTGCTTGGGCCCTTCGACCGAAGCGCCCGCCCGTTCGCCGCGTCCGGCAGCCACGACCACGATACCGATTGTGCGCGTCAACTCTTGCTCCATCGTCCCGCCTGGTCCATGACACATTTTCTTCGCACCCGTGCTCTATCGGCTCGTAATCGCCTTTTCCAGCATTTGCCCGAAATTTTGTCGATGAGACATCAATGCCTCTTGGCAAGTGGCGGAACACTGGCTAAAAATAGTGCAAAACCCACGATTGCCCGAAAGATAATCATTTGAATTCAGTTGCGTTAGATACGCCTTTCAGCATCGGCTCAGTGTCCATACGCAACCGTGTGGTGCTCGCGCCGATGTCCGGCGTGACTGATCTTCCGTTTCGGCAGCTTGCCTTTCGCTTCGGCGCTGGCTTGGTCGTGACCGAGATGGTGGCCAGCCGCGAACTTGTGTTCAATGCTGCCGAAAGTTGGAGCCGTCTGAAGGGGGCGGGGCTAACGCCGCATATGGTGCAGCTTGCCGGGCGCGAGGCTTATTGGCTGGCCGAAGCCGCCAGGATCGCCGAAGGCAATGGCGCCGACATCATCGACATCAACATGGGCTGCCCTGCCAAGAAGGTCATCGGGGGTTATGCCGGCTCCGCGTTGATGCGCGAGCCTGACCACGCTCTGTCGCTGATCGAGGCGACGGTAAGGGCTGTCAAGGTTCCCGTGACGGTCAAGATGCGGCTCGGCTGGGACGACAACTCGATCAATGCGCCGCAGATCGCTGCCCGTGCCGAAGCGGCGGGCGTGCAATTGATCACCATTCATGGCCGCACCCGCATGCAGTTTTACGAGGGGCGCGCAGACTGGGATGCGATTGCCGTAGTTCGCGATGCGATCAAGGTGCCGTTGATTGCCAATGGCGATGTTGAAAGCCGCGAGGACGCGGCCGAGATCCTGCGCCGTTCCGGTGCGGATGCCGTCATGGTTGGGCGCGCGTGCCAGGGACGCCCTTGGCATGCCGGCTGGCTGGCCGGAGCAACGGTGCCGTTGGCTGCCGATATTCCGGCACTCGCGGTCGAGCACTACCGGATGATGCTCTCCCACTACGGTGCCGATGTCGGAGTGCGGCATGCGCGCAAGCATCTCGGCTGGTATCTCGGCCATCATGCGCCGACGCTTCCGCCGGACGCTAAAGCCGCGATCATGACGGCGAAGGATCCCGATTTTGTCGCCGATGCGATGATGGCTGCACTTTCTGCCGGGCTTGCCCCGCAATCAAGACAGGAGGCCGCATGACGGCGAATTCAAGCGGCAACGGGCTGGCCATGGCGGTCTTGAACGCCATCCAGAATCCGGTTGTCATGGTTGATGCCAATGGCCATATCGCCTTTGCCAACTGGGAGGCTGAAGCCTTCTTCGGCGCCAGCGCGAGCCATCTCGCCCGCTACCGCCTATCGACATTCATTCCCTTCGGAAGCCCGCTATTGTCGCTGATCGAGCAGGTGCGCGAGCGTCTGGCGCCGGTCAACGAGTACCGCGTCGACCTCAGTTCGCCCCGCCTTGGCCAAGAAAAGCTCGTCGACATCTACGTCGCGCCGGTCGTCAGCCAGCCCGGCAATGTCGTGGTGGTCTTCCAGGAGCGTTCGATGGCCGACAAGATCGACCGCCAGCTGACCCATCGCGCCGCCGCGCGTTCCGTTACCGGTCTGGCCTCGATGCTGGCGCACGAAATCAAGAACCCGCTTTCGGGTATCCGTGGCGCGGCCCAGCTGCTGGAAACTGCCGTCACCGATGAAGACCGCGCGCTTACCCGTTTGATCTGCGACGAGACAGATCGTATCGTTTCGCTCGTCGATCGCATGGAGGTGTTTTCCGACGAACGCCCGGTCGATCGCCAGTCAATCAACATCCATTCGGTACTGGACCAGGTAAAGGCCGTCGCCAAGGCCGGCTTCGCCCGCAATATCCGCATCACCGAAAGCTACGACCCGTCTCTGCCGTCTGTCTTTGCCAATCGTGACCAGCTGGTGCAGGTCTTTCTCAATCTGGTCAAGAATGCCTCGGAAGCCATCGGCGAGCGTTCCGATGGTGAGATCCAGCTGACCACAGCATACCGACCGGGAATCCGACTGTCTGTTGCCGGATCGCGTGAGAAAATTTCGCTGCCGCTTGAATTCTGCGTGCACGACAATGGCCCGGGCGTGCCTTCCGATCTGGTGCCGCACCTTTTTGATCCCTTCATCACCACCAAGACCAACGGCTCCGGCCTTGGGCTTGCGCTGGTGGCGAAGATCATCGGTGCCCATGGCGGTATCGTAGAATGCGACAGCCAGGCCAGCCGAACCACTTTCCGCGTGCTCATGCCGATGTCCAAGGAGACATCGCCGGATGATGCGCCCCTTGCAAAATCCACAGGAACAAATTGATGACGGCCACGATTCTTGTTGCTGACGACGATGCAGCGATCCGCACGGTATTGAACCAGGCCCTGAGCCGGGCCGGTTACGATGTGCGCATTACGTCCAATGCCGCCACGCTCTGGCGCTGGATTTCCGCAGGAGAGGGCGATCTGGTGGTGACCGATGTCATCATGCCCGATGAAAATGCATTCGACCTTCTGCCGAGGATCAAGAAGGCTCGGCCGGATCTCCCGGTGCTGGTGATGAGCGCGCAAAACACATTCATGACGGCGATCAAGGCGTCCGAGAAGGGGGCATACGATTACCTGCCGAAGCCGTTCGATCTGACCGAACTGATCGCGATCATCGGTCGGGCACTCGCCGAGCCGAAGAAGAAGCCGGCGCGGCTCGATGACGACATGCAGGACGGCATGCCGCTCGTTGGGCGCTCCGCCGCGATGCAGGAAATCTACCGGGTGCTTGCCCGACTGATGCAGACCGACCTGACGCTGATGATCACCGGTGAATCGGGCACCGGCAAGGAGCTGGTCGCCAAGGCGCTGCACGACTACGGCAAGCGCCGCAACGGTCCTTTCGTTGCGATCAACATGGCCGCCATCCCGCGCGACCTGATCGAGTCGGAACTGTTCGGCCACGAAAAGGGCGCGTTCACCGGTGCGCAGAACCGCTCGACTGGTCGTTTCGAGCAGGCCGAAGGCGGAACACTCTTCCTCGACGAAATCGGCGACATGCCCATGGATGCGCAGACGCGCCTGTTGCGCGTGCTCCAGCAGGGTGAATACACCACGGTTGGCGGCCGCACGCCGATCCGCACCGATGTCCGCATTGTGGCTGCGACCAACAAGGACCTGAAACATTCGATCAATCAGGGCCTTTTCCGTGAAGACCTTTATTACCGCCTGAATGTCGTGCCGCTGCGCCTGCCGCCGTTGCGTGATCGTGCCGAGGATATCCCCGATCTTGTCCGCCACTTCATCCAGCAGGGTGAAAAGGAAGGCCTCGATTCCAAGCGTTTCGAGCATGAAGCGTTGGAGGTGATGAAAGCCTATGCCTGGCCGGGCAATGTGCGCGAGCTCGAGAATGTCGTGCGTCGCCTGATGGCGCTCTACCCGCAGGACGTCATCGCGCGCGAAGTTGTGGAGCAGGAACTGCGGGCTGATATTGCCGATAGCCCGATCACAAAGGCCGGCATGCCGACCGGGTCGATGACCATTTCCCAGGCAGTCGAGGAAAACATGCGGACTTATTTCGCCGGTTTTGGCGATGCTCTGCCGCCCTCTGGTCTTTATGATCGTGTGCTGACCGAAATGGAATATCCACTGATTCTGGCGGCCCTTACGGCGACCCGCGGCAACCAGATCAAGGCGGCCGATCTCCTCGGACTGAACCGCAATACACTGCGCAAAAAGATCCGCGAACTGGGTGTCTCTGTCTACCGAAGCTCGCGCTCGGCTTGACAAGCCGAAAGCCTCCGTTGCAATTTCGCCACATTGCGTTGCTCAAAAGCCACGTTGCCTTTGTACCTGTCAGTCCGTGCCGGATTGCGGGAACAGCGGTACGCTTTTGCAAATGACAATTCACCGATCGCGGACTTTGCCCCGATCGTCGCGACAATGGCTCTGAACGGGCCAGGGGGAAACGGATGGTGAGCTTGAGAAGAGCGTCGGTTGCGGACGCCGATGCCGCATTGGCTCATGATCGGCGCGCATCATTTGCGCTGCCCGGACTTCTGGTCGCGAGCGGCGCGCTGATCTGCGCCATCGTCACGCTGCCGATCCTGCTCGGGCTGACCCCGATCGAGCCGACCTCGCAGGTCCTGATCGCATCGGCTGTGGTCAATTCGCTGTTCATCGTCGGTCTGATGTTCCTGATCGGCCGCGAAGTCACCCGCCTGTTTCGTGCGCGCAACCGTGGTCGTGCCGCAGCGCGCCTCCATGTGCGCATCGTCGCGCTGTTTTCGATCATCGCGATCACCCCGGCGATCCTTGTGGCAATCTTTGCCTCCATCACCCTGAATGTCGGTCTGGATCGCTGGTTCTCACTGCGCACGCAGTCGATCGTCTCGTCGTCCATGAACGTCGCCCAGGCTTACATGATGGAGAATGCCAGCTATCTGCAGGGCCAGACCATCTCGATGGCCAATGATCTGGAGCGCAACCGGTCGCTGTTTTACCTCGATCGCACCGGCTTCGTCGAGCTTCTGACCCGCCAGGCACGGGGCCGCGGCATGCTCGGCGCGTTTCTCGTTCGAGAAGATGGTTCGGCAATCACCCAGGCCGACATCCAGACGGAAAAGCCGCTTCCGGCCATTCCGCGCGATGCGCTGCAGAGCGCGTCCGCCGGCCAGCCGACGCTGATCCCGCCCGGTGTCACCAACTTGGTCGGCGCCATCATCCAGCTCGATTCGATATCGGGAACCTTCCTTTACACCATCCGGGCGGTGGACCCGAAGGTCATGGCCGCCATGCGGCTGATGGAAGAAAATACGGCCGAATACAAGGCGATGGAGGATGGTCGGACGACCTTGCAGATCGCCTTTGCAATCCTCTATCTCGGTTTTGCCCTGATCGTGCTTCTTGCCGCCATCTGGACCGCCATTGCGGTGGCCGACCGCATCGTGCGGCCCATCCGCCTTTTGATCGGCGCTGCCGACAGCATTGCGTCCGGCAATCTCAATGTGATCGTGCCGGTCCGGGCCGCAGACGGCGACGTGGGCAGTCTTTCGCGCACCTTCAACAAGATGATCACCCAGATCCGGACCCAGCGCGACGAGATCCTCGAGGCCAAGGACGAGGTCGATGACCGTCGCCGGTTCATCGAGGCGGTATTGTCGGGCGTCACTGCCGCCGTCATCGGTGTCGAGGACGATGGTGTGATCACCATCGTCAATCCATCGGCCGAATTCTTCCTCGGCCTGTCGGCCGACCAGTTGATCGGCCAGAAGCTGGCTTTGGTCGCACCGGAGGTTGACCGCGTGCTCGCCGAAGCGGCCGTTCGCCATCGCGGCGAATATCGCGAGCAGATCAACCTGATCCGTGGCGGCAAGGAGCGGACGCTGAACGTCCAGGTCACGCGCGAGGAGACACGCGGGTCCGCCGACAGCTACGTGATTACGCTCGACGACTTCACCGATCTCGTCATCGCCCAGCGATCGTCAGCCTGGGCCGATGTCGCACGCCGTATCGCCCACGAAATCAAGAATCCGTTGACCCCGATCCAGTTGTCGGCCGAACGCCTGAAGCGTCGCTATGGCAAGCAGATAGCCGAGGACGATAAGGCGGTGTTCAACCAGTGTACCGACACGATCGTCCGCCAGGTTGAGGATATCGGCCGTATGGTCGATGAATTCTCCGCATTCGCCCGTATGCCAAAGCCGACGAAGCAGCGGACCGATCTGCGCGAGATCTTGAAGGATGCCGTCTTCCTGCGCGAGATGGGCACCACCGAGATCGATTTTCAACGCGACTTCGGCAATGAGCCGCTCGAAGGCAGCTTCGACGCCCGCATGCTGTCGCAGGCCGTCGGCAACATCGTCAAGAATGCCGTGGAAGCGATTGAGGCGGTCCCCGCCGAGGAACTCGGCACCGGCGGCAAGATCATGGTGCGCTCGTATTTTGATCGCGAGCTGGACCGCTTTGCCGTTGATGTGATCGACAACGGCCGGGGTCTGCCGGTGGAGAATCGTCACCGTATTCTCGAACCCTATATGACCATGCGCGAGAAGGGCACCGGCCTCGGTCTCGCCATCGTCAAGAAGATCATTGAAGAGCATGGCGGGCAGCTCGAGCTGCATGATGCACCGGCCGATTTTGACCGGGGCAGGGGCGCGATGATCCGCATCATCCTGCCGCGCATCGAGACTGCCGCCATGGAAAGCGATAACGACAAGGAAAAGGTCTATGGCCTCTGATATTCTGGTAGTCGATGACGAAGAGGACATTCGCGAGATTGTCTCCGGCATCCTGAGCGACGAGGGCCACGAGACGCGGACGGCGCATGATGCCGACAGCGCTCTTGCGGCGATTTCTGATCGTGCCCCGCGCCTGATTTTCCTCGATATCTGGATGCAGGGCAGCCGCCTCGACGGCCTGTCCCTGCTTGACGAGATCAAGGTGCGCCATCCCGATCTGCCGGTGGTGATGATTTCCGGTCACGGCAATATCGAAACGGCCGTATCGGCGATCAAGCGCGGTGCGTTCGATTTCATCGAAAAGCCGTTCAAGGCGGATCGCCTGATCCTGATTGCCGAGCGTGCCTTGGAAAACTCCAAGCTCAAGCGCGAGGTGTCCGATCTCAAGCGCCGCACTGGTGATGCCGTCGAGCTGATCGGAACCTCGGTCGCCGTCTCGCAGCTGCGCCAGACGATCGAGAAGGTCGCGCCGACCAATAGCCGCATCATGATTTTTGGTGCCTCAGGCTGCGGCAAGGAACTGGTTGCCCGCATGATCCACAAGCGCTCGTCCCGCGCCGGTGGACCATTTGTGTCGCTGAATGCGGCCGCTATCACCCCGGACCGCATGGAAATGGCGCTGTTCGGCACCGAAGGCACGCCGGGTCAACCGCGCCGTATCGGTGCGCTGGAAGAAGCCCATCGCGGCATTCTCTACCTCGACGAAATCGGCGAAATGCCGCGTGAGACGCAGAACAAGATATTGCGCGTCCTTGTCGATCAGCAGTTCGAGCGCGTCGGCGGCTCCAAGCGCGTCAAGGTCGACGTCCGGATCATTTCGTCCAGTGCCTATAATCTTGAGAGCATGATCGCCGAAGGCCGGTTCCGCGAAGACCTGTTCCACCGGCTTGCCGTGGTGCCGATTAAGGTGCCGGCGCTGGCCGAGCGTCGGGAGGATATTCCGTTCCTCGTCGACATGTTCATGCGCCAGATCTCCGAGCAGGCGGGTATCCGCCAGCGAAAGATCGGCGAGGATGCCATGGCCGTGCTTCAGGCGAACGATTGGCCCGGCAATATCCGGCAGTTGCGCAACAACATCGAGCGACTGATGATTCTCGCCCGTGGTGACGCGCCGGAGACCGCAATTACCGCTGAAATGTTGCCGCAGGATCTGTCCGACATGCTGCCGAAGGTATCGGCCAGCAATGACACCCATATCATGACCCTGCCTTTGCGCGAGGCGCGCGAAATGTTCGAACGCGACTATCTGATTGCCCAGATCAATCGCTTCGGTGGAAACATTTCACGGACCGCGGAATTCGTCGGCATGGAGCGCTCTGCACTCCATCGCAAACTGAAATCCCTTGGCGTATAACTGAGTCTCGCAGCGCCGGGCGATTGAGCCTGACGGCCGGGAAAGGCATTCATGAAGGTCATCATTTGTGGCGCAGGTCAGGTTGGCTACGGCATCGCCGAGCGCCTGTCCCAGGAAGACAACGATGTGTCGGTCATCGACACGTCTGCATCGCTCGTCAGCCACATCACCGAGACGCTGGACGTGCGCGGCTATGTCGGCCATGGCGCGCATCCTGACGTTCTGGCCAAGGCCGGCGCCGATCAGGCCGACATGCTGATCGCCGTCACGCTATACGATGAAATCAACATGACCGCCTGCCAGGTAGCGCATTCGCTGTTCAACGTTCCGACCAAGATCGCGCGTATCCGCTCGCAGAATTACCTGCGTCCGGAATATTCCGACCTGTTCAGCCGCGACAACTTGCCGATCGACGTGACGATCTCGCCGGAAATCGAAGTCGGCAAGATGGTCCTGCGCCGCATTTCCTTTCCAGGCGCGACGGATATCGTGCGTTTCGCGGACGATAACATTGCCATGCTGGCGATCGAATGCATGGAGGATTGTCCGGTCGTCGATACGCCGCTGCATCAACTCAGCGAGCTTTTCCCCGATCTGATGGCAACCGTCGCGGCCATTTATCGCAATGGCAAGCTGATGGTGACCCGATCCGAGGATCATCTCCTCGTCGGCGATCTGGCCTATGTCATCTGCCAGCGCGACCATGCGCGGCGCACGCTCGGGCTGTTTGGCCACGAGGAGCAGGAGGCCGCCCGCATCGTTATCGCCGGCGGCGGCAACATCGGCTATTTCGTCGCCCGCACGATCGAAGAAATGCAGCCGAAGACCCGCATCAAGATCATTGAAAGCGACCGGGAACGCGCGGTATCGGTGTCCGATCAATTGCGCGAAAGCATCGTCCTGCATGGCTCTGCGCTCGATCAGCACATTCTGCAGCAGGCTGACATTCAGGACGCTGACCTGATGATCACGCTGACCAACAACGACCAGACCAACATTCTGAGCGCCGCCATGGCCAAGCGCCTTGGCTGCAAGTCCGGCATGGCGCTGATCAACAGCCCGTCATTCCACGATCTTGCCGCATCGATCGGCATCGACGCCTATATCAATCCGCGCGCGGTGACGATTTCCCGCGTCTTGCAGCATGTGCGCAAGGGCCGCATTCTCGCGGTCTACGCGGTACAGAAGGGCACGGCCGAAGTCATCGAGGCCGAAGCGCTTGAGACGTCGCCCCTGGTCGGCCGTCCTTTCCGCGATCTCGAGCTGCCGGCCGGCCTGCGCATCGGTGCGATCTACCGCGACAAGACAGTGATCCGGCCGAATGGCGACACCAAGATCAAGGCCAAGGATCGGGTGGTGATCTTCGCGACCGCGGCTGCCGTGCGTCATGTCGAGCAGCTGTTCCGCGTCTCAATCCAGTATTTCTAACCGACAGGTTCAATATCCATGCCGAGAATAGCCTATGTGAATGGTCGCTACGTGGCACACGACGATGCTGCTGTTCATATCGAGGATCGTGGCTACCAGTTCGCCGATGGCGTTTACGAAGTCTGCGAGATCCGCCATGGCATGATCGTCGATCTGACCCGCCATCTCGACCGGCTTGATCGATCACTGGGCGAACTTCGGATGAAGAGCCCGATGAGCCGCAGGGCATTGACCCAGATCATTCGCGAGGTCGCCCGTCGCAATCGGGTGAAGAACGGCTTGTTCTATCTGCAGGTGACTCGGGGCGTTTCCCGCCGCGATCATGTCTTTCCCTCGGCCGATACCACGCCGTCGCTGGTCATCACCGCCAAGATCACCGATCCTGGTATCATTGCGGCCAAGAACGAAAAGGGTCTCAAGGCGATCACCCTGCCGGACAATCGCTGGGACCGCGTCGATATCAAGACGGTCGGGCTGCTTCCGAATGTTATGGCACGTCAGGCCGCCAAGGAGGCCGGCGCTCAGGAAGCGATCTATGTCGACGCACGTGGCATGGTGACCGAAGGGGCCGCCACCAATGTCTGGATGGTGGACGCAAACGGCGTTCTGGTCACCAGGCCGGCCGAACACGGAATTCTGCGCGGTATTACCCGCACCGGACTGATGGACGTGACCGCCCGCCTCGGCATTAAGGTTGCAGAGCGTGAATTTTCCCGCGAGGAATTGTTGTCGGCACGCGAAGTTTTCATCACGGCGGCTACCAGCATTTGTTTTCCGATCGTCGAAATCGATGGCCAAACGATCGGAAACGGTCATCCTGGATCGGTTTCCGACAAGATCCGATCCGCCTTTTTCGACGTTGCGGAGAAGACGGCGATTTGATACCAAGTTTTGCTGGTGAAGGGGCGAGGGGGCCATTTCCTGCAACCCGACCAGTGACAACAATAATCACACCGGCCAAAAGGCTGGCAAGAAAGAAAGAAGCGGCGCCATGGCGGAACGTTCTCAGAACCTGCAGGATCTTTTCCTCAACACAGTCCGTAAGCAGAAAATCTCGTTGACCATCTTCCTGATCAACGGCGTGAAGCTGACGGGTGTTGTGACGTCCTTCGACAATTTCTGCGTTCTCCTGCGTCGTGACGGGCATTCGCAGCTCGTCTACAAACACGCCATCTCGACCATCATGCCGGGCCAGCCGATGCAGATGTTCGAGAGCGAAGACAACGCTTCCGGACAGGACTGAGATCATCACAAACCGCGATACCAAGAACGAATCGATCATCCCGGAAGGCGAAAAGCGTCGGGATGACATGCGGGCGGTCGTGCTCGTGCCCGTACTCAAGCAGGGCCGCCAACAGGCTCTGCCGGAAGGCGCGCCACCCGCTCCCGGTCGTTCGAATGAAGCCCGCCTCGAAGAAGCGATGGGGCTTGCGCGCGCAATCGACCTGACGATTGCGGCCGGCATGATCGTTCCGGTCAATCAGCCGCGTCCGGCCACGTTGCTCGGCTCCGGCAAGATCGAGGAAGTGACGGCCATGCTCGACGAGCGCGACGCCGGCTTGGTCATCGTCGATCATCCGCTGACCCCGGTCCAGCAGCGCAATCTCGAAAAGGAATGGAACGCCAAGGTCATCGACCGCACCGGCCTCATTCTGGAAATTTTCGGTCGCCGCGCCTCGACCAAGGAAGGCACGCTGCAGGTCGAACTTGCCCACCTGAACTACCAGAAGGGCCGTCTGGTCCGCAGCTGGACCCACCTGGAGCGTCAGCGCGGTGGTGCGGGCTTCATGGGTGGTCCGGGTGAAACCCAGATCGAAGCCGACCGGCGCATGTTGCAGGACCGCATCGTCAAGCTCGAAAAGGAGCTTGAGCAGGTCGTGCGCACCCGCCAGCTGCACCGCGCCAAGCGACGCAAGGTTCCGCATCCGATCGTCGCACTGGTCGGCTACACCAATGCCGGCAAGTCGACCCTGTTCAACCGGATTACCGGCGCTGGCGTGTTGGCCGAAGACATGCTGTTTGCCACGCTTGATCCGACATTGCGCCGGATGAAGCTGCCACATGGCCGAACGGTCATTCTCTCCGACACCGTCGGCTTCATTTCCAATCTGCCCACCCACCTTGTCGCCGCCTTTCGCGCGACGCTGGAGGAGGTGCTGGAGGCCGATCTGATCCTGCATGTGCGCGACATGTCCGATCCGGACAACGGTGCCCAGTCCGCCGACGTGCTGCGCATTCTCGATGACCTCGGCATTGACGAGAAGGAGCGCTCCGAACGCATCATCGAGATCTGGAACAAGATCGACCGGTTGGACCCGGAGACCCATGATGCCATCCTGCAGAAGGCCGATGGCCGTGAGAATGTCATGTCCGTCTCGGCGATCACCGGTGAAGGCATCGACAAGCTTCTCGACGTCATTTCGCAGCGTCTGTCGGGAGTCCTGACCGAGGCGACGATCACGATTCCCGCCGACAAGCATGCGCTGATCTCCTGGGCCTATGAAAACGCCGTTGTCACCGGCCGCGAAGACCACGAGGACGGCTCTGTCAGCCTCGACGTGCGCCTGACCGAGAGGCAGGCCGACGAAATGGAGCGCAAGCTGGGATCCGGCCAGAAGCCGGACAAGGAAGACTGGGAGCGATAACGCTCCCGGTTCTCTGACATGCACCGGGCCGAAATGCCGGAGCTTCGCCGGAGGCGATCAAGTCCTCCGGTCGTGGATCGCATAGAACGTCAGTTCTTGCCGAATTTGTCGAAGCTGTTGTTTCGCTGAACCCGGCACCGGCACGCAAACATCAAGTGCCTCATGCTTGCTTGCCCGCCTAGTCGAGGCGACGCTCGATCTGTTTTGCCGCTTGCCAGAGTTCTTCCATACGCTCCAGCGTTGCTGCCTTCAGAGCCTCTCCATTTGCATGAAGTTCTGTTTCTATATGATTGAACCGGCGACGAAACTTTGTATTGGTTCCGCGCAGCGCCTGTTCAGGTTCGGCTCCCACATGCCTGCCGATATTGACCAGTGCGAAGATCAGGTCACCAAGCTCGTCCGAGATCTTGTCCTGCTTGCCAGCCTTCAGCGCCTCACGCAGTTCGCCGATTTCCTCCTCGACCTTGTCGAGAATGGGTTCAGCCTCGGACCAGTCGAAGCCGACTTTGGCCGCCTGTTCCTGTAGTTTCAGTGCCTCTGTGAGAGCCGGGAACGAGCGCTGCACGCCGCCGAGATGGCCTTGCTTGAAATCCTCGCTGGCGCCGTTGTTGGCCCTCCGCTCTGCGCGCTCCTGCTTCTCCTGGCGCTTGATGGCGTCCCATTGCAGCTTGACCGTCTCCGGCGTGTCTGCATCCGAGCGAGCAAACACATGCGGATGCCGGCGGATCATCTTCGTGGTGATCGCGGTGACGACGTCGCCGAAATTGAACAGCCCCGCCTCTTCGGCAATCCGGGCATGGAACACCACCTGCAGCAGAAGATCGCCGAGTTCGTCGCACAGGTCGTCCGGATCATTCCGCTCGATCGCGTCGGCGACTTCATAGGCCTCCTCGATCGTATAGGGCTTGATCGTCTCGAAGGTCTGGACGATGTCCCAGGGGCAGCCGGTCTCGGGATTGCGCAGTGCCGCCATGATGTCGAGCAGGCGGGTTATGTCGGTCGAAGCTTTCATGATCTGTTCTGCGTCTCGCTTGCTCAGTTGAGCGGAATTTCGTTGTCGCCCTTGGTGGCCTGATAGGTGTCCGATAGCCGGTCATAGGCGGCGCGGATCCGGCTCACCTGCTCGAACAGGGCCGGGCGCTCGGAATCGTTGGCCGATGCCACCATCTCGATCATCGCATGGCTGAGCCAGAAGGCGTTCTGCCGGCGATAGCCGCCCGGCTCCAACCCGAAAACCTCTTTGAGGATCTTGAGGTCGTGCGGAATCGCAAACGCATCGCGGCTGTCTTCATGGCTGAAGAAATAATAGAAATTGTCAAAACCGGCCCAGGTGATCGCCGACATGCACATGGTGCAGGGTTCATGCGTCGACAGAAAAATGAGGTCCTTGGTGTTTGGCCGCTCGCCCAGCTCATAGAAGCGCTTCAGCGTGTGAACCTCGCCGTGCCAGAGCGGGTTTTCCAACTCATTGTTCGTCTCGGCGACGACCAGCGACAGATCGGATTTGCGCAGGACGGCCGCGCCGAACACCTTGTTGCCCATGGCAACGCCTTTGGCCGTCAGCGGCAGGATGTCATTCTCGATCACGTCGAGAAGGCGTTTGGTGATGGCGAGTGTCGTCAATGTCGTATCCCCGGTCAATCTTGCCACGCGATCATATCGGTGCCGGTTGCAACCGCGAAAGCAAAATTGTTGTTCGTCTCCTGTTTTCTGCGATCTCAATCAGCGATCGTCCATGGAAAGCGCGGTTTCCTCAGCTTCCGGTGAGTTTTGCTCGCAATGGCGAAAAGCCTAGTAAAGAAATACCTGCGGGCTGTGGGGAAGGGATTTATCTTTCTTCAAATGCTGGTCGCAAAAGGTGATAGTGCAGCCCACTGGAATTGGGTTGACCATGGCAGAGAACGATTCACAGCTTTCGGTTTTTCCGGCCTTCTTCAAGGTCGAGAATGCAGTCGCCGCCGTTTTTGGTGACGGCGCGGAAGCCTATGCCAAGGTGCGGTTGCTGAAAAATACCAAGGCGCGGATCGTTGCCTACACGGTAGCGCCTGAAGCCGACTATGCGGCCTTTCTTGCCCAGCATGAAATTGTCCGGGTCGCCGGACCATTTGCCGCTGATCAGGTCGAAGGCGCAAGGCTTGTGTTTGCCGCGACAGGCAATGCAGCGCTCGACCGCGATATCGTCGCGGCCGCGCGCCTTGCCCGCATTCCGGCCAACGCGGTCGATCAGCCCGACTATTGCGACTTCTACACGCCTGCTCTGGTCAATCGCGCTCCGGTCGCAGTCGCGATCGGGACGGAGGGCGTCGGGCCTGTTTTGGCGCAGATGATTCGTGCCGATATCGACCGGCTGCTGCCGCGTTCGCTTGGCAACCTTGGCCGCCTGGCCAATTCCTACCGCAGCGCGGTCGATCGGCTGGTGCCCCGTGGTGCTCCGCGTCGCCTTTTCTGGCGTGACTTCTTCAAGGGCAAGGTCGCCGATGCGGTCGAGGCGGATGATGTCAGCCAGGCCCGCCGCGAGGCAACGCGACTGTTGCGAGCGACTGCTGCATCGAAGGTCGAGGGCCGCGTGTTCCTGGTCGGCGCCGGTCCGGGGGCCGAAGATCTGCTGACGCTGCGTGCGCACCGTTTGATGATGGAATGCGATGTGATCGTTTATGACGCCCTGGTGCCGCGTGAAGTTGTCGATATGGGCCGGCGCGATGCTGACCGTATCCCCGTCGGCAAGCGCAAGGGCTGCCATTCGAAGTCGCAGGACGAGATCAATGACTTGCTGGTCGAGCTCGGACGCGAAGGAAAGCGCGTCGTTCGGTTGAAATCCGGCGATCCGCTGATTTTCGGTCGTGCGGGGGAAGAAATGGCGGCATTGCGCCATGCCGGCATCCCCTATGAAATTGTCCCGGGTGTTACCTCGGCATTCGCTGCAGCTGCCGATTTCGAGCTGCCGCTGACCCTGCGCGGTGTATCGTCATCGCTGGTCTTCACCACCGGTCACGATCTCAATGGCGATATTCTGCCAGATTGGGCGCGCCTGGCGCTCTCGGGCACGACGGTTGCCGTCTATATGGGCCGGACGGTCGCGGCTTCCGTCGCGGAACGGCTGATGGCGGCAGGCCTCGCCGAGGATACGACGGTGGCCGTGGTCGAGAATGCCGGCCGTCGAGACAGCCGGCGCATGCATGGGACATTGAAGGAATTGCCCGGACTGGAAGCCCGCACGGAGTTGACCGGCCCGGTAATGGTAATCATCGGCGACGCTGTTGCCGGCGCCGATTTCAGCCGCTCCGAACCACTCGGTGCGCGCCAGTCTGCGGAACTTGAAAGTGTGAGGAACTGACCATGGCTGATAAAGTCTTGACCGCCAACCGGCTGAGCGACGGCATCGCTGTCTGGCTTGATGCCAGCGGCCATTGGACCGAACGTCTGCAGGATGCATTTGTCGCGCGCCATGTGGAAGCCGTCGACGCACTGGAGGTTGCCGGCAGGCAGGCATTCGCCAGCAATTTGGTTGTCGATGTCAACGTCATCGACATCGAGGAAAAGGATGGCCTGCTTCGCCCGTTGCGCCTTCGTGAACGCATTCGCGCCGAAGGCCCCACCATTGCATATGCCGAGGGTCATGGTTATGCCGACCCCGCATTCATCGCTGCCTGAGGCCTGAGGAAAGACATGTATCGTTACGACGAATTCGACCACGCCTTTGTATCGGCGCGCGTAGAGCAGTTTCGCGACCAGGTGAACCGCCGCCTGTCAGGAGAGTTGGCCGAGGACGCCTTCAAGCCGTTGCGCCTGATGAATGGCGTCTATCTGCAATTGCACGCCTACATGCTGCGCGTCGCCATTCCCTATGGCACGCTGAACTCGAAGCAGATGCGCATGCTGGCCCACATTGCCCGCAAGTATGACCGCGGCTATGGCCATTTCACCACCCGCCAGAACATCCAGTACAACTGGCCGAAGCTGTCCGACACGCCGGATATCCTGAGCGAACTCGCCAGTGTCGAGATGCACGCGATCCAGACCTCGGGAAACTGCATCCGCAA
Source organism: Rhizobium sp. SL42 (assembly GCF_021729845.1). Lineage (NCBI taxonomy): Bacteria > Pseudomonadati > Pseudomonadota > Alphaproteobacteria > Hyphomicrobiales > Rhizobiaceae > Rhizobium > Rhizobium sp. SL42. The sequence goes on from NZ_CP063397.1 coordinate 2,615,800, forward strand.
TGTCACTGCCGACCATTTTGCTGGTGCCGCCGCCGACGAAGTCGCCGACCCGCGCCCCTATGCCGAGATCCTGCGCCAGTGGTCGTCTCTGCATCCCGAATTTTCCTTCCTGCCGCGCAAGTTCAAGATCGCCGTTACTGGTGCTCCGAGCGACCGTGCGGCCATCCAGGTTCACGACATCGGCCTGCATCTGAAGAAGAACGAAGCGGGCGAACTCGGATTTGCAGTCTATGTCGGTGGTGGTCAGGGCCGCACGCCTCTGATTGCAAAGAAGATCCGCGACTTCCTGCCGGAAGCCGATCTGTTGACCTATGTCACGGCGATCGTCCGCGTTTACAATCTCAATGGCCGCCGCGACAACAAGTACAAGGCGCGTATCAAGATCCTCGTGCACGAAACCGGCGCCGAGGAACTGACCCGTCAGGTCGAGGCCGAGTTCGACCAGATCCGCGACAGCGAATTGAAGCTGCCGGAGGCCGATATCCGGTCGATCGAGGCCTATTTCGCGCCGCCGGTTCTCGCCGATCGCGCTGATGGCTGGGAAGCGCTTGCCCGCGCCAAGAAGGCGGATGCCGCCTTCGCTGCCTGGGTCGGCCAGAACGTCCAACCACACACCCATCCCGATTACGGCATGGTCACGATCTCGCTGAAGCCTATCGGCGGCACGCCGGGTGACGCTTCGGACGCCCAGATGGATCTGGTTGCCGATATTGCCGAACGTTATGCCTTTGACGAGATCCGTGTCAGCCACGAGCAGAACCTGATCCTGCCGCATGTCGCCATGGGCGATCTCTATGCGGTTTATCAGGCGCTGGAAAAATCAGGCCTGGCTACAGCGAATGCCGGCCTGATCACCGACATGATTGCCTGTCCGGGCCTGGACTACTGCGCCTTGGCCAATGCTCGGTCGATCCCGGTGGCCCAGGAGATTTCGCAGCGCTTCGGCTCGCAGGCTCGCCAGGCTGAAATAGGCGAGTTGAAGATCAAGATTTCCGGCTGCATCAATGCCTGCGGTCATCACCATGTCGGTCATATCGGCCTTCTGGGGGTTGAGAAGAAGGGCGCCGAGCTCTATCAGATCACGCTCGGAGGCTCCGGTGACGAGAATTCGTCGATCGGCGAGATCATCGGCCGCGGCTTCGAGCCGGAAAAGGTGACGGACGCGGTGGAGACCATCGTCGACACCTATCTTGGCCTGCGCCTTGATCCGAAGGAGACCTTCCTTCTGGCCTATCGTCGCGTCGGCCCCAAGCCGTTCAAGGATGCCCTTTACGGCGCGACGGCAGAAGCCGCGTAAGGATGATTGAGACCATGACCAAGATTTGGAAAGAAACCGGCTTTGTCGCCAAGGATGCCTGGGTCATCGAAACAGATGAGGTGAAGGCAGGCGAGGGCGAAACGCCGATCTACGGCCTCGACGCCTTCCTTGCAGCGGCAGCCGACACGAACGAAGGCGGCTTTGGTGTTCTGGTCGCGCCTGCCGATGATGTGCGCAAGCTCGAACCTTATCTTGACCGCATCGCCCTGATTGCCATTGCCTTCCCGGCGTTCAATGACGGCCGCGGCTTCAGCCATGCGAGCCTGCTGCGCGAACGCCTCGACTATCAGGGCGAATTGCGCGCTGTGGGCGACGTGCTGATCGATCAGGTTCCTTTGATGCTGCGCACCGGTTTCGACAGTTTCGCCGTGACCAATGAGACTGCGTTGAAGCGGCTGGACGAACACTGTCTGATGGGCGTTGCCCAGCAATATCAGCCAACGGCACGGTCTTCCAAGGCGGTTGCCGGCTTTAGCTGGCGCAGGATCGGCTCGACCGGCGCTTGAAACATAACAAACAGCCTATGTATTGATGGCGATTTGACCGTGGTCAAGGACGCTGCCTTTGCTTTCAGGCATCCCATGGCTGCAAAATCTGCATGCCGGCTGAATTGTGGAATGGCGAAGTCTGCTTTATAGGCTGCCCCACGCGACCGAACGATAGGACCGACAGCCTATGAATGCTCTTGTGAAGACCGACAATGCCGAAATGATCGTGCCCGACGGCGTCTATGCCGAAACGGTGCTGAGCGTGACGCATTATACCGATCATCTGTTCCGCTTCCGGATGACCCGTCCGGCAGGCTTCCGTTTTCGTTCGGGCGAATTCGCCATGATCGGCCTGATGGTTGAGGGAAAGCCGATCTACCGGGCTTACTCCATTGCCAGCCCGTCCTGGGATGAAGAACTCGAATTCTTCTCGATCAAGGTACAGGACGGTCCGCTGACCCAGCACCTGCAGCGAATCCAGCCGGGTGACAAGGTTCTGATGCGCAAGAAGTCGACCGGCACCCTGGTGCTCGACGCGCTGACGCCGGGCAAGCGGCTTTATATGTTTTCGACCGGTACCGGGATTGCACCATTCGCCAGCCTGATCCGAGACCCGGAAACCTATGAAAAATTCGAGGAAGTCGTCCTCACCCACACCTGCCGCGATGTGGCCGAACTGAAATACGGTTTCGATCTGGTCGAGGAAATCAGGAATCATGAATTCCTGGCGGAACTCGTCGGCGATAAGTTGAAGCACTATGCGACAGTGACGCGCGAAAACTATCCGTTCATGGGCCGTATCACCGACCTGATGGAGAACGGCAAGATGTTTGCCGACCTTGGCGTGCCGGCGCTTGACCCGACGATCGACCGCGGCATGATCTGCGGGTCGACCGCCATGCTGAAGGACACCAAGGCGATCCTGGAAAAGGCGGGCCTGACCGAAGGCGCCAACAACAAGCCGGCCGAATTCGTCATCGAGCGCGCCTTCGTCGGCTGACCTCGACATATAGTCTCGACTGAAAACGCCCGGCTTGTCCGGGCGTTTTCAATGGAAGTCGTCAGTTTTCGCTGAGGTAGCCGATCAGATTGGCCGTGGCGCGTTCAGCCTCGACGCTTTTATCCTGCTGGATGGCGTGGATCACCGCGACATGCATCGCCACCGATCGATCCATCTTCTCCGCGGTCGCCGTGCTGTACCACAGCCGCCTCGAATGGGTCTGCAGCGGCGCAAGCGCGGTGGTCAGAAAACAGTTCGGGCAGGCGCTTTCGATCAGCACGTCAAATGCCTTGTCGGCCCGGAGGAAGGCATCAAAGTCGCCCTCGGCGGCCGCGGCCGTCATGGCGGTGGCGCAGTCGGCAAGGGCGGACTTGACCTCGATATTGGCGGATTCGGCTGCAAGACGCACGGCATATGGTTCGAGGCGTACGCGAACGGCCATGATCGCCCGATGATCATAGGGTTTGATCTCGGAGATCTGCAGTCCGACACGCGGACGAACCACGATCAACCCCTGCCACTCAAGCTTTTGAATCGCTTCCCTAACGGGAGTTCGCCCGAAACCCGAGGCTTCAATCAGTTCCCTTTCGCTGACCGTGGCACCCGGCTTGAGCCTTAGCATGACGATCTGCCGTTCAAGCTCCAGATAGGCGAGGTGGCTTTGCGAGGGGCTTTTGTTCTGCATGCGCGCTCCACTGATATACCAAGCTGTCGCATGGCGCAGACAGAATGGCAAGTCAGGCTGATATATCAGGCCGCCGGTCTGCGCTGGTACCGGCTGGAGCTGGTGCTATGGCACTATTCGTGCCGCAATGCCTCGATCGGGTTCAACTGTGCTGCACGTCTGGCGGGGAAATAGCCGAAGACCATGCCGATGATTGCCGAGAAGGCGAAGGCCAACAGCACGATGGACGGGCTGGCGACAAACGGGACAGACATCAGACTGACGGCCGTATAGGCAATCGTCAGCCCCAGCGCGATACCCACCACGCCGCCAAACACGGAGAGCGTCACCGCTTCGACGAGAAACTGCATCAGCACCTGGCTTTCCACGGCGCCGATCGCCAGGCGGATGCCGATCTCGCGCGTCCGTTCGGTAACCGAAACCAGCATGATATTCATGATGCCGATACCACCGACCAGCAGTGACACGGCTGCCACGGCTCCGAGCAGGCCGGTCATCAATGTTGTCGTTCCGGTCAGCGTCGCGGCCATCTGCGTCATGTCGTTGACGCTGAAATCGTCTTCGCGGCCGGAAACGATCTTGCGACGCTCCCTCAGCAACAATTCGACGCTGGCCTGGACCTTGGAGGTGGAGACGCCGTTTTCTGCCGACAACATGATGCTGGACACGTCTTGCGATCCGCCGATTCGCCGCTGGAACACCTTGAGCGGCATCATGACCACGTCGTCCTGGTCGCTACCCATGCCGCTCTGGCCTTTTTTCGACAGTGTCCCGATGATCTGGCAGGCGACATTGTCGACGCGGATCGTCTGCTCGAGCGCCGGCGTTGAGCCGAACAGTTTGGAGCGTACCGTCTCGCCGACAAGGCAGACGGCCTGTCCGCCACGTTCTTCCGAGGCAAGGAAGGTTCTGCCGGTCGCCAGCGTCCAGTCCTGTGCGACGAGATAGTCGCCAACCGTGCCGATGATCGTTGTTGCCCGGCTTTCGCCGCCGAAGATCACCGTCTGGCTGGATTGATTGACGCCGGCGACAGCCCGCAATCCGCTGACCTGGTCGCGGATCGCTTCGACGTCGCGTTCGGAGAATTTCTTGGCATCGGCGCTGGCACGGCCGGGACCGAACTGGCCGGGGCGGACAAACAGGAGATTGGTCCCGAGCTTGGAGATCTCAGACGTCACCTGCGCCGTCGTGCCATTGCCGATGGTCACCATGGCGATGACGGCTGCAACACCGATCACGACCCCGAGCACGGTCAGGAACGATCGCAGCAGGTTGCGGGTGATGGCGCGAAGCGCAAGCTTGATCGTCTCAGTGAACATCGTCCGCCACCTCCGTTGTCTTGCTGTCGGACTGCAGATGCCCGTCGAGGAAGCGCAGGGTGCGCTTGGCATAGGCCGCGATATCATCCTCATGCGTGACCATGATCACTGTGATCCCACGATCCCGGTTCAGCGACGTGATCAGGTCCATGATTTCGCGACTGGTACGGGTGTCGAGATTGCCGGTGGGTTCATCTGCCAGAAGGATTGCCGGTTTGGTGACAATGGCGCGTGCGATCGCGACGCGTTGCTGCTGTCCGCCGGACAATTCCTGCGTGGTGTGGTTCTCGCGGCCGGCAAGGCCGACCTGCGCCAGCGCCTCGAGCGCCAGCTTGCGCCTCTCCCGCGCATCCATGCCACGATAGATCAGCGGCAATTCCACATTTTCCACAGCCGAGGTACGCGCCAGCAGGTTGAATCCCTGGAAGACGAAGCCGAGCATGTGCCGGCGTAGCAAGGTGTATTGCGATCGGTCGAACCCGGTCGTTTCCAGCCCCTGGAACAGATAGTTCCCCGAGGTTGGTACGTCGAGAAAGCCGAGAATGTTCATCGCGGTGGACTTTCCAGAGCCCGAAGGCCCCATGATGGCGACGAATTCATGTGTCTCGATGGTCAAGTCGAGACTGTCCAGGGCGCGGATGGTTGCTTCGCCACGCCCATAAAGCTTGGAAATCTGGCGAAAATGAATCAGGGGAGCTGGGGCCATGGGCGTCCTCAGCCCTTCTTTTCGGTGGAATCGGTCACCAGTTGATCGCCTTCGGTTATATCGCCTTTCACCAGCACGGTGTTTTGACCATCGCTTGCGCCGATCTCGACATTGACGGCGGCAGGCACGCCATTGCGCAGGACCCAGACCGTACGTTCGCTGCCCGTTGGTTGGGCCGTGGTTAGCGACCCCATGCGCGGTGGGCGGAAAAGGCTGAATATGCCGCTGCCGCCGCCTGAGCGGGTGGCGACAGCCGGCGGCGAATAGCGCAGGGCCGCGTTGGGAACGAGCAGCGATCCGGAAATCGCCTTCACCACGATATCGGCCGTCGCGGTCATGCCCTGGCGCAGCACCATGTCTTCATTGCGCACCGACAGGATGCCCTTGTAGGTCACCACATCATTGACGGTCTCCGAAGCGTAGCGGACCGAGGTGATTTCCGCCGGAAATCGTTGATCGGGAAAGGCATCGACGGTGAATGTCGCCTTTTGTCCGACGGCCACCTGGCCGACATCCGCCTCATCGATCGACACCTGCAGCTCCATCTCCCTGAGATCGCCAGCCAGCGTGAAAAGGGTCGGGGCTTCGAGTGAGGCCGCGACGGTCGCGCCGGGATCGACGTCCCGTGCGAGAACGATACCGTCGATCGGCGAGACGATGGTCGCCTTGCTCAGCGAAAGCTTCGACTGCTCGAGCGTGGCTTCGGCGGACAGAACATTGGCTTCCGCGCTCGCCTTGGTCGCCACCGCGGCCTCATAGCTGAAGAGCGCCGAATCGAGATCCTGCTGGCTCGATACGCGGCTGGTCACCAGCGCCTTCAACCGGTCGAGGCTTGCCTTGGCAGACAGCCGGTCGGCTTCGGCCTTGGAAACACTGGCTTTTGCAGCCGCAAGCGCTGCTTCCGAGCCTTTCAGTTCCGCGGTCAGCTTTGCGGTATCGAGCCGTGCCAGCACTTCGCCCTTGGTCACCTGGGTGTTTTCCGCGACCAACACCTCGCGGATGGTGCCCGACTGCTCGCTCGATACGTCAACCTGTACCGTCGGCTCGACCGAACCCGTGGCGGTGACCATGACGGTGAGATCGCCCTTTTTCACTTCGGCCGTGGCATAGGTATAGGACGCCGTGCGCGTCGTCAGCGCATAGATGCCATAGGCAGTGCCGGCGACAAGCATCAGTGTCACGATCCTGAGGACCCAGCGAGGTTTCTTTCCCCGCGGTGCACCGATCAGTGCCTTCAGCTCATCTGCGTTCAGGCCGGGTTCTTTGGAACTGCTGTCTGTGTCTGTCGTCACGAAGGCACCATTGTCATGTTGTTATGCAGAGAAGTTGCCGGTTCCGGCGATTGCCATCTTGATTGAAATCAATTGCCGGGCGGCCTGCCGCCAGTGGTTGCGGTTTTTCCACGGATCGCGGCAAAACCCCAGTGAATATTTGGTAAGAATCGGACGCTGGTGGTTTGCGCTGATCTGCTTGTATTCACATGAAAATGCTGAGGATGAAGGTCGCGGCAAGGGCGATGCCGACAATGCCGAAAAAGGCGATTATGCCCATTTCTGCCAAGGTCGGATCCTTGCGCATGCGGCGCAGGGTGCGCTCCAGCCGTGCATCCTCCTGGCGCAGGACCATCTGCGTATCGGCAAGCTCGATAACCGCCGAAATCACCTGCTCGACGTCCCATCCCGCCCTGACACCCCGATTGACCATGTCCAGAAAGGCATCCTCCATCGCTTCCTGACACTCGATCGGGTGTTCGGGATCTGATCGATCGGTTTTCGGCGAGCGGATAGGAGCCATGGATTTGGACTTCGTGGGCAAAGGGACGCAAAGTGTCTGCGGTTCGAAACACAGTGATCGACCTACACGGCCACGGCGGCGGGGTCCAGCGGTGAAACGGGGATGCGGCTTGCCGAACGCAACAGCCTGCCGTCGTCATTGCAATGACGCGATTGAAAATGTTGGTTTTATGATCGGCATGGAAAATCTGGGAAGTGGTGAGAGGCGTGGGACTCGAACCCACGACCAGCGCATTAAAAGTGCGCTGCTCTACCAGCTGAGCTAGCCTCTCACACCATTTCCATCGCGCGGCATGTCGACTGAAGACCTGCTTGGAGCAGTTTGAAAGTCGGTGCTCAACCAGCTGAGCCACGCTCTTCCAGGCAGGGTTTGTGCCCCGGCTTTGGAAGTGCGCGGAACATAGGCAGGCGACTCCATCCGGTCAACCGGAAAAATGCGTTCTCCGCAATGAAAAAGTCCTTTTGTCGCAACGAACGCAAAGGTGATTGGCAAGGCCCCATTCTGGCGGATAGGAAAGGCGCCAATCCGTTTGGCAAATTACATTCACTGTGGAGCTGCGTGTGTCGATCGCCGAGATTTCTTTCGTCAGCGCGCTTCTGGCGGGAGCTCTGTCCTTTCTTTCGCCCTGCGTTCTGCCTCTGGTGCCGCCCTATCTCTGTTATATGGCCGGTATTTCCGTCGATCAGTTCCGGGCCGGCGAAGAGACGCAGAATGCCGCCGCCCGCCGGACCGTTTTCCTGACGTCGCTCGTCTTCACGCTTGGTTTTGCGACCGTCTTCGTCGCTCTCGGGGCAGGCGCCTCGACAATTGGCGGCCTGTTGCGCCAGCACCTCGACCTGCTCGCCAAGATCGGCGGCGCGATCATCATCATCATGGGGCTGAATTTCCTCGGCGTTTTCCGCCTTGGCTTCCTGTCGTCGGAAATGCGATTCGCCGGCGGCGGCAAGCCGGCAACGCTGTCGGGCGCCTATGTCATGGGCCTTGCCTTTGCCTTCGGCTGGACGCCGTGCATTGGTCCGGTTCTCGGGGCTATCCTCGGCGTGGCCGCCTCCAAGCAGACGGTTGGCGACGGCGCGCTGCTGCTTGCCATCTATTCCCTCGGTCTCGCGGTGCCGTTCTGGATTGCAGCGGGTTTCTCCGGTGCCTTCATGCGTTTCCTGGCCCGGTTCCGCCGCCATCTCGGCCTTGTGGAGAAGGCCATGGGTGGATTGCTGGTGGCGACCGGTCTTGCCTTCATCTTCGGCTACATCTCCGACATGGCGATCTGGTTCCAGCAGACCTTTCCAATCCTGTCGCAAATCGGCTAAGTCCCGATAGCGCGCATGTCCGCTCGGCGCGGCAGGCGCGGCTTGGGCCGCGATAGGAAGAGAGCTTTGCCGATGGCTGACATTGTCGCGCTGGTGCTGCCGTTTTTCGGGCTGATCCTGATCGGCTACGTTTCCGGCAGGATTGCCGACCACTCCGCCGGTGCGCTCGGCTGGCTGAATTTTTTCGTGATCTATGTCACATTGCCGGCACTGTTCTTCAAGCTGGTCTCGCGCACGCCCATCGAAGAACTGACACGCGTTGATTTCATCGCCGCGGCGCTGGCCTCGACCTATACGATTTTCCTGCTGGTCTTTGCCATAGGCCGATATATCCGCGGCAATACGATCGCCGAATGCACCGTGCAGGCGCTAGCCGGGTGTTATGGCAATATCGGCTACATGGGCCCCGGCCTCGCTCTGCTTGCCTTTGGCGAGAAGGCCGCCGTTCCGGTGGCACTGGTCTTCTGCTTCGAAAATGCAGCGCATTTCATCGCGGCCCCGGCGCTGATGGCCTTTGCCGGCGGCGACCGACGCCCACCCTTGCAACTGGCGCTGGACGTGGCGCGCAAGATCGCCACGCATCCCTTCATCATCGCCACGCTGATCGGCTTTCTTGCCGCGGCCTTCGCCTTTGAACCGCCCGTCGCGCTACAGCGCCTGATCGACTATCTGGCGCAGGCGGCTGCGCCCTGTGCGCTCTTTGCCATGGGCGTCACCTTGGCGCTGCGGCCGCTCAAGCGCATCCCGGTCGAGATCGGCTATATCGTGCCAATCAAGCTCGTGCTGCATCCGATTCTGGTCTATATCGTCTTGAGCTTCGTCGGTAATTTCGACCCGCTTTGGCTCTATACGGCGATCCTGCTTGCCTCGCTGCCGACCGCTACCAATGTCTTCGTCATCGGCCAGCAATATGGCATCTGGCAGGAGCGTGCCTCGGCGACAATCCTGATCACCACGGTCATCTCGGTATTTTCCGTGTCCTCGCTGCTGTTTGCCATCAAGAGCGGCGTCTTACCGCCGGATCTTTTCCCGTAACACCTGCGGCAAGCTTTTCAGCCCGCGGCCGGGTGCCACACCTTCCTGCATCACCAGATTGCGCAGTGGCGCAAAGCTTGCCAGCACCTGCAGGCCTGCCGCGCGCATCATCTGCACCGGCAGCAGCCCCGAAAGCAGCGAGCGGTTCAAAAGGTCGACGCTGACGGTGCGGCTGGAAATATCGAGCCGCCGTTTGCGGTCGAAGCGATCGCCGGCTGAGGATGTGATCTGATCGCCGCGGCGGTCGATCAGGATGTCTTCAAGTGCTGCGATATCACGAAGACTGAGATTGAGCCCCTGTGCACCGATCGGCGGGAAGGCATGACCTGCTTCGCCGATAAAGGCGGCGCGACCGCGTCCGTAGTGGTTGGCCGTCATGCCCGACAGCGGCCACGCCTGTACGCCGTCCTCGACGGTCACCTTTCCGAGCAGCGACTGCATCCGGCTTTCCACCTCGCCCGACAGACGTGCCGGATCGAGTTCGATCAGTCGTTCAGCTTCTGCAGGTGCAACAACCCAGACTAGGCTGGAGCGCATGCCGGGCAGGGGGACTTGGGTAAACGGACCCGATTCCGTGTGGAATTCCGTCGAGGTATTCTGGTGCGGCAGCGTATGGGCGAAATTCAGCACCACCGCTGTCTGGGGATAGGACCAGGTCTTCACCCCGACACCCGCGCTGTCGCGGGTTTTTGATTGACGTCCATCGGCGCCGATGACGAAGTCCGCCGTGAGGATCTCGTCGTTCGGGAGCCGGATGGTGACAAGGTCCTCAGCAATCTCGATCGAACCGGCAGCAACCGAAAAGCGCTCGATCAATGGTTCCGTCGCGACGGCCTGCGAAAGCGCGGTAACCAGCGCGGCATTCGGAATGTTGAAGCCGAAGGCCGGCAGGTCGATTTCGGCGCTGCGAAAGGCAACCGTCGGTGCGCGCAGCAGCCGTTTTGTCCCGTCGATGATCTGCATCGTCGACAGTGCTGCCGCTTTGGTTCGCAACTCGTTCCAGAGGCCGAGCCGCTCCATCATTTCCAGCGATTGATGCATCAGGGCGGTGGTGCGCCGGTCGGAACCATCCGGCTGCGGGCCGATCAGCGCCACGCGCCGACCGCCGCGTGCCATGGCGATGGCTGAAATCTGGCCGGCGGGGCCGGCACCGATGATGGCGATATCGTAGTGCTTCATGATCTTTGCGTCCAATGCGGCATTCTGGTCTGCTATTTATGCACCCCGGCCAGGAAAATCCATGGGCCGATTTGGCGCAGCCCCGGCCCGTTGCTTCATCCCCCGTCGATCCTTTGTTTTTGCGGTAAAACCGGTCGCGGTTTCGCTCCTCTGTTGCAAATGACAGGAATTCATCGGATACCGTGGGCACCGGACGGCTTATAGCTTGGAGCAGGGATGAAGATCTTCAACTACAAACGGGTTCCCTACGCGGAAATCCGCGCGTTCTCGGTCCACATCCTGACCGCATCAGGGTCGTTCCTGGCTTTTTTAGGCGTGGTTGCAGCGGCTGAACATCGCTTCGTCGATATGTTCTGGTGGCTCGGTCTGGCGCTTTTGGTCGATGGTATCGACGGCCCGATCGCCCGCAAGGTGCGTGTCAAGGAAGTCCTGCCCAACTGGTCAGGCGATACGCTCGACAATATCATCGACTACGTCACCTATGTTTTGCTCCCGGCATTTGCGCTTTATCAGAGCGGCATGATCGGTGAGCCCTGGTCCTTCGTCGCCGCAGGCCTGATCGTCGTCTCGAGTGCCATATACTACGCCGACATGGGCATGAAGACGGATGAGTATTTCTTCTCCGGTTTTCCCGTGGTCTGGAACATGTTGGTCTTCACGCTCTTCGTCATCGATGCCAGTGCGACAACCGCGCTTGTCGCGGTCTTGGTCTCGGTCGTCCTGACCTTCCTGCCGATCCATTTCCTGCATCCCGTCCGCGTCAAGCGGCTGCGTGGGCTCAATATGGCGGTCTTCCTGCTATGGTGCGCCTTTGGCGGATATGCCCTCCTGCTGCATTTCGACACGCCTTACTGGGTGGTTGCGGGAACCGTGGTGACGGGCCTTTATTTGTATCTCATCGGGGGAATCCTGCAGTTTTTCCCGAGCCTTGGCCGCACCGCTCACTGACCCGGTAACCTTGCCTGCGCAAAACCAAAAAAAACTCCTGCCTATATATTGTGCGGCGCGGCAAACCGGTTATGAATTGAGCTTCGGACCGGGCGCAAGACCCGGCCTGGGAGCTTTGTAGTGCAAGGGGGACTCGTGGCGAACGACCAATCGACAGGCGAATTGCCGCTTTTGTCCGTGCGGGGCCTCAGCAAGCTGTTCGGCAGCTTCAAGGCCTGCGATGGCATTGATCTCGATATCGGCCACGGCGAGATTCACGCGCTTCTTGGCGAAAACGGCGCGGGTAAATCAACGCTTGTAAAGATGCTGTTCGGAATTCTGGCCCCTTCGGCCGGTTCCATCTCCTGGCGGGGGGAAGAAACAGTGATCGCCAATCCGGCCGAGGCGCGGCGCCTTGGGATCGGCATGGTGTTTCAACATTTTTCGCTGTTTGAAGCGCTCACGGTCGCCGAAAACATTGCTTTGTCGCTCGATGAGAAGATCTCGATATCCGACCTGTCGAAGAAGGCCGCGGAACTGTCGATCGCCTACGGCCTGCCGCTCGATCCCGACGCCCACGTCGCCGATTTGTCGGTAGGCGAAAGGCAGCGCATCGAGATCGTTCGCGCGCTGCTGCAAAATCCCAGACTGATCATTCTCGATGAACCGACATCCGTCCTGACACCGCAGGAAGCCGATCGCCTGTTCGAGACCTTGTTCAAACTGAAAGCCGAAGGACGTTCGGTTCTATATATCAGCCACCGGCTGGAGGAGGTTCAGCGCATCTGCGACCGGGCAACGGTCCTGCGGCATGGCAGGGTCACGGGCGCCTGCGATCCGCGCCGGGAGACACCTGCCTCGCTTGCCCGCATGATGGTCGGTGCCGAAGTTGCCGGCGTCGAAAAAGTCGACCCACCGGCCGACGGTGCGCTTCAGCTCGAAGTCACTGCATTGTCGGTAAGCCCACGCTCACCGTTTGCCATGCCGCTCAAGGCGGTGTCGATGACGGTTCGCGCCGGTGAGGTTCTGGCGATCGCCGGCGTTGCCGGCAACGGTCAGAGCGAATTGTTTGACGCGCTGTCCGGCGAATATCCGGTGGAAAGCGCAGATCAGATCCGCATTCGCGGCCATGCCGTCGGCCACCTCGGCATCAATGCACGCCGACTGCTCGGCGCGGGCTTCGTTCCCGAGGAACGGCATGGTCATGCTGCCGTGCCAACGATGAGCCTGTCGGAGAACCTGTTCCTGTCGCGCAATGCCTCCGACCGCAAGGCCTATCTGGCCGGAGGAAAACTCGGGCTGATTCGCCACGGGCTCGTACAGCAGGCGGCGCGGCGCATCTCCGAGATGATGGATGTGAGAAAGAGCGGCGATGACCCGGCTGCGGGCTCGTTGTCGGGCGGCAATCTGCAGAAATTCATTGTCGGGCGCGAACTCGATCGCCAACCTTCCGTTCTGGTCGTCAATCAGCCGACCTGGGGCGTCGACGCAGGCGCGGCCAGCCGGATCCGGCAGGCACTTGTCGATCTGGCGAAAAGCGGTTCGGCCGTCGTGGTGATCAGCCAGGACCTCGACGAAATCTTTGAAGTGGCAACCAGCATTGCGGCAATCTCCGAGGGAAAACTGTCGGCGGTCCATCCGGCCGGCAGCATGAACCGCGAAAAGATCGGCATCCTCATGGGCGGCATGCATGGCTTGGAGACGGCGCATGCGCATTGAACTTGAACGCCGTCCGCGCCAGTCGGCGCTGTTTGCCATCATCTCGCCACTGCTGGCGCTGGCCCTGACCGTGTTCTTCGGCGGCATCATGTTTGCGCTGCTCGGCAAGGATCCGGTCTCTGCGCTCTACAGCTTCTTCATCGAGCCGCTGCTTGAGGTCTGGTCGCTGCATGAACTGGCGATCAAGGCCGGTCCGCTGATCCTCATCGCTGTCGGCCTGTCGGTCTGTTATCGCTCGAACAACTGGAATATCGGCGCGGAGGGTCAGTTCACGGTCGGTGCCATTACCGGTTCGATCCTGCCGATCATCTTCTACGAGTGGCATTCACCGCTGCTGCTGCCGCTGATGATGGTCATGGGGGCGTTGGGCGGGGCGGTCTATGCCGGCATTCCGGCCCTGCTCAAGACCCGCTTCAACACCAACGAGATCCTGACCAGCCTGATGCTGGTCTATATCGCCCAGCTCTTCCTCGATTGGCTCGTGCGTGGCGCCTGGCGCGATCCCGGCGGCTACAACTTCCCCCAGAGCCGCAGCTTTGTCAGTGAAGCCGTGCTGCCGGAAATCCTGTCGTCATCGGGTCGCGCCCATTGGGGCTTTGCCTTCGCGCTGGTGGCTGCCGTCGCCGTCTGGTTCATGATGCGCTATACGCTGAAGGGTTTTCAGGTCGTCGTGCTGGGGCAATCCGAGCGGGCAGGGCGGTTTGCCGGTTTCTCTGCGCGTGGCATGGTCTGGTTTTCGATGCTGTTTTCCGGAGCGCTCGCTGGCCTCGCTGGGATATCGGAAGTGTCGGGATCCATTGGCCACCTGCAGCCGTCGATTTCGCCAGGTTACGGCTTTACCGCAATCATCGTCGCTTTTCTTGGACGTCTCAATCCGCTCGGTATCGTCGCCTCGGGCCTGGTGCTGGCGCTGACCTATCTGGGCGGTGAAGGCGCGCAGCTGTCGATTGGCGTCTCCGACAAGGTCACCCGTGTCTTCCAGGGTCTGCTGCTCTTCTTCGTCCTCTCCTGCGACACTCTTATTCTCTACAAGGTACGCATCGTCTTCGATCGCGCCCGCAAGCTTGCCGGGAGGAGCGTATCATGATTGTCGAAGCGATCCTGCTCACCGTCATCACCGCTTCCACGCCGCTGGTCATTGCCGCACTTGGTGAGCTGGTCACCGAGCGCTCCGGCGTGCTCAATCTGGGCGTCGAGGGCATGATGATCATCGGCGCCGTCTGCGCATTTGCCGCCGCCCAGGTATCCGGATCTCCCTTCATGGGCGTTCTGGCAGGTGTTGCCGCGGGGGCGGCCTTCTCGTTGCTCTTCGGCTTCCTGACACTCACCCTGGTGGCAAATCAGGTCGCCACCGGCCTCGCCCTGACTATTCTCGGCCTTGGTGTATCCGGCATGGTCGGCGAGAGCCTGGTCGGAGTGCCGGGCGTCAAGCTTGCCCCGATCGCTATTCCGGTGCTTGCCGATATCCCGGTTCTCGGGCCGCTGTTCTTCAAGCAGGACATCATCTTCTACCTGTCGATCGCTTTGGTGATCGGGGTGAACTGGTTCCTGTTCAAGAGCCGCGCCGGGCTGAAACTGCGAGCCATCGGCGACAGCCATGGCTCGGCCCATACGCTCGGCCTTCCGGTCATTCGCACCCGTTATCTCGCGGTCATGTTCGGCGGCGCTTGTGCCGGTCTTGCAGGAGCACAGCTGTCGCTGGTCTACACGCCGCAATGGGTGGAAAACATGTCGGCGGGCCGCGGCTGGATCGCGCTGGCGCTGGTCGTCTTCGCCGCCTGGCGGCCCTGGCGGCTTTTGGCCGGCGGCTATCTTTTCGGTGCCGTGACCATTGGACAGCTGCACGCCCAGGCTTTCGGCATCGCTCTTCCCTCGCAGTTTCTCTCGGCGCTGCCCTATGCCGCGACCATTGTCGTCCTGATCATTATCTCCCATAATCGGCGCACGACGCTGATCAATACGCCGGCCTCGCTGGGCAAGCCTTTCGTGCCGGATCGTTAAAAGAAAACAAAAGCTTCAACCTAACCACACAGGGGTACATCATGAAGAAATTCCTTCTTGCGCTTGCCGCTTCGGCTGCGGCACTTGCCGCGGTCGCTGCACCTGCCTCCGCGCAGGACAAGACGAAAATCTGCTTCGTCTACGTCGGCACCAAGACTGACGGTGGCTGGACGCAGGCGCATGACATCGGCCGCCAGGAACTGCAGGCCCATTTCGGCGACAAGATCGAAACGCCGTTCCTCGAAAGCGTTCCGGAAGGTCCCGACGCTGAGCGCGCCATCGAGCGCATGGCCCGTTCCGGCTGCGCCTTGGTCTTCTCCACATCGTTCGGCTTCATGGATGCGACCCTGAAGGTCGCCGAAAAGTTCCCGGATGTGAAGTTCGAACATGCGACCGGCTACAAGACAGCTGCCAATGTTGCCACCTACAACTCGCGCTTCTATGAAGGCCGCTTCATCAACGGCCAGATCGCCGGCAAGATGTCGAAGAAAGGTGTAGCCGGCTACATTGCTTCCTTCCCGATCCCGGAAGTGGTCGGCGGCATCAACGCCTTCCTTCACGGTGCCCGCACCGTCAACCCTGAATTCAAGCTGAAGGTTATCTGGGTCAACACCTGGTTCGACCCCGGCAAGGAAGCCGATGCAGCCAAGGCGCTGATCGACCAGGGCGTTGACATCCTGACCCAGCACACCGACACCACCGCGCCGATGCAGGTAGCCCAGGAGCGTGGCATCCAGGCATTCGGCCAGGCATCCGACATGATCGCCGCCGGCCCGACTGCCCAGCTTAGCTCCATCGTCGACACCTGGGGCGCCTACTACATCAAGCGCACCCAGGCGGTGATCGACGGCACCTGGGCCAGCCAGCAGACCTTTGACGGCCTGAAGGACGGTATCCTCACCATGGCGCCGTTCACCAACATGCCGGACGACGTCAAGGCGATGGCGACCGACACCATGACCAAGATCAAGTCGGGCGAACTCAAGCCCTTCACCGGTCCGATCAACAAGCAGGACGGCACGCCGTGGCTGAAGGAAGGCGAGTCGGCCGATGACGGCACCATCCTCGGAATGAATTTCTACATCGAAGGCGTCGACGACAAGCTGCCGCAATAATCGCGCGGACATTGCAGTTGCAATCACGGAAAGGGCGCCTCGGCGCCCTTTCTTTGTTGTGGATATACAAAAATACGGAAATGCTAAGATATGGCCCTTGCGGATGGTGTGCATTGCTACGAGAAGCCTTCAGAAAATAGCGAATCGCAAAGACACAAGGGAGCACAGGCATGCGCAAGGAAGCGATTGCCGGCTGGTTATTGGCTTCGAGGCCGCGGACGAACCACGCCCGTGTGGTCGAGCAGCTGGGTCTGGCGATTGTGTCGGGCGAGTTTGCCGTCGGCGATGTGCTGCCTGGCGACCCGGAACTGCAGCAGCGTTTTGAGGTTTCCCGGTCCGTCTTGCGTGAGGCGATGAAAACCCTGGCGGCCAAGGGCCTTGTCGTTGCCAAGTCGCGCATTGGAACGCGCGTGACCGATCAGTGCTATTGGAACCTCCTGGATGAGGACGTCCTGCGTTGGCATTTCGCCAGTGGCGTATCGGCGGCATTTATCGACCATCTCTATGACATTCGCCTTTTGCTGGAGCCAGCGGCGGCGGCCTATGCAGCGCAGCGCGCTACGGCCGACGACTGTGCCGAATTGCGCAGTTTTGCGGCAAAGCTCGGTTCAACGGAATTCGATTGGCAGTCTCAGGTGGAAGCCGATCTCTGTTTTCATCTTCTCCTGATGCTCGTAGGTGGAAATCCGTTCATGGAAAGCATGGTCGGCTTCATACGCGCGGCGCTCGAGGGGGCATTCACGCTGGCGCTGAAGCCGCCGGTACCCAACCGGGATGCCGAATTGCGTGATACCCATATGGCGATCGTCGAAGCGGTGGAGCGCGGCGATGTAGATGCAGCAAGGGCCGCGATGGAAAACGTCGTCCAGCTTGGTCGGCGAAGTGCGATTTATGCCGTCGAACGGGTCCACACTTCCTGACCGGCACTGCTTTTCAGCTTGCGGCCAACAGAGCGGCTCGCTAGTGAAATTTCATTGCAGCAACGACCGGAGTTTTTCATGGCACGCAGATGTCTCGCCGTCATTCTTGCCGCTGGCGACAGCACCCGGATGAAATCATCCATGTCGAAGGTGCTTCATCCGGTGGCCGGACGTCCGATGATCGCCCATGTCATGGCCTCCATTGCCGCCTCCGGCATCCATGACGTTGCACTGGTGGTCGGACGTGACGCCGAACGAGTGGCAAAGGCGGGCAGCCTGGACGGCATGACAGTGGAAAGTGTCCTGCAGGTCGAGCGGCTGGGCACCGGCCATGCTGTATTGATGGCCCGCGACGCGATCGCGCGCGGTTATGACGAGATTTTGGTGGCCTATGGCGATGTGCCGCTGATCACGCCCGGACCGCTCATGGCCGCACGAGAAGCGCTGGCCGGTGGTGCGGACGTTGCCGTCATCGGGTTTCATACCCAAAACCCGACGGGTTATGGTCGCCTGCTGGTTGAAGACGGCGAGCTGGTGGCGATCCGTGAGGAAAAGGATGCAACCGAGGCCGAGCGTGCTGTCACGTGGTGCAACAGCGGCCTGATGGCCATCGATGGCCGCAAGGCGATCGACTTGCTGTCCCGCATCGGCAACACCAATGCCAAGGGCGAATATTATCTGACCGACCTCGTTGAGATCGCCCGGTCGCTCGGCGGCCGTGTCGTGGCCGTCGATGCGCCAGAAAGCGAGCTGACCGGCTGCAACAACCGCGCCGAACTTGCCGTGATCGAACGCCTCTGGCAGCAGCGTCGTCGCCATGAACTGATGGTCTCCGGGGTTACGATGATTGCACCGGAAACCGTCTTCCTCAGCCATGATACAGAGATCGGCCAGGATGCGCTGATCGAGCCGAATGTCGTCTTCGGTCCGGGCGTCGTGGTCGAGAGTGGCGCCGTGATCCATGCCTTCTCCCATCTCGAAGGCGCCCATGTCGCAACCGGAGCGACCGTTGGGCCCTACGCGCGACTGCGCCCGGGCGCGAACCTGGCCGAGGGATCCAAGGTCGGCAACTTCTGCGAGGTCAAGAAAGCCGAGATCGGCAAGGGCGCCAAGGTCAATCACCTGACCTATATCGGCGACGCTTTTGTTGGTGCCGAGAGCAATATCGGCGCAGGCACGATCACCTGCAACTATGACGGCGTCAACAAGCACGAGACGCGCATCGGCGAACGCGCCTTCATCGGATCCAACTCGTCGCTGGTTGCGCCAGTCACCATAGGCAATGGTGCTCTGGTCGCGTCTGGCAGTGTCGTCACCAGGGATGTGCCGGCTGATGCACTCGCTTTCGGCCGCTCACGGCAGGAGATGAAGCCCGGCGGCGCCGTGAAGATTCGCGAGAAGAACCTGGCGATCAAGGCAGCAAAGAAGGCCGGCAACTAAGTCTTGCATCGCAATGCGTTCACCATTGCTGCATTGCGTTACGTTACGAAATGCAATTTGACCTCACCGAAGATTGCGCATTCCGGCAAAACCGGTAGGACTGACGCAAATTATTGATGCCAGACGGAGAATTTCATGTGCGGTATTGTTGGTATTGTCGGTAACCAGCCGGTTGCAGCGCGCCTCGTCGATGCATTGAAGCGGCTCGAATATCGCGGCTATGATTCTGCCGGTGTTGCAACGATACATGACAACATGCTCGAGCGTCGGCGTGCCGAAGGCAAGCTTTTCAATCTCGAGACGAAGTTGGCTGCCGAGCCGCTGGCCGGCAATATCGGCATTGCCCATACCCGCTGGGCAACCCACGGCGTGCCGAACGAAACCAATGCCCATCCGCATTTTGTCGATGGCGTCGCCGTCGTCCACAACGGCATCATCGAGAACTTCTCTGAGATCAAGGATGAACTCTCGGCAGGCGGCGCAACCTTTGCGACCCAGACGGACACCGAAGTCGTGGCGCAACTGCTGGCGAAATATCTCCGTGATGGCCTCGGGCGTCGCGAAGCGATGCACAAGATGCTGCGTCAGGTGACCGGCGCCTATGCGCTCGCCGTGATCTTCAAGGATGATCCCTCGACCATCATGGCGGCGCGCTCCGGCCCGCCGCTGGCCATCGGCTTCGGCGATGGCGAAATGTTCCTCGGCTCCGACGCGATTGCGCTTTCGCCTTTTACCAACCGCATAGCCTATCTGCAGGACGGTGACTGGGCGGTGATCGGCGCGCGCGGCGCACATATCTTCGATCTCGATGGCAATCCCGTCGACCGTCAGGTCCAGATTTCCTCGGCCAGCGCCTACATGATCGACAAGGGCAATCATCGCCACTTCATGGAAAAGGAAATCTACGAACAGCCGGAGGTGATTTCCCACGCGCTGTCGCACTACGTCGATTTCGCCGCCAACAAGATAAAGCCTTTCGAGGGCGAGCTGGATTTCGCCAGCCTGCGTGGTCTGGCCATGTCCGCCTGCGGCACGGCCTATCTTTCGGGTCTGGTCGGCAAATACTGGTTCGAACGATATGCCCGCCTGCCGGTCGAGATCGATGTGGCCTCGGAATTCCGCTACCGCGAAATGCCGCTGTCTGAGGATCAGGCCGCTTTCTTCATCTCGCAATCGGGCGAGACGGCTGACACGTTGGCCTCGCTGCGCTACTGCCGCGAAAACGGCCTGAAGATCGGCGCAGTGGTCAATGTCAGGGAATCGACGATTGCCCGCGAAGCCGATGCCGTCTTCCCCATCCTTGCCGGACCGGAAATCGGCGTCGCGTCGACCAAGGCGTTCACCTGCCAACTCGCCGTGCTTGCCTCGCTGTCGATTGCCGCCGGTCGCGCTCGCGGCACGCTGACGGACGTCGAAGAAAAGCAGCTGGTCAAGCACCTGGCGGAAATGCCGCGCATCATGTCGCAGGTGCTGAACAGCATCCAACCGCAGATAGAAGCCCTGTCGCGCGATCTCGCCAAGTTCAAGGACGTTCTTTATCTCGGCCGCGGTACCAGCTATCCGCTGGCCATGGAAGGCGCACTGAAGCTGAAGGAAATTTCCTATATCCACGCCGAAGGTTATGCGGCGGGAGAATTGAAGCACGGCCCGATCGCACTGATCGACGAAAACATGCCGGTGATCGTCATTGCGCCGCATGACCGCTTCTTCGACAAGACCGTATCCAACATGCAGGAAGTGGCCGCCCGCGGTGGCCGGATCATCTTCATCACCGATGAAAAGGGTGCCGCCGCCTCCAAGCTGGAGACCATGGCGACCATCGTCCTGCCGAACGTCGCCGAGATCATCTCGCCGATGGTCTTCTCGCTGCCGATCCAGCTGCTCGCCTATCACACGGCCGTCTTCATGGGCACCGATGTCGACCAGCCGCGCAATCTGGCCAAGTCGGTAACCGTGGAATGATCATTCGGGCAGAGCGCGCCGGTGACGAGGCCGCCATTGGCGCCGTCACCGCTGCAGCCTTTGCCGTAATGCGCTACAGCGACCAGACCGAGCCGCTGATTGTCGATCGATTGCGCGATGCCGGCGCACTGACATTGTCGCTGGTGGCCGAGGAGGCCGGAGCGATCCTCGGGCATGTCGCGTTTTCGCCGGTGTCGCTTTCGGGTGGAGACGAAGGCTGGTACGGCCTCGGCCCGATCAGCGTCGCGCCTGCGCATCAGGGCAGGGGGATCGGCTCGCGTCTCGTCTGCGAGGGACTGGATCGGTTGCGCTCACTCGGTGCCGCCGGCTGCGTCCTGCTCGGCGATCCGGCTTATTACAGCCGCTTCGGCTTCCGCCTGGATCACGGTCTCGTGCTTCCCGACGTTCCGCCGGGACATTTCCAGGCTTTGCTCTTGCATGGTCCGGATGCCTTGGGCATTGTCGCCTTCAATCCGGGTTTTTACGGCAGTGCACAATAACGGCGGTTGATGACTGAGAATTCTGATCCAATTTCGGTGGCCACGCGACTCAGGAACGACTTCCTGACCGGTCTGATCATCTGCGCACCGGTCACCATCACCATCTGGCTGACCTGGACATTCATCCGCTGGGCCGACAGCTGGGTAAAGCCTTACATTCCGGATCGTTACAACCCCGAAAACTACATTCAGTTTGCCATTCCCGGCACCGGCTTGCTGCTGGCGCTGATTGCCATCACCCTGATCGGTTTTCTCGGCAAAAACCTGATTGGCCGCTCGATCGTTGCCTATGGCGAATCGGTGCTGCATCGCATGCCGCTGGTGCGCACGGTCTACAAGAGCACCAAGCAGATCTTCGAGACCGTATTGAAGGAGCAGTCGAGTTCCTTCAAGAAGGTTGGGCTGATCGAATTTCCAGGCCCGGGAAGCTGGGCTCTGGTTTTTGTCTCCACCGATGCAAAGGGTGAGATCGCCGCGAAGCTCAACGAGGATGGCGAGGAGATGATCGCGGTCTTCATGGCGCCGACCCCTGTGCCAACCGCAGGCTTCCTGATCTTCGTGCCGCGCAGCAAGGTGAAGCTCCTCGACATGTCGCCGGAAGAGGGTATCAAGCTGCTGATTTCCGCAGGCCTGGTGACACCAAACTGGACGCCGAAGCCGGAACCGCTACCGGAAATCCCGGTCACTCAGCCCCCCGTCAGCCAGCCCTCCGTCAACCAGCCCTGAGAAACCGGATCGCTTCGTCGCGGCGATGCAGATAGAGCAGCGTGCGTACCGCTTCGCCGCGCGCCGATGTCAGTTCGGCATCCCTCTCCAGTAGATAGCTTGCGTCCTTGCGGGCGATCTCCAGCAGGTCGCCATGCGCCTCTAGGCTGGCGATCTTGAAGCCCGGCGTGCCGGATTGGCGCGTTCCCAGCAATTCGCCTTCGCCGCGCAGCTTCAGGTCTTCCTCGGCAATCAGGAACCCGTCCTCGCTGTCGCGCAGGATTGACAGCCGCGCCTTGCCGTTCTCGCCCAGGGGGCCCTTGTACATTAGGATGCAACTCGACGCCTCGTCGCCGCGCCCGACACGGCCGCGCAACTGGTGCAATTGGGCAAGGCCGAAACGCTCGGCATGTTCGATCACCATGATCGTCGCATCCGGCACGTCGACGCCGACTTCGACCACGGTGGTGGCGACCAGCAGTCTCGTCTCGCCGGACTTGAAGGCGAGCATCGCTGCGTCCTTTTCCGGCCCGCTCATGCGGCCATGCACCAGACCGATCGGCGCCTTGATCATCATCGACAGCACCGAATGGCGCTCCTCCACCGACATCAGCTCGCTTTCTTCGGTCTCCTCGACAAGCGGGCAGATCCAGTAGGCCTTCTTGCCCTCGGCGATCGCCGCGCGCAGCCGCTCGATTACATCCTCAAGCCGCTCCGTCGGCACGGTGACCGTCTGGATCGGTTTTCGTCCGGCCGGCTTTTCGGTGAGTTTCGACACATCCATGTCGCCGAAGGCCGCCAGCACGAGCGTGCGCGGGATCGGTGTTGCCGTCATCACCAGCATATGCGGCGTGATGCCCTTGGCCGTCAGGCGCAGGCGCTGATGCACGCCGAAACGATGCTGCTCGTCGACGACCGCCAGCGTCAGGTTCTTGTAGGACACTGCGTCCTGGAACAGCGCATGGGTACCGATGACGATCTGCGCTTCGCCAGAAGCGATCCGCTCCAGAATGGCCTCGCGCTCCTTGCCCTTGGTCCGCCCGGTCAACACCTCGATCCGCAATCCGGCCGAGGCGCCAAGCTTCGACAGTGTCGCGTGATGCTGCCGTGCGAGGATTTCCGTCGGCGCCATCAGCACAGTCTGGCCGCCGCTTTCGACGGCCGCCGCCATGGCAAACAGCGCCACCAGCGTCTTGCCCGCGCCGACATCGCCTTGCAGGAGCCGCAGCATGCGGGTATCCGAACTCATGTCTTTCAGGATATCGGCAATCGCCGCGACCTGGCTCTTTGTCGGGGAAAACGGCAGCGTCGCGCGGATCTTGTCGCTCAACAGCCCCGTCGGCTTGATCGGCACGCCCGGTATCCGCCGCAGCTTTTGCCTGACCAGCGCCAGCGAAACCTGGCCGGCCAGGAATTCGTCATAGGCGAGCCGTCGTCTTGCCGGTGCCTGCGGGTCGACATCCTTTTCTTCACGCGGATGATGCAGCGCGATCAGCGCATCCTTGACGCTGGCAAATCCCTGCTTCTGCACAAGCGGTGGATCGATCCACTCTGCAAGCTCCGGCATGCGCTCGACGGCAGCCTCGATCGATTTGCGCAAGACTTTTGGCGATAACCCCGCGGTCAGCGGATAGACGGGCTCGACCAGCGGCAGGTTCTCCGCCTCGCTCGCCTTGACCATGAAATCCGGATGCACCATCGAGGCCCGGCCATTGAACCAGTCGACCTTGCCCGACACCATGACGATCTCGTCGATCGGCAAGGCCTTTTCCAGCCAGTTGCCTTTGGCGCGGAAGAAGGTCAGCGCCAGTTCGCCCGTTTCGTCATGCAGGAAAACGCGGTAGGGCAGGTTGCTCTTGCCCGGCGGGGGAGGCTGATGCCGATCGACCCGTCCCGTGACTGTCACCAGTGCGCCCGGCTGGGCCAGCGCAATGCCTGGTTGATGCCGCCGGTCGATCAGCCGATGAGGGGCGAGAAACAGCAAGTCGACGACGCGCGTATCCTCCGCATCTTCGCGTCCCATCAGGGTTGCGAGAAGCTGGGCGAGCTTGGGGCCAACGCCTGCAAGCGAGGCAACGGAGGCGAACAGGGGATCAAGTAGGGTAGGGCGCATGATGCCGGCAAAATGCCCCGCAAATTGCCGCCTTGGCAAGCTGACAATTGCTTCGCTTAGTTCTATAGAGGCCCATCAACAGGAAGGAATGCGCCGATGACCGGTTTGATCATGAGCAGTGCCGAGCTTGATCCGCGCCGTCGGCGGATATTGTTCCGCTGCTGGCATCGCGGCATCCGCGAGATGGACCTCATGCTCGGCCAGTTTTGCGAAGCCGAGATCGCAACCCTGTCGGACACCGATCTTGACGAACTGGAGCTGATCATGGCCGAGGAGGACAATGATCTGGTCAAGTGGGTAACGGGTGCCGCGCCCATCCCCGACCGTTTCCAGACGCCGCTCTTTACCCGCATTGCCGCTCTTCGCCCCGATTTTTCGCCGGTCAACGCCGAAACGCTTGCAAAGTAGTCCAATATGTCCCTGATCGATGTGAAGCGGATCGCCAAGGCGCAATCCGCACTGACGCTGTCGCATGTGCCCGATGGCATGGATGCCTTCATTCTGGCCGAGCTTGCCCGCGAAGGCCGGCCGGTCGCCTATGTCGTCTCCGATGGCCAGCGCCTGCAAAACATCGAGCAGATCCTGAGCTTTGCCGCACCGGAAATCCCGGTGCTGACGCTGCCCGCCTGGGATTGCCTTCCCTATGACCGCGTCTCGCCTTCGGCCGATGTCTCGGCCCGTCGCCTCTCGGCGCTGACCGGCCTGATTTCGCTCTATCTGAAGCCGCATCCGGCGATCGTGCTCGTCACCGTCAATGCCATGCTGCAGAAGGTGGCGCCCGCCGATATCATCGACAGCCTCGGTTTCTCTGCCAAACCCGGCAACACGTTGAAGATGGACGACATCGCCGCGCGGCTGGAGCGCAACGGCTTCGACCGTGTCGCGACCGTCCGTGAGGTCGGCGAATTCGCCGTGCGCGGGGGCATCCTCGACGTGTTTGTCCCCGGCTCCGAAGAGCCTGTTCGCCTCGATTTCTTCGGGGACACGCTGGAGAGCATCCGCTCCTTCGACCCGGCCTCCCAGCGCACCATCGGCCAGGTTCGTTCGCTCGATCTCAACCCGATGAGCGAAGTGACGCTGACGCCGGAGGTGATCGGCCGCTTCCGCAAGAACTATCTGTCGCTGTTTGGCGCCGCCACCCGTGACGATGCGCTCTACGCGGCCGTCTCCGAAGGCCGCCGTTATGCCGGCATGGAGCACTGGTTGCCGCTGTTTCATGATCATCTGGAAACCACTTTCGACTATCTCAAGGGTTTCCGCATCGTCACCGACCATACTGTGCGTGAGGCGGCCGAAGAGCGGGCCAAGCTGATCCGCGATTATTACGAGGCGCGCCTCAACAGTGCGACGCCGGGCAAGGGCCACCTGTCGCAGGGAACACCCTACAAGCCCGTGCCGCCCGAGCGCCTCTATCTCGGCGCCGCCGAATTCGGCCGCAACCTCGATGCCTTCGATCCGATCCGCATCACTCCCTTTGCCGAGCATGGCGGCGAGAGCCGCACCGTCATCGAGGTGGAAGCCCGCCCGTCACCACGCTGGGCCAAGGCCGCCGCCGCAACCGAGGACGGCGAGGATGCCAAGCGCGTCAACGTCTTCACACAGGCTGTCAAATATATCGCCGACAAACGGGCGGCCGGCGCCAAGGTGCTGATTTCCGGCTGGTCGGAAGGCTCGCTCGATCGCCTTTTGCAGGTGATGAACGAACACGGCCTTGAAAAGCTCAAACCCGTGGCCGCCCTCAAGGATATGGCGACCCTCAAGAAGGGCGAAGCCGGCACCACCGTGCTCAGCCTCGAGGGTGGCTTCGAAGCCGGCGATCTGATCATCGTCGGTGAACAGGACATTCTCGGCGACCGCATGGTCCGTCGTTCAAAGCGCCGCAAGCGTGGTGCCGATTTCATCTCTGAAGTCGCCAGCATCGACGAAGGTTCGATCGTAGTGCACGCCGAACATGGCATCGGCCGCTTCATCGGTCTGAGAACGATCGAGGCTGCGGGTGCACCGCATGCCTGCCTCGAGCTGCAATATGCCGACGAGGCCAAGCTGTTTTTGCCGGTCGAGAACATCGATCTTTTGTCGCGTTTCGGCGGCGAAGGCACCGAAGTTCCGCTGGACAAGCTCGGCGGTGGCGCCTGGCAGATGCGCAAGGCCAAGCTGAAGAAGCGCCTGCTCGATATGGCCGGTGCCCTGATCCGCATCGCCGCCGAGCGCATGACCCGCACGGCACCGGTCCTGACCACCCAGGAGGGCCTCTACGACGAATTCGCCGCCCGTTTCCCCTATGACGAGACGGAAGACCAGATGAATGCCATCGAGGCCGTACGCTCCGATCTTGGCGAAGGCCGCCCGATGGACCGGCTGATCTGCGGCGATGTCGGCTTCGGCAAGACGGAAGTGGCCCTGCGCGCTGCCTTCGTCGCGGCGATGAACGGCATTCAGGTCGCCGTCGTCGTTCCGACCACGCTCCTGGCCCGCCAGCATTTCAAGACCTTCACCGAACGCTTCCGCGGCCTGCCGATCCGTATCCAGCAGGCCTCGCGCCTGGTCGGCACCAAGGAACTCAACCTGGTCAAGAAGGAAGTGGCGGACGGCAAGACAGACATCGTCGTCGGCACCCATGCATTGCTCGGGGCTGGCGTCAATTTCGCCAATCTCGGCCTGCTGATCATCGACGAGGAGCAGCATTTCGGCGTCAAGCACAAGGAACGGCTGAAGGAGCTGAAGTCCGACGTCCATGTCCTGACCCTCTCGGCCACGCCGATCCCGCGTACCCTGCAGCTCGCCATGACCGGCGTGCGCGAACTGTCGCTGATCACCACGCCACCGGTCGACCGCATGGCGGTGCGCACCTTCATCTCGCCATTCGATCCATTGGTCATCCGCGAAACCCTGATGCGCGAGCATTATCGCGGCGGCCAGAGTTTCTATGTCTGCCCGCGTCTCGCCGATCTTGCCGACATCAAGGCCTTCCTCGATAGTGACGTGCCGGAGCTGAAGGTGGCGATCGCCCATGGCCAGATGGCCGCCGGTGAACTCGAAGACATCATGAACGCCTTCTACGAAGGCCGCTATGACGTGCTGCTGTCGACCACGATCGTCGAATCCGGCCTCGACGTGCCGACGGCCAATACCCTGATCGTGCATCGCGCCGATATGTTCGGCCTGGCGCAGCTCTACCAGATCCGCGGCCGCGTCGGCCGCTCCAAGGTCCGCGCCTTCGCGCTGCTGACGCTGCCGGTCAACAAGGTGATGACCACAAGCGCCGAACGCCGCCTCAAGGTCCTGCAGTCGCTCGACACGCTTGGCGCCGGTTTCCAGCTCGCCAGCCACGACCTCGACATCCGTGGCGCGGGCAACCTTCTCGGTGAGGAACAGTCCGGCCATATCAAGGAGGTCGGATTTGAGCTTTACCAGCAGATGCTGGAGGAGGCGGTCGCCGAAGTGAAGGGCGTCGACGAGGTCCATGATACCGGCTGGTCACCGCAGATCCAGGTCGGCACCTCGGTGATGATCCCGGACGACTATGTGCCGGACCTGCATTTGCGCCTCGGCCTCTACCGTCGTCTTGGAGAGATCACCGAACTGAACGACATCGACGGCTTCGGTGCCGAAATGATCGACCGCTTCGGCCCGATGCCGGTCGAGGTCCAGCATCTGCTGAAGGTCGTCTATATCAAGGCGCTGTGCCGCAAGGCCAATGTCGAGAAACTGGAAGCAGGCCCCAAGGGCGTCGTCGTCCAGTTCCGCGGCAAGCAATTCCCCAACCCGGCAGCACTGGTTGGTTATATCGCCAAGCAGGGCACGATGGCCAAGATCCGTCCCGACCATAGCGTCTTCCTCACCCGCGACCTGCCGACGCCGGACAAGCGGCTGGCTGGGGCTGCCGTGGTGATGACGCAACTGGCGGAACTGGCAAAGGGCGCTTAAGCGCGCTCGTCGTCGAATTCCGGCTTGACCGCCAGCGCCGCCTCGCTCTTGCCGGGCAGGGATGGCGGCAGGGCGACGCCGCGCTTGCGCTCGCGCGTCAGCGTCAGCAGACCAGAGCTGACGATCAGCGCGATGCCGACAGCCATGAAACCATCGACCTTGTCGCCGAAGACGAGATAGCCGAGCAGGATTGCCCAGAGCATCTGGCTGTACTGGATCGGCCCGACGATGGCGGGCGGCGCGTAAAACGAGGCCAGCATCATCAGCACGTTGCCGATGGCCCCGAGGATGCCGAAGGCGGCGAGCAAGGCAAAGTCGCCGGTTGACGGCATCTGGAAGTTCGGCACGGCAACGACGGCGCAGATCAGCACGCTGCCGAGCAGGCCCGCGCCATAGAGAGAGATGTTCTTTTCCTTCGGACCCATCGCCCGGAAGATGACGATCGAGACGGCACCGGCAAATCCGGAGACGAGCGCAGCCAGGTGGCCGGTCTGCAATTCGCGAAAGCCCGGCCGCAATACGACAAGGACACCGATGAAGCCGATCAGCACGGCGCTCCAGCGTTTGATGCCGACCTGTTCCTTGAGGAAGATCACCGACATGATCGTCGCAAACGACGGCAGCAGGAAGATCAGGCAGAAGGCTTCGGCCATGCTGAGCTGGGTAAAGGCGATGATGCTCCCGATCGTGCCGACCGCCGAACAGACGAAGCGCAATGACCAGAGCGGCCAGTTCGTGGTGCGGACCAGATCCAGCCAGTGGTCGCCCCTCTTCATCAGGAAGGGAATGGCGAGAATGCCGAAGCTCGATCCGATGAAGCCGGCCAGGAACGGCGACACCCGCCCTTCGACCAGCTTGATCGATCCGTCACTGAATGCGTAGGCGGCAAAGCAGATGAAGGCGAGGATGACGCCTTTGAACGTGGTATCGGAAGACAAGGTGAAAATCCCGGGGAGGAGGTGACCTCATCGGGATACGGGTGTTCGCGCCAACCGTCAATTCAGATTGCGCATGGCTTCCGCCTTGGCCTTGGCGATTTCGCGCATCGCATTGGCAAGTTCGGCCGCAGGCTGCGCACCGCTGACGGCATATTGCTGGTCGAAGATGAAGAAGGGCACACCGTTCACGCCCATCTGCTTGGCCGCATCGACTTCCGACAACACATGCTGGACATCGGCCTCACCGGCCAGCAGCGTCTCGACGACCGAGCGCATCATTCCTGCCTCCTCGGCAATGTCGACCAGGACCTTCGCATCGCCGATATTGCGGCCTTGTTCAAAATTGGCGCGAAACAATCCGTCGACGACGCGGCCTTGAACTTCCCGGCTCTCCTGGCTCGCCCAGTGGATCAGCCGGTGCGCGTCCAGCGTATTCGGGCCAATCTTGATCGCCTCGAAATTGAACGCGATCCCGACCTCGGCCCCCAGCGCCTGCAATTGCGCATGGGCCTGATCCATGCGCTCCTTGCCGCCAAGTTTCTTGGCAAGTTCTACCTGATGATCGACACCCTCCGGCGGATAGTCTGGGTTGAGCTGGTAGGGCCGCCAGTTGATGTCGATGCTGACCTCGTCCTGCACCTCCGCGATCGCCAGCTCAAGCCGCGCCTTGCCGAGGAAACACCAGGGGCAGACGACGTCCGAAACGAGGTCGATGGTGATGCGATCCATGATGAATGTCCTTTCGGGGAGAGACAGGCGAAAATTCAGTGTCCGCAATAGACAAACGCCAGCCCGGGTCAAGCCGGGACTGGCGGTTTGCCATGCACGTCCGCGTGAGATTACTGCGCGCGCGCGTCAAACCACACGGAGCGCTGATAACCGTAGAGCGGTGTCGCCTCCGGGCGGCCGATATGCTTCCAGCGTGCGACCCATTGCTCGCCTGTATGATAGAGCGGCACGACATAGTGCCCCGCCACCAGCAGCCGGTCATAGGCCCTGACGGCAGCCTTGAAATCTTCCGGGTCGCGGGCCTGCAGCAAGGCCTCGATCATCCGGTCGATATCGGCATCGGCCACGCCGGCATAGTTGAAGCTTCCCGGCGCATCCTTCGAAGCCGAACCCCAGCGATTCGGCTGCTCGGCGCCCGGCGACAGCGAGGACGTGTAGGACTTGACGATCATGTCATAGTCGAAATTGTTCGATCGCGCCTGATACTGTGCATCGTCGACGGTCCGGATCGCCATGTCGATGCCGATCAGCTTCAGCGTGCGCTGATAGGCGATCGCCATCTTCTCCTGGCCCTCGTTCTGCGTCATGACCTCGAAGGCGAGCGGCTTGCCGCTTTGATCCAGCATCTTGCCGCCCTTGATCCGGTACCCGGCCTCGGCGAGCAGCTTGACAGCCTGGCCCAGCGCCTTGCGGTCGCCGCCCGACGCATCGGTCTTCGGCAGCGCATAAGTGCCGGACAGGATCTCCGCCGGGATCCTGTCCTTCGCCGGCCCGAGCAGCGCAAGCTCGCGGTCGTCGGCGGCATTGCCATAGGCGCCGAGCGCCGAGTTCTGCCAATAGCTCTGCGTGCGGTTAAATGCGCCGCTGAACAGCGTCTTGTTCAGCCATTCGAAATCGAATGCCACCGACAGCGCCTCGCGCACCTTTGCATCGGCAAAGATCGGCCGGCGGGTGTTGAAAACGAAGCCGAGCATGCCGGATGGCAGGCCGGGCTTGAAGGCTTCCTTCACAACATCGCCCTTCTGCACGGCCGGAAAGTCATAGGCGCGCAGCCAGTGATTGGCGTCACCCTCGGGATAGACGTCGATCTCGCCTTTCTTGAACGCCTCGAACAGCGTCGATTCCTGCAGGAAATAACTGACACTGATCTCATCGTAGTTGTCGAAGCCGATCTTCGAGGCGATATCCTTGCCCCAGTAGTTAGGGTCGCGCTCCCAGGTGATCTTCTCCCCGGCGCGGATGTCCTTGATCTTGTAAGGACCGGAGCCGACCGGAATGGTCAGGGACGTCTGGTCGAATGTGGCGGCATCGACGGCATGTTTCGGCAGGATCGGCGTCGAGGATGCGAAGATCAGCGCCGTCTCTCGATTGGCCTTGTCGTTGAAGGTAAACTTGACGCCATGCTCGCCGACTTTTTCCATCGTCTCGACGACCGCCAGCCGTGAATTGAACGGCGGACGGCCCTTGTCGCGCAACAGTTCGAAGGTGAACATCACGTCCTCCGGCGTCACTGGCTTGCCGTCGTTCCAGCGTGCCTTCGGATTGATGTTGAACTGGACGAAGCTGCGCGCCTCGTCCCATTCCACCGTTTCGGCAAGCAGGCCATAAAGCGTGAACGGCTCGTCGGACGATCGGGTCATCAGCGGTTCGTAGAGCAGGTTGCCGAATTCCGGATCCCATACGCCGCGTGCCGACGTCCGCATGCCTTTTAGCACGAACGGGTTCAGTGCATCGAAGGTGCCGACGACGCCATAATTGACCTTGCCGCCCTTTTTCGTGTCAGCATTGACGTAAGGGAACTGCTTGTAGT
This sequence comes from Rhizobium sp. SL42, assembly GCF_021729845.1. Lineage (NCBI taxonomy): Bacteria > Pseudomonadati > Pseudomonadota > Alphaproteobacteria > Hyphomicrobiales > Rhizobiaceae > Rhizobium > Rhizobium sp. SL42. The sequence goes on from NZ_CP063397.1 coordinate 2,647,437, forward strand.
CGGCGCTGAGCGCCGGCTCACCATGCATGGCGATCCCGTGCAGCGGCTCTGCTTGCGCAAGCGAACAGAAGGGCAGGAACAGCAGGCTGAGGGCAAGGCGACGCAATGTGAAGTCCTCCGGCAAGAATCTGGAAACGTCGGGAAGCTAGCACAGTCACCACAAATCCAACACATCGCGGTGCGAATAACCGAAAAGGCATTGCCGTTGCTTCAAAGAAAGGCTGGATATTCCAGCCGTCGCGATGTAACAGGTGAGCCAGATCGCTAGGTCATGTATTTGCCTCATTTGGACGACAGGTGACGGCCAGCACGACCGGTGAACGACGCGGCGCAAAGTCCGCGCGCCAGGGGTTTTCAGGAGACGGAATACGGATGATGTTCAATTTCAACAAAGCAACGCGGACGGCTGTGTCTGCTCTCGCTCTGACGCTCGGTGCAGCTGCCATGCCGGTTGCAGTCCAGGCTCAGGAAGCGGCTCCGGCTGCTGGCCCTGCCAAGTGGTTCAAGACCTGCGCCAAGCAGGAAGAATCCGACGTCTGTGTGGTGCAGAACCAGCAGGTCGCCGCAAACGGACAGCTGATCACCGCCGTTGGCCTGATCTCGGTCGAGGGCAAGGTCAACCGCAAGCTGATGCAGGTGACGGTACCGACCGCGCGCCTGATCCCGCCGGGCATCCTCATGCAGATCGATGGTGCCAAGGGCGTCAAGCTCGACTACACCGTCTGCCTGCCGGACCGCTGCACGGCTGAAATGCCGCTGACCGACGCGATTATCGCCAGCCTGAAGAAGGGCAACGAGGTTGTCCTGACGTCGATCAACTTCCGCCGCGCGCCGAACCCGATCAAGATTCCGCTTGAAGGTTTCACCGGCGCTTTCGACGGTGAGGCGATGTCCCAGTCGCAGGCTGACGAGCGTCAGCGTCTGCTGCAGGAAGCCATGCAGAAGAAGCAGGAAGAGCGCAACAAGGCGATCACCGACGCCCAGAACGCGGCAAAGCAGGGCAACTGATAGCAGCTCCTCGCATTGCATAAAGATCAGCCCGCGTCCAAGGACGCGGGCTTTTTCATGCCTGGGAGGAGATTGTCGGATACCGCATCTCGTCAATGCGTGAAGTTGGCCTTCGGCTTGTAGTGCCCGGCATGCGCCTTGTCGAAGATCTGCTGGATATGCGGATTTCTCAGAGGCTCCTCGCTTCCATCCGGCTCCAGGTTCTGCTCGGAAACATAGGCGACATATTCCGTCTCCGAGTTTTCCGCGAGCAGATGGTAGAAGGGCTGGTCCTTGCTCGGACGCGCCTCTGCCGGGATCGCATTCCACCATTCCTCGGAATTGGCGAATTCCGGGTCAACATCGAAGATCACGCCACGGAACGGGAAGACCTTGTGCCGTACGACATCTCCGATACCAAATTTAGCGCTTCGTTGTTTCATGGTTTCACTTCCTTTCCCTTGTATATTTGGGATGGAAACACGGACAATCAAGGGTTCTCGTCTTTGCCGGCCGCGCCAACAGCCGCTTTGCTCCCGAATGCGGTCGCAAGAACAAGTCCGCCCATGACAAGCACGATCCCAGCCATATGATAGGTTTCGAAGCTTTCGCCGAGAAAGACCACCGCCATGACGATCGAGGTCGGGGGCATCAGATAGAGCGTCATGCCCGCTATGCCAGGCCCGAAAACCTGCACGGCGTGCTGGAAGCAATAGAAGGCGGCCAGCGAGGCAAACAGGATGATGCCGGCAAGCTTGGCGAAGTCGCGCGGCGTATCCGGCAAAAGCCCCCCGGTCAAAACGTCATGCAGTCCGGGCGGGACCAGAACAATCGCGCCGGACAGGGCGAGCAGCCCGAACAGCGGCAGCGGCGGCATCGCCCTGACCGCCGGGTTGCGCAGCAGCAGTGAATAGAGCGCAAACGCAATCGCTGCAGCCAGGATCGCAAGATCGCCGATATTGAAACTCAGGTGCAGCAAGGCTGCAAGATCACCCTTCAGCACGATTACCGCCACCCCGGCAAATGCAATCATCATGCCGGCAAACTCGATGACACTGATCCTGCGGCCTTGGAAAAGCCATTGAAAGACGATGATGAACAGCGATGACGTCGTGTAGATGAGCGTTGCATTGGAGGCAGTCGTCTGGGTCAGCGCCCAGTAGACGACGCCGCCACAGACACCCATGCCCAGGATGCCGAGCACCAGCCACAGCACGGTGTGATGGCGAACGAACGCAAGGCACAGCTGGCGTTCGCGCCAGACAAACGGAAACATGATCAGCGCCGATCCGGCCCAGCGCAGCAGCGCCGTAGTGTAAGGAGCAATATCGCCGGTGATGCCGCGACCAAAGATCAGGTTGGACGAGAAGAACACCGGCGCGAGCAGAAACAGCGTCCAGTCGACCAGGCGAGGCGGCGAAGCGGTTTGAGGCATGGGGCCGTCTGTCTTTCGCTGTTGAAGCCGGGAAAGAGGATGCGCTTCCCTAACGTAGTATATCTGACGTTACGTAAAGATATTCGGCAACCTTGGAACGCCCGGGTTTGCAAATAAAAACGCCGGCGAAACAATCGCCGGCGTCTTTTTGAATGTGAACGGAATCATGTATCTCCGGGCCAATCAGGCCGAGTAGTACATGTCGAATTCGACCGGATGCGGCGTCATTTCGAAGCGCATCACTTCGTGCATCTTCAGTTCGATGAACGAATCGATTTGGTCGTCGTCGAACACGCCGCCGGCCGTCAGGTATTTGCGATCCTTGTCGAGGTTTTCCAGGGCTTCGCGCAGCGAGCCGCAGACGGTCGGGATCTTCTTCAGTTCCTTCGGCGGCAGGTCGTAGAGATCCTTGTCCATGGCCTTGCCCGGATGAATCTTGTTCTTGATGCCGTCCAGGCCGGCCATCAGCATCGCTGCAAAGGCCAAATACGGGTTTGCCATCGGATCCGGGAAGCGGACTTCGACGCGCTTGGCCTTCGGGTTGGAGCCGAACGGAATGCGGCACGAAGCGGAGCGGTTGCGGGCCGAGTAGGCGAGCAGAACCGGAGCCTCGTAACCCGGGACCAGACGCTTGTAGGAATTGGTCGACGGGTTGGAGAAGGCGTTGATCGACTTGGCATGCTTGATGATGCCGCCGATGAAATACAGGCAGGATTCCGACAGGCCGGCATATTCGTCACCGGCAAAGGTCGGCTTGCCGTCCTTCCAGATCGACATGTGCACGTGCATGCCCGAGCCGTTGTCGCCGAAGATCGGCTTCGGCATGAAGGTTGCCGTCTTGCCATAGGCGTTGGCGACCTGGTGCACGACATACTTGTAGATCTGCATCTTGTCGGCATTGCGCACCAGCGCGTCGAACTTGATGCCGAGTTCGTGCTGGGCGGCAGCCACCTCGTGGTGATGCTTTTCGACGACCACGCCCATTTCGCCGAGAACGGTCAGCATTTCGGAACGCATGTCCTGAAGGCTGTCGATCGGCGGAACCGGGAAATAGCCGCCCTTGACGCGCGGACGGTGGCCGAGGTTGCCGGTCTCATAGTCGGTGTCATCGTTGGACGGCAGTTCCGACGAATCCAGCTTGAAGCCGGTATTGTACGGATCGGCCTTGTACTTGACGTCGTCGAAGACGAAGAATTCGGCTTCCGGACCGACGAATACGGTGTCGCCGATACCCGATGCCTTCAGATAGGCTTCGGCCTTCTTGGCGGTGCCGCGCGGATCGCGGTTATAGGCTTCGCCCGAGACCGGGTCGAGAATGTCGCAGATGATGACCATCGTCGACTGCGCGAAGAACGGGTCCATGTGAACCGTGTCCGGATCCGGCATCAGAACCATGTCGGATTCGTTGATCGCCTTCCAGCCGCCGATCGAAGAGCCGTCGAACATGACGCCATCGGCGAACATATCTTCGTCAACGCAAACCACGTCCATCGTGACGTGCTGCAGCTTGCCCTTCGGGTCCGTGAAGCGCAGGTCGACAAACTTCACGTCGTTGTCTTTGATCTGCTTGAGAATATCGCTTGCGGTCGTCATTTTATTGTTTTCCTCGCGTGAGATGACGATTAAGCCCGACCTCCCTAGGTGCCGGACCGTAGTTAGATGGCGTCGACGCCGGTCTCGCCTGTGCGGATACGAACGACTTCTTCGATGTTCGACACGAAGATTTTCCCGTCGCCGATCCGGCCCGTTTGCGCGGCGTTGCGGATAGCGTCGATAACGGCTTCCACATTTTCGTCCGCCAGAACCACTTCCACCTTCACCTTAGGCAGGAAGTCCACCACGTATTCGGCGCCGCGATAGAGCTCTGTATGGCCCTTTTGGCGCCCGAAGCCCTTGGCTTCGGTGACGGTTATGCCCTGCAGGCCGACTTCCTGAAGGGCTTCCTTCACTTCGTCGAGCTTGAACGGCTTTATGATCGCTTCGATCTTTTTCATGAGAAAATTTCTCTCCGCTTCCCTCATTACGGCAGGATCAGTCCCGCCCGCCAGGTTGAATGCATGGAACGTGCCAGTTCTTTGCCAGAATTTCGCAATTTTTGCAGCTTCCACCGCCCGGCCGAGCAAATCTCCCGCAAAATCACTGGAAAAGCCAGCCCAATTCGTCCCGGATGACGATTTTCTCGTCCTTTTTTCTTTGCTGTCGATTTTGCTAACATGCCGAGGCCATTGCGAAAATTCGGGCGGCTATGATCAAACATTATGCAAGTGCACAATATGTCACCTCTCGCTTGTGCCTATTTTTGTGCCGCTAGGATTGTGCTGAAAAATCTGCTTTAACCCCAGGCATGACAGCGCGATCTGCAGAAATCCTCCTCAGCCCCACCGCCATGGCGCGCGTCGATGCGGCGGCGGCATCGCTCATGGACAGTTACGGATTGATGCAGCGGGCAGGCGAGGCCGTCGCGGCTGCGGCCCTGCGTCTCTTTCCAGCCGCTCATCGCTTCGTCGTGTTGTGTGGTCCCGGAAACAATGGCGGCGACGGATACGTTGCAGCGTCGGCGCTTGCGCGTTCCGGTGCTCCCGCCACGCTCTATCATCTCGGCGATCCAGCCGCCCTCAAGGGCGATGCAGCAAGGGCGCGTATCGATGCATCATTGCCGTCGCTGCCCCTGTCTTCCTACGAGCCGCATCCAGGTGACGTCGTCATCGATGCGGTTTTTGGCGCAGGCCTCGCCCGCGATGTGCCGCAAGAGTTGGCCGATCTTGTGGCGCGTATAACCGCTGCACGGCTTCCGGTGCTAGCCGTCGATCTGCCGTCGGGCCTCGATGGCATGACGGGACTGATCCGCGGCGCGGCTCTGCAGGCTACCGCCACGGTGACCTTCATGACGCGCAAGCCCGGTCACCTGCTTTTGCCCGGCCGCACTCTGTGCGGCGCGATCCAGGTTTTTGATATCGGCATTCCGAAACGTCTGGTCGATGCAGAGGCAGAAAAACTCTGGGTCAATGCGCCCCCGCTCTGGCAAGGCAAATGGCCGCTACCCGCCGCCGCTGACCACAAATACCGCCGCGGCCATCTCACCGTCTTTTCCGGCGGCGCAACGGCCACCGGCGCGGCGCGCTTGTCGACCATGGCAGGCTTGAAAGCCGGGGCAGGTCTCGTGACCATAGCGTCGCCCGCCGCTGCGCTGTCTGCCAATGCCGCGCATCTGACGGCGATCATGCTGCAGGAAATCAACGGCAAAGCCGATCTTGAAAACTATCTTGAGGACACCCGCCGCGCGACATTCGTGCTCGGTCCGGGGTTCGGCGACCTTGCCACGGCCCGAGACTATGCGCTTTGCCTCGGTGCACAGGGGCGAGCCATCGTTCTGGATGCCGACGGCATAACGGCATTCCGCAACGATGCCCCGATACTTCGCGCCGCCTTTTCGGGCGAGCGGCCACGCCTTGTCGTGACGCCGCATGAAGGGGAGTTTGGCCGGCTCTTTCCCGAGATCGCGCAGGACAAGATTGGCAAGGTCGAAAAGGCCCGCGCGGCAGCAAGCGCCCTGGGCGGCATCGTCGTCTACAAGGGCGCCGACACGGTCATCGCAGCCCCGGATGGTCGCGCCGTGATCAACGAACGCGCACCGCCGCAGCTGGCAACAGCCGGCTCGGGCGACGTGCTGGCCGGCGTGATCGCCGCATTGATCGGACAGGGTCTTCCCGCCTTCGAAGCCGCCTGTGCCGGCGTGCACCTGCATGGCGAGGCAGCGGTCAGGGCCGGGCAGGGGATGACCGCCGAAGACCTCGTTGCGTCTGTCCGGCCGCTGATGTAGCGCCGGGAACAGCGCCAACAGAATGCTTTGATCCAGCCAGGAAGCGCTAGAGAAGCCGGCTGCCGCGCAACAGGCCTTCGCCTTCCAGCAGCGGATAGCCGATCGATACGAACAGCGAGTTGATCTCTTTCAGATCCCGCATCGTGTCGATATGCAGCGAACTGGATTCGAAACTCGCGGCATTGCCCTGACGCAGGCGCTGCAGATGTTGCTCTTCGCTGGCCTTGACCAATTGCCGGACCACTTCCTTGCGCGCCACGAGCTGGCGGGCATATTCGACATTACGGTTGACCAGCAGGTTGAATGCCAGATGGGCGTTCTGCACCACTTCGTGATGCATGGCACACAGTTCCGCCCAGCCCTCGGCTGAAAACGCCGCATTGCGTTCGTATTTCTTGCGCGCTCGGGTCAGCATGTTCTGCGAAATGATGTCCGCCGCCTGCTCGATCTTGATCGTCGCACCAAGCAGGCTCTGACATTGCTCGGCCGAGTGTTCGTCCAGCGCGGTTTGCGAAATCCGCGCCAGATAGAACTTGATGTCGCGGTGGATGGTGTCGATCTGGTCGTCGAGCGCCTCGATCCGCTGGGTCTTTTTTGTATCCCAATGCTCGTAAAGCTCGAAAATGCTGTTCAGCATGATTTCCGTCTTGTCGCAGACGGTCAGCACTTCGCGCGTGGCGTTGCTGATCGCCTGTTGCGGATGCACGAGATCGGCCGAATTGAGCGCCGACAGTCGGTCGTCATTGGCCGGCTGTCCTGCGGCCGGCGCCAGAAACCGTTCCAGCAGCCGGGCGACGACCGCCGCGAATGGCAGGCCGAGCACCAGGACAGCGCCATTCATCGCCAGATGTGCTATGACGACGGCATCGCCGGGATGCGCGGCCAATTGGGCGGGTCCGACCTGGACGATGAACTGCAGTGCCAGCGCCACCAGCGTCATCAGGCCGCGAATGACGACATTGCCCAGCGGCACGATACGCGCATTGGCCTCCGCATTCTTGGTCAGCAGCGCCGCGATCACGGCCGCACCAAAATTGATCCCGAGCACCAGCGGGATGATCAAGGCGTCCGGCAGCAGATGTTTGTCGGCGAGTGACGCGACCAGCAAAACCGCGGCGACGCTGGAATGGAAGGACCACGCCAGCAATGCGGCGAGCAGGAAGGCGCTGATCCAGTCGCTCGCCAGGTAGTTGAACAGAACCGGCAGGATCTGGCTGCTGCGCAGCGGATCCGACGCCTGGCCGATCAGTTTCAGCGACAGCAGTAGCAGGCCGAGACCGAAGAGGATCCGGCCGAGCTGGCGCCAGTGGCGTTCTTCCGAGGCGCGAAAGGCGATCGTGCCAAGCAGCAAAAGAATCGGGACCAGCAGCGACAGGTCATAGCGCAGGATGCGCACGACAAAGGCCGAACCGAAATCTGCACCCAGCAAGGTCGCAATGCCGATCGCCGAGGTGACATAGCCGGCGGCGGTGAATGAGGCGATGATCAGGGCAACGGCGGTCGCACTCTGCAGGGCCACGGCAAACAGGAAACCGGCAAAGGCCGCCGAAAACCGGTTGCCGACCGCCAGTCGCAGCTTGTCCTTCAAAACGCCGCCATAGGCCCGCTCGATGCCTGTCCGCACCATGCGTGTCGCCCAGAGCAGCAATGCGACCGCGCCTGCCAGGTTGATGAAGACTGCTATGCCTGACATGGAAATGCCTCGAGACCGGATAAGAAACATGAGGCGTGGTCCGCACATCCCCATGATCACACACTGTCGACCATTTCCTCACGGATGACGGCGACTCTGCGACCGAGCCTAGTCCAGATTCGCCAATGTCACAATTTGCCGACGAATACGAGTATTCTAGCTCTCGGCGACCAGGGATTGCATCTTGCGTGCCGCGTTCGGCGCATTCACCTTGCCGCCGGTGATGAAGAAGGCAAACACCTCGCGTGGCTCCGCCTTGATCTTGCGCTGTGGCGCGATCGCCTGCAGGTCCTGCGGTATGCCACCGGCCGCATAGATCTTCAATCGCTGAGCCCAAGCGTCAAGCTCTTCGGGCGGATAGCAGGTGGCAATGTCATCGCTGCCCTTCTGCAGCCGCGCATAGACAAAGCCCGTCGTCGGATCGGCAAACATCGGATAGTCGTGATGGTCCGCGCAAACGGCTGCGACATCGTATTTTGCCAGAAGATCGATGAATTCCGGCACCTGGAAAGAGCCATGCCGCGGTTCGACGACGTGTCGCAGCGGCAATCCGTCCAGTGTCTTCGGCAGCAGCGCCAGAAACGCCTCGAAATCCTCCGGCTCGAATTTTTTCGTACCCATGAACTGCCAGAGGATCGGCCCGAGATGAGGCCCAAGCTCGGCAATGCCTTGCGTCAGGAATTTCTCGATCGAGGGGCCCGCCTCGGCCAGCACCTTGCGGTTGGTGCAGAACCGGCTTGCCTTCAGGGAGAACACAAAGTTCTCCGGCACTTCTGACGCCCATTTGGCAAATGTCGCCGGCTTCTGGCTGGAATAATAGGTCCCGTTCACCTCGATCGCCGTAAGTTCGCGGCTGGCAAATTCCAGTTGCTTCTTCTTGGCAAGCTTTTCGGGATAGAACGTGCCCTCCCATGGCTCAAACGTCCAGCCGCCGATGCCAGTGCGGATAGTGCCGGATTGGGTCATGACTGGAATGCATCCTGTTCGTTGTCACCAAAGCCTGCGGCAGGTCTTGCTTCAGCGCTGTAATGCACAAGCCGAAAGACCTTCGCATCCATTTCCGCGAGACTGAAGTCGCCAGCGCGAAGAGCGGCACGAACCCTGTCCAATTTTTGGATGTCTTCAGGCGCTACCGTTGGCCCCCATTCTCCGCCATCGTCATGAAGGGCAATCAAGACCTCGGCGGCATACTGCCCCTCTCGAATGAGCTGTGACGCTTGCGTGGTCATCAAGGCCTCCTCTTCGTAAAATCAAAGTTCCAACGTTCAGCATCCGGTATATAGGCCGTCACCAGTACAGCGGGTTGCTCCGCGCCCGCCGGAATACCCCAGAGCAAGTGGATCACCTGTCCATTCTCGTCCTTCTAAAGCACAAGCACACAAGGGCGTTTGTGATAGTCCGGATACTCCTCCACCAATGTGCAGGATGTAATACCGGATATCAGAGGTCCAGTCAGCAGCCCCTCATTCACCAACTCCCTCAAGGCGTGAACCGAAACCCTGAAATTGCCTTCAGCTATCAGCTCACGGACCCTTGAGAGAATCCTGCTCACTCCGCCGCCTGCACCTTCTTCATCGGTCGCCGCTCCAGCAACTCCTTCAGGAACTGTCCGGTATAGGACGTCTCAACCTTCACAACCTCTTCCGGCGTGCCCTGGGCAACGATCTCGCCGCCGCCATCGCCACCTTCCGGGCCGAAGTCGATGATATAGTCGGCCGTCTTGATCACTTCGAGATTGTGCTCGATGACCACGACGGAATTGCCCTGGTTGACCAGTTCCTGCAGCATTTCCAGAAGCTTGGCCACATCGTGGAAATGCAGTCCGGTCGTCGGCTCGTCGAGGATATAGAGCGTCCGGCCGGTCGATTTCTTCGACAGTTCCTTGGCCAGCTTGACGCGCTGCGCCTCGCCGCCTGAGAGCGTGTTCGCCTGCTGGCCAACCTTGATATAGCCGAGGCCAACATCGAACAGCGCCTGAAGCTTGTCGCGCACCGCCGGCACTGCCTGGAAGAACTCGACGCCTTCCTCGACCGTCATGTCGAGCACGTCGGCGATCGATTTGGTCTTGAAATGCACGTCGAGCGTTTCGCGATTGTAGCGCTTTCCGTGGCAGACGTCGCAGGTGACATAGACATCAGGCAGGAAGTGCATCTCGATCTTGATCACGCCGTCGCCCTGGCAGGCCTCGCAGCGGCCGCCCTTGACGTTGAATGAGAAGCGGCCCGGCTGGTAACCGCGCGCCTTGGCTTCCGGCAGGCCGGCGAACCAGTCGCGGATCGGCGTGAAGGCGCCGGTATAGGTGGCCGGATTTGAGCGCGGCGTGCGTCCGATCGGCGACTGGTCGATATCGATCACCTTGTCGATGAATTCGAAACCGTCGATGCGGTCGTGTTCGGCTGGGTTTTCGCGCGCGCCCATCACGCGCCGCGCTGCCGCCTTGTAAAGCGTTTCGATCAGGAACGTCGACTTGCCCCCGCCCGACACGCCGGTGACGGCGGTAAAGACGCCAAGCGGAATGGCGGCGGTGACATTTTTCAGATTGTTGCCCTTGGCGCCGACCACCTTGATCTGCTGGCCCTTCTTCGGCTTGCGCCGCTGCTCCGGCACCTTCACCCCGAGTTCGCCGGTCAGGTATTTGCCGGTCAGCGATTTCGGGCTGGCCATGATGTCTTTCGGCGCGCCTTTCGCGATCACCTGGCCGCCGTGGATGCCGGCGGCTGGACCGATGTCGACGACATAGTCGGCCGTCAGGATGGCGTCCTCGTCATGTTCGACGACGATGACCGTATTGCCGATATCGCGCAGGTGCTTAAGCGTCTCGAGCAGACGCGCATTGTCGCGCTGGTGCAGGCCGATCGACGGTTCGTCTAGAACGTAGAGCACGCCCGTCAGGCCCGAACCGATCTGCGAGGCCAGGCGGATACGCTGGCTTTCGCCGCCCGACAGCGTGCCGGAATTGCGCGACAGGCTGAGATAGTCGAGCCCGACATCATTGAGGAAGCGTAGGCGCTCGCGGATCTCCTTCAGGATACGCACAGCGATCTCGTTCTGCTTGTCGGTCAACTTGCCCGGCAACACCTCGAACCAGGCGCCGGCATTGCGGATCGCCATGTCGGTCACCTGGCCGATATGCAGCCCGTTTATCTTGACGGCCAATGCTTCCGGCTTCAGGCGGAAACCGGCGCAGTACGGGCAGGGCGCTGCCGACATGTAGCGCTCGATTTCCTCCCGCGCCCAGGCGCTGTCGGTTTCCTTCCAGCGCCGCTCGAGGTTCGGCACGATGCCTTCGAAGGTCTTGGTCGTGGTATACGAACGCGCTCCGTCGGCATAGTGGAAGTCGATCTTGTCCACGGTGCCGTGCAGGATCGCCTTCTGTGCCGCTTCCGGCAAGTCCGCCCATTTGGCGGTCAGCTTGAAGCCGAAAGCCTTGCCCAGCGCTTCCAGCGTCTGGTTGTAATAGGGCGAGGCGGATTTAGCCCAGGGCGCGATCGCACCGTCGTTCAGCTTGCGCTGCGTCTCGGGAATGATCAGCGCCTCGTCGATCTTCTGTTGGCTCCCCAGGCCGTCGCAGGTGGGGCAGGCGCCAAACGGGTTGTTGAACGAGAACAGCCGTGGCTCGATCTCCGGAATGGTGAAGCCCGACACAGGGCAGGCGAACTTCTCCGAAAACAATACCCGTTCGTGGGTCTCGTTCAGTGACTTGTTGGCCGAGCCGCCGGCCGCCGTCTCTTCCGGCGGCAGCGGCTTGTCGGCAAATTCGGCGACCGCCAGCCCGTCCGCGAGCCTGAGGCAGGTCTCCAGGCTGTCGGCCAGCCGGCTGGCAATATCCGGCCGCACCACGACGCGGTCGACCACCACGTCGATGTCATGCTTATATTTCTTGTCTAGCGGTGGCGCGTCGGCGATCTCGTAGAACTGGCCGTCGATCTTGACCCGCTGGAAGCCCTTTTTCATCAGTTCGGCGAGTTCCTTCTTGTACTCGCCCTTTCGTCCTCGGATCATTGGCGCCAGGATGAACAGCCGTGTGCCTTCCTCATAGGCGAGGATCCGGTCGACCATCTGGCTCACCGTCTGGCTTTCGATCGGCAGGCCGGTTGCCGGCGAATAGGGAATGCCGACGCGGGCAAACAGCAGACGCATATAGTCGTAGATTTCGGTGACCGTGCCGACCGTCGAGCGCGGATTGCGCGAGGTCGTCTTCTGCTCGATCGAAATCGCCGGCGACAGGCCTTCGATCTGGTCGACATCCGGCTTCTGCATCATCTCGAGGAACTGCCGCGCATAGGCCGACAGGCTCTCGACATAGCGGCGCTGCCCCTCGGCATAGATCGTGTCGAAGGCCAGCGAAGACTTGCCCGAGCCGGAAAGCCCGGTCATCACGATCAGGCTGTTGCGCGGCAGGTCGAGGTCGATGCCCTTGAGATTGTGCTCGCGGGCACCGCGAATGGAGATAGTCTTCAGTTCGGACATGGCAATGGCTCGGATCGGACAGTGGACAGGGGATCCCGGGAGGAGGACTGTCCTTATGTAGTCTAACAACGGCGCGTGTCGAGCACTTGCCGTCATCGCGGGATGACAATTCGATTCTGTTGACAGCATCCTAGCGAAAGAATAGAACAAATAAAGAACATTTTTCCTTGTGGATTATAGTTTGTCCGCGCCCCATCGTTCCCCTTGTATGGGATAAGGTGGCCCAAATTGGATTTTGAACGCCGCGGCGGCGCGGCAGTAAGGTGAGTGTCATGGCTGGTAGCGTCAACAAGGTCATCCTGATCGGCAATCTCGGCGCCGATCCTGAAATCCGCCGGACCCAGGACGGCCGGCCGATTGCCAACCTGCGGATTGCCACATCGGAAACATGGCGCGACCGCAATAGCGGCGAGCGCAAGGAAAAGACCGAATGGCACACGGTCGTCATCTTCAACGAAGGCCTTTGCAAGGTTGCCGAGCAGTATCTGAAGAAGGGCTCCACGGTCTATATCGAGGGCGCGCTGCAGACCCGCAAGTGGCAGGACCAGAGCGGTCAGGACCGCTACTCGACGGAAGTGGTGCTGCAGGGATTCAACTCGACCCTGACAATGCTGGGAGGTCGTGGCGATGGCGGCGGCGCATCGCGTGGCGGTGACTTCGGCGGCGCAGGCGGTGGTTATGACGACTACGGTTCTGCTCCGGCTTCCTCCGCTCCGCGCGGCGGCTCGGCGGGTCGTGGGTCCAGCGCACCGTCGGGCGGCTTCTCGCGCGATCTGGACGACGACATCCCGTTCTGATCGGCCGTCAACCGCTGGTCGGGTCTGAGAGGTTCGAACCGATCTGATCCGGCGCGATGCAACGTCTCCTGTTGCGCCATCCTCAATGACAAGCGCGGCCCGCAGTTACTTGCGGGCCGCGCTTTGTTTCAGCTGCGGTGTGTCGGGCGTAGAAGTGTCAGGCAGCCGGCATCAGGCGGCAAGTCCGGCGGACGGCGTGCAAGCCTCGCAGATCGCGGCGACGTGGCGATGGTCTGTGCCACAGCAGCCGCCGAGGATCCTGAAACCCGGAAAATCCCGCCGCAGCGTCCGGTAGCGTCGTCCGAGATCGGCCGGGTCGCCGATGTCGAGTGTCTCGCTCTCGTCCAGCTCGGCGTGGCTCTTGGCCGAGGCATTGGCTCTAAGCCCATGGATGCGCCGAACCCAGGGCGCATCGACGGCCAGAGCCTGGTCGAAATGGGTGGGATGGGCGCAATTGACCATGTAATAGACGGGCGCCCCGTTGGTAGCGTCGTCGGTCCGTTCGATCGCGTGCTGCAGGCTGGTGCCGTTCAGCAGGCGCCCGTTGGTTTCGACCGTGAATGACACGACGCAAGGGATACCGTGTTCGGCGGCGGCAAGTGCAATGCCGGTTGCCTCTTCCACCGTGTTGATCGTCATCGCCGAAACCATGTCGGCCGCCGACTGCGCAAAGCTTGCAACCTGGTCGGCATGATAGTCATGCGCCTCCGCCACATCGGTCTGGCCGCCCTTGTATGCGTCGCCGCGCGGTCCGATGATCCCGCTGATCACCACGGGCGTGGCGCGCGTCTCCCACCGGTTCCGGCAGGCTTCGGCGAAGTCCACGGCGCGCAAGTTGAGGTCGTGCAGGGCTTTGCGGTCATAGCCGAGCTTATGACCCCAGTCTGCGTTGGCGCGCCATGTCGGCGTGTCGAGGATGAAGCCGACGCCGCGTTGCTGCGCCAGCAGGATGTAGGGCTCGATGTAGCTCAGCAGTTCGCTGCGGCCATCGTCGCTGTCGAGCAGTGGGAAGGCGGCGAAATGCGGCAGTTCCATGCCCCGGTGAAAGACGAAGGTGGTTTCCATCCCACCATCCGTCAGGAAGTCGCCGCCTTCAAGCTGCGGCAGTTGCTGTCTGTACTTTGCCATGATGTGTCTCCGATGATAAAATCGATCCGCAACGGCAGACGTGTGTGCCGTCGATGACCTCATTTCTCGCAAATCCGTGCCGTTGCATTCCAGTGATCTTGTGGTGCGGCACGTCCATTGGCTTTGGAAGCGTAGTTATTTCATAGACTTGTATCGTTCCGCGCGGTCACCGACTGTTCACTTGCGCCCCGTTCCGTGATGAAAACCATACCGTGAGTACAGATCTTGGACAGGCAGGAGAGCCGAAAGGGCGCCGCGACACGCGAGCGCATTCTGGAGATCGCGCAGCACAGCGTGCTGTCGAAGGGCTTTGCCGCGACCTCGATCGAGGAGGTGATCGCCGAGGCCGGCATCACCAAGAGCGGCTTCTTCTATCACTTCAGGGACAAGAACGAACTCGCCCATGAAATGCTGCGCCGCTACATTGCCGAGAACGAGCAGATCTTCGATGACATATTCGGTCGCGGCGCAGAATTGAGCGACGATCCGCTCGAAGCCTTCCTGATCGGCCTGAAACTCCTGGCCGAACTGATGAAGGACCTGCCGAGCGTGCATCCGGGATGCCTGATTTCCGCGATCTGCTACCAGGAACGCCTGTTCGACCGGGAGGTCCGTGAACTCAGCGCCCTGACCGTGATGTCGTGGAATGACCGATTCCTCGGGTATCTGGAGCGGATTGCAAGATTACACCCGCTCAAAACCAATGTCGAGTTGGCCGACCTTGCGAACATGCTCTGCTGCATCATCGACGGCGGCATCATCATGTCGAAGATTCTGCACCAGCCGGATGTACTCGAGCGCCAGGTGCTTGCCTACCGGGCCTTCATCAAGGCTGCGTTCGGCCGTCCGTGAGGGCGCTTTCACGCAGCGAAGGCTGACTTCACGCCATCGACGACGAATTGCACCGACAGCGCCGCCAGAAGCACGCCCAGAAGCCGTGTGAGAAGTGCCCGACCGGTTACGCCGAGGAAGCGGTTCAGCCGCTCGGCCACGCGGAGCGCCAGATAGACCAGTCCGAGCACCACGGCGATGACGCCGATCAGTTGCGCTCTGCCCATCAGGTCATTCATAGTACCGGCGATCAGTACGGTCGCCGAGATCGCGCCTGGGCCGGCGATCAGCGGAATGGCAAGCGGAAACACTGCCAGATTGTGAATGTGATCCTTGGTGATCGCGTCGTCGGTGGTCTTTTCCTTGCGTTCATTGCGGCGCTCGAAGATCATCTCGAAGGCGATGGCAAACAGCATCAGTCCGCCCGCGATGCGGAAGGCGCCCATCGAGATGCCGAGAGCGCTGAGGACGGTGGCGCCGAACAGGGCAAACACGGTCAGGATGGCAAATCCCATGATCGATCCACGCACCGCCACCTGCTTGCGCTGGCTCTTGTTCATGCCGACCGTCAGGCCGAGAAACAGCGGCGCCAGCCCCGGCGGATCGACCGTGACCAGCAACGTCGTGAAGGCGGCAATCATGGCTTCGGCGCTGGCCATATCTGAGATCTCCCTGTGCAGACCCTATTTAGAGGCAAGCCGCGCCGGCTTGGCAAGGCAAGCACCAAGATATTGACGCAATTGCCTTTCCACAGCCGCAAAAGCCTGTTTATAACCGTGCTGGAAATTGGCGCTTTCGCGCCTGTTCCGCTATAAAATCCCCAGTGATTCCGAACAAAGATCGTGACCTGATTTGACTGAGCAAAGCACTCCCGGCGGCGGCAAGTTCCCGCAAGGCATCGAGCCTATTTCCATCATGGAGGAAATGCAGCGGTCCTATCTCGATTACGCGATGAGCGTGATCGTGAGCCGCGCGCTTCCAGACGTGCGAGACGGGCTCAAGCCCGTGCACCGCCGCATCCTTTTCGGGATGAATGAACTGGGGCTCGACTGGAACAAGAAATACGTCAAGAGCGCGCGCGTCACCGGTGACGTGATGGGTAAGTACCATCCGCATGGCGACTCGGCGATCTATGACGCGCTGGCCCGTATGGCGCAGGACTGGTCGCTGCGCATGCCGCTGATTGATGGTCAGGGCAATTTCGGCTCGATTGACGGCGATCCGCCGGCCGCCCAGCGTTACACCGAGTGCCGGCTGGAAAAGGTGGCGCATGCGCTGCTCGACGATCTCGACAAGGAGACTGTCGATTTCCGCGACAACTACGACGGCACCATGTCGGAACCGGTCGTCGTTCCGGCCAAGTTCCCCAACCTGCTGGTCAATGGCGCAGGCGGCATCGCGGTCGGCATGGCCACCAACATCCCGCCGCACAACTTGGTCGAGGTTGTCGACGGCTGCATCGCTCTGATGGACAATCCGGCGATCGAACTGCCGGAAATGATGCAGATCATCCCGGGACCCGACTTTCCGACCGGTGCCCTGATCCTCGGCCGCTCCGGCATCCGGTCGGCCTATGAGACTGGCCGCGGCTCCGTGATCATGCGTGGCGTCGCCAAGGTCGAGCCGATGCGCGGCGACCGTGAACAGATCATCATCTCCGAGATTCCCTTTCAGGTGAACAAGTCGACGATGATCGAGAAGATGGCCGAACTGGTGCGCGAAAAGCGCATTGAGGGCATTTCCGACCTGCGCGACGAGTCGGACCGTCAGGGCTACCGCGTCGTCATCGAACTGAAGCGCGACGCCAATGCCGATGTCATCCTGAATCAGCTTTATCGCTACACACCGCTGCAGACCTCGTTTGGCTGCAATATGGTGGCCCTGAACAGCGGCAAGCCGGAGCAGATGACGCTGCTCGACATGCTGCGCGCCTTCGTCGCCTTCCGCGAAGACGTCGTCAGCCGCCGCACCAAGTACCTCCTGCGCAAGGCGCGTGATCGCGCCCATGTCTTGGTTGGTCTGGCGATCGCGGTTACCAATATCGATGAGGTCATCGCCCTGATCCGCCGCGCGCCCGATCCGGCAACCGCGCGCGAACAGCTGATGACGCGCCGCTGGCCGGCCAAGGACGTCGAGTCGCTGATCCGCCTGATCGACGATCCGCGCCACCGGATCAACGAGGACCTGACCTACAATCTGTCCGAAGAGCAGGCCCGCGCCATTCTCGAACTGCGCCTGGCTCGACTGACTGCTCTCGGCCGCGACGAAATCGACGAGGAGCTCAACAAGATCGGCGCGGAAATCGCCGATTACCTCGACATCCTCTCGTCGCGTCTGCGCATCCAGACGATCGTCAAGGACGAACTTATCGCCGTCCGTGACGAGTTCGGTACACCGCGCCGCAGCGTCATCATGGATGGCGGCCCGGACATGGACGACGAGGACCTGATCGCCCGCGAGGACATGGTCGTCACCGTATCGCATGCCGGCTATATCAAGCGCGTGCCGCTCGCCACCTATCGCGCCCAACGCCGCGGCGGCAAGGGTCGCTCCGGCATGGCGATGAAGGACGAGGATTTCGCAACCCGCCTGTTTGTCGCCAATACCCATACGCCGGTGCTGTTCTTCTCCTCGCGTGGCATCGTCTACAAGGAAAAGGTCTGGCGCCTGCCGATCGGCACGCCGACCTCGCGCGGCAAGGCGATGATCAACATGTTCCCGCTGGAGCCCGGCGAGCGCATCACCTCGATCATGCCGCTGCCCGAGGACGAGACGAGCTGGGAAAACCTCGACGTCATGTTCTCGACGACGCGCGGCACCGTGCGCCGCAACAAGCTGTCCGACTTCATTCAGGTCAACCGCAACGGCAAGATCGCGATGAAGCTCGAGGAAGAGGGCGACGAGATCCTCAATGTCGAGACCTGCGTCCCGCCGAACCAAGACCTGAACCTTCCGGGCGACGACGTGCTTCTGACCACGGCGCTCGGCCAGGCCATCCGCTTCCCGATCGACGAAGTGCGCGTCTTCGCGGGCCGCAATTCGATCGGTGTTCGCGGTATTACGCTCGCCGATGGCGACCGCATCATCTCGATGACGATTGTCGGCCACGTTGAGGCTGAACCCTGGGAGCGCGCCGCCTATCTGAAGCGTTCGGCAGTAGAACGCCGTGCAGCGGGTGTCGACGAAGACGACATCGCGCTTGTCGGCGAGGAAGTGGTCGAGGAGGGACAGCTGTCCGACGAACGCTACGAAGCGCTGAAGGCGCAGGAACAGTTCGTCCTGACCGTCTCTCAGAAGGGTTACGGCAAGCGTTCGTCGTCCTACGATTTCCGTACCTCGGGCCGTGGCGGCAAGGGGATCCGCGCCACCGATACGTCGAAGACCAGCGAGATCGGCGAACTGGTCGCCGCCTTCCCGGTCCAGGACAAGGACCAGTTGATGCTGGTATCCGACGGCGGCCAGCTGATCCGCGTGCCGGTCGACGGCATCCGCATCGCCAGCCGGGCGACCAAGGGCGTCACCATCTTCTCGACAGCCAAGGACGAGAAAGTCGTGTCCGTCGAGCGCATCAGCGAGCCGGAAGGCGAGGAAGATGTGGTGGAAGGTGTTGTCGAGGCGGTCGAGGGAGAGGTCACGCAGGCGCCGGTCGAAAGCGGACCGGATACGGCCGAGCCGACTGCCGAGTAAAGCTGAAAGGTAGCACCGGCCTAAACTTCGGGCCGGCCGCTCTCCCGCTTCGACGATAGTCAGAAAGCACGAAAAAGCCCGCTGGACTGTCGTCCTGGCGGGCTTTTTGACTGGAGGTCTGACATCAAGTCCGTTGCGGCTTCTTGATACCCGCGTGTGGATCCGCCGGGTTGGCCGCTCTGTAAGAGCTTAGAAGGCCTTGCGGCGCTCCATCATGGCCCGGAAATCATCATTTTCGCGCTTCAGCGCCGTGACGGTAGACGCCACGGAGGCGACGAACATACCACTGATGAGAGCGGCAAGAACCGTGAGGGTCAAAAACATGGTCTTCCTTTCTTTTTCAGCGACGTTTCGTATCTAGCGGCGAAGATTTGATATCCGATTAATGACCGAAGCTGTGGTAGCGGGCGGTCATCGGCGGGCCGTAATACTTGGCGTCTTTGCTGTCGTTGACATAGAAGGTTGCGGAAGTCGCAACCATGGCAGTCATCATCATCATCCAAACCAGGTTGATCAGGGTAACTTTGTCATGCATGGCGCTAGTCCTTCGAAACTCGGCAGTCTGCCGTAATAATGTTCGCGATCAGGAATGGTTCCTGCGCAGTGTAGAAATGTGTTTAATGAACAGCGCCTGAAGTGCGCTTGAACACGCTGTTCATCTGGCGTTCATCTTCGTGTTCATCATGCGTTGTCTCAAGCAAGGCCCGTGTCACGGCAAGTCCGAGTTCAACCAGAAGCGAAGCGGCAATGGCTGAAGCGATGAGGATGGCAAGCATGGCTGGACCTTTATCTTGAAGGCGCGTGTTGACGATGATGCATTTCTACCGTGGTCGACCTGAAACGAGCTTGAATGCACCGTTCATCCGTCATTCACCGGCTGCGCCCGTCGCCATGTTGGCGACTTGGCTTCCGACCAGTGGCGTCAAGCCACGTGGCAATTCGCTTGCGGTGAGCCGGCTTCCGTGACAAAAGGCGGTCGAAAACAATGATCGGGATGTCATGACAACGGCATTTTATCCAGGCTCATTCGACCCGATGACCAATGGTCATCTCGATGTGCTCGTCCAGGCGCTGAAGGTCGCCGGCAAAGTTATCGTCGCGATCGGCATCCATCCCGGCAAGACGCCGCTCTTTTCCTATGAGGAGCGCGCGACCCTGATCGGCCAGGCGCTGGCGCAGACGCTGCCGGACCGGGCAGGGGATGTTGATGTCGTGTCCTTTAGTGGCCTGGCCGTCGATGCCGCGCGCCATCACGGTGCGAGCCTTCTCGTGCGCGGCCTGCGTGACGGCACCGATTTCGATTATGAAATGCAGATGGCGGGAATGAACGCCCAAATGGCACCGCAGGTGCAGACGGTCTTCCTGCCGGCCGGAACAGCCTCGCGGCCCATTACCGCCACATTGGTCCGGCAGATCGCCGCCATGGGTGGCGATGTGAGCGCCTTCGTCCCGGCGGCTGTTCTTGCTGCCCTGAAATCAAAACACGGGCGTTAAGCCCCAGACATGACCGGAGTGACCATGAAGCTCGTCCATCTCGCCACCGCATTTTTCCTCGCCGTCGCCGGATTTGGCACCGCGCAGGCCCAGTCGAACGACGATTTCCTCACCATCCAGCTCAAGGATGGCCCGGTCGTTATCCAGTTGATGCCGGACATTGCGCCAAAGCATGTCGCGCAGATCAAGGAACTCGCCAAGAAGGGCGAATATGACAATGTTGCCTTCCACCGCGTCATCGAGGGCTTCATGGCCCAGACCGGCGATGTGCAGTTCGGCGACATGGAAAGCGGCTTCGACGCCGCGCGCGCCGGCACCGGTGGCTCCAGCATGCCGGATCTTCCGGCCGAATTTTCGAGCGTGCCGTTCGAACGCGGCACCATCGGCATGGCCCGCAGCCAGGATCCGAATTCCGCCAACTCGCAGTTCTTCATCATGTTTGCCGATGGCGGCTTCCTCAACGGCCAGTACACGGTCGTCGGCAAGGTCGTCGCTGGCATGGATGCCGTCGACAAGATCAAGCGCGGCGAAGGTGGCAATGGCGAAGTCTCGAACCCTGACCGCATGGTGAAGGTCACCGTCGGCCGCAACTGATAATCGGGCGAGCGCCCCATAATAAGGAGAAAGAATATGGCCGAGATCAAGGATCCGGAAAACACCATCATCATGGAAACGACCAAGGGCAAGGTCGTTATCTCCCTTTTCCCGGACATCGCGCCGGCTCACGTCGAGCGGATCAAGGAACTGTCGCGCGAAGGCGCCTATGACGGCGTCGTTTTCCACCGCGTCATCGAAGACTTCATGGCGCAGACCGGCGACGTGCAGTACGGCAAGCAGGGTGGCGCGGACTTCAATCCGGGCCGTGCCGGCATGGGTGGTTCGTCCAAGCCGGACCTGAAGGCTGAATTCTCGGCCACCAACCACACCCGTGGCATCTGCTCTATGGCCCGTTCGCAGAACCCGAACTCCGCCAACTCGCAGTTCTTCATCTGCTTCACAGACGCGCCTTGGCTCAACAAGCAGTATTCTGCCTGGGGCCAGGTCATCGAGGGTATGGAAGTCATCGACACCATCAAGCGTGGCGAACCTGTTCGCGATCCGGACTCGATCGTTTCGATGAAGGTCGCTGCCGACGCCTGAGGCATCGTCTCGCAGAAACCCGCCTCGGCGCCTTGCGCCCGGGCGGGTTTTCGCATTTTAAAGCGCATGACGAATGGCTGGCCGGTAGCATGCCGACCAGGCAAAGCCAATCAGCCAGCCAAGACCAGAAGCCAGCCAAGACCAGATGATTGACCGACTAGAATGCGTGTAGACCTCTTCGACTTCGATCTGCCGGACGACAATATCGCACTGAGGCCCGCAAGCCCGCGCGACCATGCCCGTTTCCTGGTCGTCAGGCCGGACGGCGATCCAGTGCTGGACGATCGCCAGGTCTTTGATCTGCCATCCTTCCTTCAGCCCGGTGACGCGCTGGTCTTCAACGACACCAAGGTCATTCCAGCCCAGCTCGAAGGCGTGCGGTTTCGCGAAGGCGCCGAGGAAATCGCCGTCTCCTGCACGCTGCATATGCGCGTCGGTGCCAGTCACTGGAAGGCCTTTGCCAAGCCCGGCAAGCGCATCAAGGTCGGTGACCGCATCCGCTTTGGCGAAACGGGCGAGGGCGCAGCCTGCCTGCTCGGCACGCTCGACGCCACGGTTGCCGAAAAGGGCGAGGCGGGCGAGATCGATCTCGCCTTCGACCTCTCCGGCCCCGACCTCGACCAGGCGATCGCAACCGTCGGCCATATCCCGCTGCCGCCCTACATCGCCGCCAAGCGGCCCGAGGACGAGAAGGACCGGCAGGACTACCAGACCATCTATGCGCGGGAGGAGGGCGCCGTGGCCGCCCCGACCGCCGGTCTGCATTTTACCCCCGACCTGTTTGCCAGGCTGGATGCCGCCGGCATCGAGCGCCATTTCGTCACCCTGCATGTCGGTGCAGGCACCTTTCTGCCGGTCAAGGCCGACGATACCGCAGATCACAAGATGCACCAGGAGATCGGTTACGTCTCGGCCGAGACGGCGGCGGCGCTGAATGCCGTACGCGCCCGCGGCAACCGCATCGTCTGCGTCGGCACGACATCGCTCAGGCTGATCGAAAGTGCGGCGCGTGACGACGGTCTCATCCCTGAATGGTCGGGTGCCACCGGCATCTTCATCACGCCCGGCTACCGCTTCAAGGCGGTCGACATGCTGATGACCAATTTTCACCTGCCGAGATCGACGCTTTTCATGCTGGTCTCGGCCTTTGCCGGCTTTGAGACCATGCATGCGGCCTATGCCCATGCGATCGAGACCGGCTACCGTTTCTATTCCTATGGCGATTCCAGCCTGCTGTTCCGGAAAGACAGATAATTCCATGTCCGAAACCATCTCCGAAAGCACTCCCGAGACCACGTCAGAGAACTTCACGTTCACGCTGAAGGCGACCAGCGGCAAGGCCCGGCTCGGCGAGATCTCCATGCCGCGCGGCACGATCCGCACGCCGGCCTTCATGCCGGTCGGCACCGTCGGCACCGTCAAGGCGATGTATCTCGACCAGGTCAAGGAAGGTGGCGCCGATATCATTCTCGGCAATACCTATCACCTGATGCTGCGCCCCGGCCCGGAACGCGTCGCCCGCCTCGGCGGCCTGCATGAACTGATCCGCTGGCCGGGCCCGATCCTCACCGATTCCGGCGGCTTCCAGGTCATGTCACTGTCGGGCCTGCGCAAGCTCGACGAACAGGGCGTCACCTTCAAGAGTCATGTCGATGGCTCCCTGCATCACATGTCGCCGGAGCGCTCGATCGAGATCCAGGGCCTGCTCGACAGCGACATCCAGATGCAGCTCGACGAATGTGTCGCGCTGCCCAATGAGCCGCGCGAGATCGAGCGGGCGATGGAGCTGTCGCTGCGCTGGGCCGAGCGCTGCCGCGTCGCCTTCGGCAACCAGCCCGGCAAGGCCATGTTCGGCATCGTCCAGGGTGGTGACCAGCCGGGTCTGCGCGTGCGGTCGGCCGAGGGACTGAAGCAGTTGGACCTGAAGGGCTATGCCGTCGGTGGCCTCGCCGTCGGCGAACCGCAGCATGTCATGCTGGAAATGCTCGGCATCACGCTACCGGTCCTGCCGGTTGAGAAGCCGCGCTACCTGATGGGCGTCGGCACGCCGGACGACATGTTGAAATCGGTCGGCGAGGGCATCGACATGTTCGATTGCGTCATGCCGACCCGTTCCGGCCGTCACGGCTTGGCGTTTACCCGCCGCGGCAAGGTCAATATCCGCAATGCCCGCCATGCCGAGGACACGCGCCCGCTCGATGAGCAGTCGTCCTGCCCGGCCGCCCGCGACTATTCCCGCGCCTACCTGCATCATCTCGTGCGTTCCAACGAGGCGCTGGGCGGCATGCTGCTCTCCTGGAACAACCTGTCCTACTATCAGGAACTGATGCAGGGCATCCGCAAGTCGATCGCCGAAAACCGCTTCGAGGACTTCAAGGCCGAAACCATCGAAATGTGGAACCGGGGCGACATCGACAAGCTGTGACGCTCCGGCCGTCATCGGCCAACACTTGCATTGCAAGACATCACAGCTCGGGCAGGGGGAAACCTCTGCCCGTTGGCTTTGCAGTCACCTTCAATGCGCCCCGGATCTAGATTCCCTGGCTATTGGTCTCGCGCATCATCCGCACGCCGTTGATGGCGAAATTGCCGCCGCGCTGGCGCTTGAGTTCGTAGAATACCGCCCAGTCCTTGCCGTCCGGCGCCGATATCAGCACTTCCTGGAACGCCACCGTGCCATCCGGCGACATCTGGTTGCGGCCGAAGGCGAAATTTCCGGGCCGGTATACCGGCTCATAACTCTTCTTCACCATCTCGAAAAAACGCTCGGCATTCGGAAATGCCGATTTGATTTCAGGCGACGCGAAGGAATAGGCGGCCGGGATATCATTGTTGAGAAATGCGGTGATCTGCTGGGTGATCACCTGTCGCGCTTGTGTGGCTGGGTCGCCAGCCGTCGGATCATCGGCCGAAGCCAGCCCGGGATAAAGCCCCGCCAAAACAACAAGGGCCGCTGCAAATCGACTGCACATCGTGTTTCCCCTTTTTTCAGTCGCCGCGAATATAGAGGATAGTGCGATTTTCCGGTTCGAAAAGAGCTTTGTCATCGAATCGTCATCCGGTCGCGGCTTCGTGACCACGTGGCAAATCCCACAGAGGTGCGATGGCCCGCTCTCAGGCGATGAAAACGCCGCATATCATGTTGAAATTGCTCAAGGCCGTTGTATGCCGCAGCACCTCGGCAAACGGGCACGAGCCGACGGTCACGGCCGAAATATCGGCATTCGGGCGGTGATCAAAAGGCCAACGCATCGGAACGGACAAGGGGCGAGGGCGCCGGCAATTGACCACCGAGTGACCACGGGCGCGTTGCCCGCTTCAGACGACCGCCGCAATTGCCGTGTTGACGCGCATGTTGATCGCGTCGAGACCCGGCGTCTGACCATAGAAGTTGAATTTCAGATTGACGCCCGGCCGGAACACCAGGCAATGCGTCGATCCGCCGAAGTGAAACATGCCAAGCTGATCGCCCTTGTTGACGCGATCGCCGGCCTTCACGGTGATTTCGCAGCTCGAGACTTCCGCCATTCCGACAGGAACGACAGCCATCAGCCCGATTGCCGGATTGTCGGCCTGGATGAAGATGATGCCGCGCGTGGCAACCGCTGTCAGAAACGGTTGTGAATCGTTTGGCGCGCTGGGATCCGCGCCGCCGGGATTGGCAAAGCCCTCGTGCAGGTTTTCCAGGTAGTAGGTGCCGTTGGAGACATAGGCCTTGACGATCTTGCCGCTGACCGGACTGTGCCAGCGGTGATAGCTCAAGGCACTGAGAAACGCCTGATACACCGTGCCGCCGATGAATTGCGGGGCAAGGGCATCGAAAGCCAGCATGTCTTCGAGCGAGTAGGGCTGTCCCTTCATCCAGAAACGGTTGCTCGCCGACACATTGTTGACCACCTGCAGCGGCGCGGATTCGCAGGCATTGATGACAACGCTGTCATCCTGCGGAAAACTGACCGGCCTGACACCAGTGCGGAAGGTACGCGTGAAAAAATCGTCCCAGGAGGCAAAGCCGTAATAGGGCGCCCCCGGATCGCAATTGAAGATCTGGTCGAAGGTGGACGGTGTCGGGTTTGGTCCGTAGCCGAGCGCCTGTGTCGCGACCGAGGTCATTTCCTCCTGGGCATCGGCACCAAGCCATGGCACGGCAACTGTCTCAGGGCTGATCGGCGTTGCCGCTTGGGTCAGCACATAGCGGGAGGCTTCCGAGCTGAGAAACTGTGCCCAGTAGGCCAGGATCTTCTTGAACTGCTGGTTGACCAGGGCGTTGGAAAAGAAATTGTAGCCGGCCTCGGTTGCCATTGGCCAGTCCAGCAAGGCATTGATCGGAAAACCGATCAACCCGGCCGGCTGCTGCGTGCTGACATCCTGATAGGCTTCCGGCGCCATCTGCATGATCAGATTGAGCAGGTCGATGAATTCCTCGAAACTCTGCAGCGAGGGCTGTCCGAGAGGCGTGGTCGGCGCCTTGGCGTAGGCATCGGCAAACATCCGGTCCGCCTGACTGTAGAGACCGGGATCATTGTAGACCATGTCGCGAAAATCGGCGATCGGCGCCACGATCGGCAGCGCGCGTTCACGGGCCATCGCCTTGAGCCGGCCGATCCATCCGGCAACGACCGATGCATCGTCCGGCAACCAGCCGCCCGGCCGCGCCTTCACCAATTGCAGTCGTTCATCCATGGCTTGCGACCTCTGCTTGGCGACCGATACGAGCCGGACCCGTCTCGGTATCCGCGGTCCTCAAATGCACGCACCCGAAGCTAGCGCAGATCACGCAGAAACACATCCCTGGATTGAGAGGGGTGCCGCAACTTTACCGATGCGATATGACTAACAATCCGCAAGCACCGATACGGCGCATGTGCCGAAACTGCGCATTCAACGCTATGCCGATATCTCGAAATCAGCCCAGGGGCGGCGAGTTTGGCGCGGGACCGGCAAATTGCTTCGGACCGTCAAGATCGCTGCGAACAATCCCAGATGCCTCGTCCTGGCGTTAGTCAGACCCGGGGAGTGTGACATTCCAACTTTGAAGGAACAGGACATTCCAACATTGCGGTGTGAGTTCATGTTGAAGCGCGACTTGCGGGCATGGCGAAGCTATCCGGCATGCCTCAGCTGTGCGAGCAGTTTCTTGCGGAAGACTTCTGCCGGCGTTCGATAGCCGAGACATTTGCGCGGTGTGGCATTGAGCTGATTGCAGATGGCGATCAGATCGGCATCAGTCACGGATAAGGGATCGACCTCTCTCGAAAGCCATTTCCGCGCTCGCCTGTTGGTGTTCTCAACCGTGCCTTTCTGCCAGGGTGACTGCGGGTCACAAAACCAGGTCTGTGTGCCGATGCTGGCTTGCAGATAGGGCCAGTCGGTGAACTCAGTGCCACGATCGAATGTGATTGAGCGGCGGGCGAGGTGGGGCAGCGCTTGTAGCGCTTGCACAAGTCCGTTCATAACCGGCCGGGACTGCCGATCATTGTTGCGCAGAAAGATGGCAAAGCGGCTGACTCGCTCCACGAGGGACGTCATATTGGCCTTGCCGAACTTCTTGCGAAACTGGATCAGATCGCATTCCCAATGCCCAAACTGCTTGCGATCGGCAACGACATCCGGACGGCGTAGAATGTTCAGTTCAGGGCTAAACCTTTGGCCATACTTGCGTCTTGCATGTCGCGGTCGCCGTCGAGCCCGATGCTCAGGCAGATGACGCCACAGCTTGATTGCATGTCCGTCGGACGAGTATGCGAACTTGTAGATCGTTTCGTGACTGACTGAGATCGGGTGCCGTTCCAAGCGCATCCGGCCAGCGATTTGCTGCGGCGACCAACCATGGATGATCCGGTCGATAACGGACTGCCTCACAGTCGAGAAGCGCACCAGCTTCCGGAGCTTGGCCCGCCGTTCGCAAGCCATTTCGTGCGCCGTCACGCAGTAGTAGCCATTGAGATCGGGGACGACCTTGTCGGCGAACGTGTTGCGCTTGATCTCACGAAAGATCGTCGAGCGATGTCGACCAAGTTTCTCGGCGATGACCTCGACACTCAGCCCAGCCGTTCGCCAGCGGGCAATCTTACGACGCTCATCGAGATCAATATGGGAGTAGGTGCGTTTCATTGCAGCTTCCTTGCGAGTGACAACCCATTGGTATCATTCGCAAGTCGCACTTCATCCTTGAACCCACCCCGGCTACACACAACAATCGCATAAGATAGATTATGGAACTAAATAATATACCCGCAAGCCAGTCGTTCCAATCTCCGGCATGTCCCGAGGTTCCCCCTGGGCTTCCACGGATCTGTCAGGCCTCTGGCGCATCCAGCTGAATTTCAAACGAAAACTGGTCGTAACCCGGTTCGACATGCGCCGGCGTTTCGGCCAACACGGTGTGGTAGTCCAGCGGGATATGCATATGGGTCAAAATTGCCCGGCCGGGTTTCAGCCGCTCGATCCATGCAAGCGCTTCCTCAAGCGACAGATGGCTCGGGTGCGGCCGATATTGAAGTGCGTCGATGAACAGCACCTCAAGCCCCGCCAGTTTGTCGACGGTCGCAATCGGAAAATCGCTGATGTCGCAGCAATAGGCCACATTGCCGATCCTGAGGCCGAGCGACGTGATGTCGCCGTGCTGCTGCACCAGCGGCATCAGCGAGATCGTGCCGCCGGCGCCGGAGATTTCGATTGGCGCATCCAGATCGGTCAGGATCCTCGGCGCGACGATGGGCGGATAATTGCTGCCGGGCGGCGTCTTCAGACAGTAGCCGAAGCCCATCTCGATGCGCTCCATGGTGAACGCATCGGCATAGATCGGAATACGGTGGTGCTGGATGTGGAAATAGCCGCGCAGGTCGTCGATGCCGTGCAGGTGATCGGCATGGGCATGCGTATAGATCACCGCATCGATCCGCTCGACCCTGGCGCGGATCATCTGTTCGCGAAAATCAGGCCCGGTATCCACCACCACGGTCGTCGTGCCGCCATCCGGCCCGATCTGCTCGATCAGGAAGGACGCGCGTGTGCGCCGGTTCTTCGGCTCCGTCGGGTCGCAATCGCCCCAATCGCCGTTGATCCGCGGCACGCCGGGCGACGATGAGCAGCCGAGAAGCGTGAACCGGCGGCGAAAACTCATGCAAGCCTCGGCATTTTCGAAAAGCAGCGCAATGCGTTGGCGGTGGTGATATCGGCCATCTCGGCATAGGACACGCCCTTGACCTCGGCCAGAACCTCGGCCGTGTTGACCACATAGGACGGCTCGTTGCGCTTTCCCCGCCAGCGTTTCGGCGCCAGATAAGGTGCATCCGTTTCGACCAGAAGCCGATCCATCGGCACGGTTGCGGCGATGTCGCGCAGTTCCTGCGACTTCGGAAACGTGACGATGCCGGAAAACGAGACATAGCCGCCAAGGGCAACGCCGGTATCGGCCAGGGCCTGGCCTGCCGAAAAGCAATGCAAGATGAACGGGAAGGCGCCCTTCCCCGTCTCCTCGGTCAAAATCGCAGCCATGTCCTCGTCGGCGCTGCGGCTGTGGATCACCAGCGGCAGTTGCGTGCGCCGTGCGGCCTCGATATGGCGCAGGAAGCCAGTCTTCTGGTCCTCCGGCGTCTGTGTGTCGTAGAAATAGTCGAGACCCGCCTCGCCGATCGCCACGATCTTGTCATGCGCTTCTGCCAGCCGCACCAGTTCGTCCGCGCTAACGTCAAGTTCGTCACCGGCATTGTTCGGATGCGTGCCGACCGAGCAGAACACGCTTGCATAGCGCTCGGTCAGCGCCAGCAGCGTGTCGAGCTTCTTCACCCTGGTCG
This sequence comes from Rhizobium sp. SL42, assembly GCF_021729845.1. Lineage (NCBI taxonomy): Bacteria > Pseudomonadati > Pseudomonadota > Alphaproteobacteria > Hyphomicrobiales > Rhizobiaceae > Rhizobium > Rhizobium sp. SL42. The sequence continues at coordinate 2,676,718 of NZ_CP063397.1, forward strand.
AGATTGTCACCATCTGTCTGACGCCCGCCTGATGCGCGCGCGTCACCAGTTCGTCGCGTTCGGTGTCGAAATCGGCAAAATCGAGATGGCAATGCGTATCGATCAGCATGCGCTCAAGCCTTGTCCGCTTCCTGCGCAACATAGCGGGGAAACACCGGCGACGGTGCCTCGAGCACGGTGCCGGGCGAAAGCCGGCCGGCAGCGCCGAGCTTGGAAAACACCCGGTCTTCGGCTGCGACGGCCACCAGATCTAGCAGCTTTGCCGCAGATGCCGGCATGATCGGCTGGAACAGGATTGCGATCTGGCGCACCACATCGGCGGTCACATAAAGCACGGTTCCCATGCGCGCTTCGTCGGTCTTCTTCAGCACCCACGGCGCCTGCGCGGCGAAATAGCGGTCGGCTTCGTTGACGATGTTGATGATCGCGGCAACGGCCTTGTGGATCTGCTGCTTGTCCATCTCCTCGCGGCAGATGGCAATGGCGTCGTCGGCAATCTTCAGGATCGCCTCGTCGGCCTCGGTCAGCGGGCCCGGAGTCGGAATGCGGCCGTCGCAATTCTTCACGATCATCGACAACGATCGGCTGGCGAGATTGCCGATGCCATTGGCGAGATCGGCATTGATGCGGGTGGCGATCCCCTCCTCTGAATAGCTGCCGTCCTGGCCGAACGACACTTCGCGCATGAAGAAATAGCGCACCTGGTCAAGGCCGAAATGGTTGACCAGATTGACCGGATCGACGACGTTGCCGAGCGATTTCGACATCTTCTCGCCCTTGTTGAGCAGGAAGCCATGCGCGTAGACGCGCTTGGGCAGCGGCAGGCCTGCCGACATCAGGAAGGCCGGCCAGTAGACGGCGTGGAAACGGATGATGTCCTTGCCGATGATATGCACATCGGCCGGCCAGTATTTGGCCCGCGGGCCGTTCTGGTCTTCGACATAGCCGGTCGCGGTGATGTAGTTTGTCAGCGCGTCGACCCAGACATACATCACATGCTTGTCGTCGCCGGGCACCTTGATGCCCCAGTCGAACGTCGTGCGCGAGATCGACAGGTCCTTGAGTCCCGACTTGACGAAGGAGATCACTTCGTTACGGCGCTCGTTCGGCCCGATGAAATCCGGCTGGTCTTCATAGAGCTTCAAGAGCTTGTCTTCATAGGCCGAAAGCTTGAAGAAGTAGCTCTCCTCCTCTACCCATTCGACCGGCGTGCCCTGTGGCCCGTAGCGAACGCCGTCACCGCGCAATTCGGTCTCGTCTTCCTGATAGTAAGCCTCGTCGCGAACCGAATACCAGCCGGCATAGCCACCCTTGTAGATGTCGCCGTTCTTTTCCATCCGCCGCCAGACTTCCTGCACCGTCTGGTGATGACGCTGCTCGGTGGTGCGGATGAAGTCGTCATTGGAGGCATTCAGCAACGTGCCCATCGCGCGGAACTCGTTCGAATTGCGCTCGGCCAGCTCTTCCGGCGAAATGCCTTCCGCGCGCGCCGTCTGCTGCATCTTCTGGCCATGTTCGTCCGTGCCGGTCAGGAAGAACACATCCCGTCCGTCGAGCCGCTGGAACCGGGCCATGGCATCGGTCGCGATCAGCTCATAGGCATGGCCGATATGCGGCTTGCCGTTCGGATAGGAGATGGCGGTTGTGATGTAATACGGATCGCTCATGGTTTCTTGGTGTCTTTTCGTCGGTTGCGATTGTCTTGGGGCCGGACAATGGCGGCGCGTGACGGCCTGCCAGGAACGGCGACGACAAATGGGGTCGAACGCTCTTAAAACATTCCTTGGCCTTTAGGAACATCCGTTTTGCTGCAGCGCCACGAAGATTCGCGCTGGGACATCGCCAGACGATGCCGGGCGACAGGAGCTGTGTGCCAGCAATACGGGGCTTGCCAAGGTCGCCGATCCTGATAAACGGGAATTCCGGCCAACTCGAAGGAAACCGATATGCCGGATCTCTCCACTCTCATGCTTTTTTCTGCAGCCTGCGTCGTTCTCACTGCGACGCCGGGGCCTGACATGTTGCTGATTGCCTCGCGCAGCATCAGCCAGGGACGTGCTGCAGGCTTTCTGACTTATGTCGGCATCGCGCTCGGTACATATTGCCACGCCCTTGCCGCAGCTTTGGGACTGTCACAGCTCTTTCTCGCTGTTCCGGCCGCCTACGAGCTAGTCCGCTGGGCCGGCTGCGCCTATTTGCTCTATCTCGCCTGGAAGACGCTGCGGTCTGAAGCGACACAATTTGCCCCGAGCGCCGGCCTGAAGCGCTATTCCATGCGGCGAATTCTCGGCGAAGGCTTGGCGACGAACCTGCTCAATCCGAAGATGGCGCTGTTTGTCCTCGCCCTGTTCCCGCAGTTTCTCGATCCGGCAAAGGGCTCCCTGACCCTGCAGATCCTCGTTCTGGCAACGGTGCTGAACCTGATAGGTTTCGGTGTCAACGGAGCGGTCATCCTGCTGAGTGGCCATATCCGAAACCGGATGACAGGTCTGGGCCGCTTCAGGAAGCTGCCCCAGTACCTACTCGCGACGGTCTTTGCCGGCCTTGCTTGCCGTCTCGCCCTTGGAACGAGGCATTAATTGCGCCGGCCCCAAACGGTCGAAGGGACGGTAGCGGGTCAAAGCCCGCTGCCATCCCGAAACGCCTTCGTCAGCGCGTCACCGATGCCAGCACGTCGAGGATCGTCTGCTTGCGGTCGAGATTGTAGCCGGCGGCAATCGATAGCTGTTCGTTGATCGTCGAGGTCAGCCGCGCATAGTGTTCCGCCGCGTGAAGGTCGCCCGACAGTGCCAGGCGGCGCGCCAGATCGCTCAGATGATCGCCGAGATGTTCGGTGAAGAAGCCGAACGCGACCTCGCTGTCCTTGCCCGAAAGTGCATCGGCGATCTTGAACATCATCCGGCGCTGTCCCGGCCCTTGCGCCGCCAGCATCTCGTCGAAGGCCGCCAGGATGTCGGCGCCGCCATAGTTCACCAGCTTCAGTGCCCTCGCCACGCTGCCCTTGGCAAGCGCCAGCACCGCCTCGCGCCGTTCGTCCGGGATGGCAAGGCCGAGCTGCCCGAGCGCCTCGTCCATCGCCTGTGGCGAAAGCTGCTCCAACCTCAGCGGCAGGCAGCGCGACCGGATCGTCGGCAGAAGCTTGCCCGGCGCATGGGAAAGCACCAGGAACATCGCCCGCTTCGGCGGTTCCTCGAGGATCTTCAGGATGGCATTGGCTGCATTGCGGTTCAGGTCGTCTGCCGGATCGATGATCACGATCCGCCAGTTGCCGGTGCCCGAAGTCTGGCTGAAGAAATGGCCTGCCCGGCGCACTTCATCGACGGTGATTGCCGATTTCACCCGGCCCGTCTTGTCGTCCACCGGCCGCGACAGATGCAACAGGTTGTGGCTGGCGCCGGAGGCGATCTGCCGGCTGATCATGTGTTCAGGATCGGGGTCACCGATCGTGTCGGGCGCCGTCAGCGGATCGGGATGGCGCAGGATGTGATTGGCAAAGCGGAACGCCAGCGTCGCCTTGCCGATGCCTTCGGGGCCTTCGATCAGGATCGCATGATGACCCTTGCCCGACCGGTATCCCCGCGCCAGAAAATCCTCGGCCTCCCGGTGGCCGAACAGCCGGGTATTCAGCATCGGCGCGATGGCGCCGTCCAGCAGGCCTGCCCGTTCCTCGCTCATCGCGCCGCCGCCGTCTCGTGGCTTGCGTTGGAGACGCCGCCAGACCCGACGCCGGACCCAGCACTGGACCCACGCTGCACGAGGACCAGTGTCACCTCGGCAAGGATGTCCTTGGCGATCCGGTCGACATCGAAGCTTGCGTCGACCACGCGGCACCGCGCCGGCTCGCGCTGGGCAATCTCGAGAAATGCCTGGCGGCGCTTCTCATGCACGTCGATCTCCTCGCGCTCGAACCGGTCCGCCACGGCCGTCTGGCTCTGCTCGCCGGCTCTCCTTCGCGCCCGCGCCAGCCCGACATCGGCCGGAAGGTCGAGGATCAGGGTGAGGTCCGGCATGCTCTTGCCGACCGCTACCCGCTCCAGCGCCGCCATCAGCGCCGGCTCGAGATTGCCGGTCACGCCCTGATAGACCCGCGAGGAGTCGACGAAGCGGTCGCACAGTACGATCTGCCCCTTCGTCAGCGCCGGCCGGATGACGGTTGCAAGATGGTCGGCCCGTGCGGCGGCAAACAGCATCGCCTCCATGCGCACACCAAAGGCTTCGGCGGCCCCCGACAAAAGCACATGCCGCAGCGCTTCGGCACCCGGCGATCCGCCCGGCTCGCGTGTCAGCAGGACCTGGTGGCCCTTCTGGCGCAAGCTTTCGGCAAGGCGGCGGATCTGGGTCGATTTCCCGGCCCCCTCGCCTCCTTCGAAACTGACGAACAATCCGCGTCCGGTTGCCAATGCCTGCCCACTTCCCGCTTGTCTTGCGCCCGCAGGCGGATTTCTCAAGGTGCCATTCATGGCTCTACTACGGCTCTAGCGCAAGAATGTGACCAGTGAAACCCGGCTCTTGTCCGCATCCCTGCTTTCGCACCTATAACCAGAAGAACAGCATTTCGATAAAGGCGTCGGTCGCCCGCTGGCGCAACGTTCCGACCTCGACGCTCGATGCGCTGTGCAGCGGCACGCTGCGCAACAGCCGCTCCCCGGAAAACACCGACAGCGATGCGATCTGCGCGCCCTCCGTCACCGGCGGATCAAGCGGCCAACGGTAGACCACCTTTGCCTGCAGGCGGTCGGGATTGTTGACCGGCACATAGACCAGCACGGGTGTTGTGGCGACCAGCGGTACCGTGGCGCGCGCGCCGCCATAGACGCTGGCCTCCCCGATCACTTCGCCGGCCTTGAACAGTTCCCGCATCTCGAACGCGTTGAAACCCCAGTCGAGCACGCGCCTGGCCTCGTCCGTGCGCTCCTTGTCGGTGGCAAGCCCGTTCATGCCGAGAAAAAGCCGCCGCCCCTGGCGTTCGGCCGACGCGACGATGGCAAAGCCGCTGCCTTCGGCATAGCCCGTCCCCAAACCGTCGACGCCGGTGCCCAGCAACGGATTGCGGTTGCGCTGCAGGATCTTGTTCCACTCGAATTCCGGCAGGCTGAAGGTCAGGTAGAGCGCCGGATAGGTCGCCTGCAGATGCTGTGCCAGCGTCACCAGATCGACCAGCGTCGAGACATTGTCCGGATGCGGCAGTCCGGTCGCGTTTCCGAAAGTCGTGTCCTTGAGGCCCAGCGCCTTCGCCCGCGCATTCATCCGCTCGACGAATTTCGCCTCCGAGCCGGACATGCCCTCGGCAAGGATCAGGCATCCGTCATTGGCGGTCTGCACAGCGACACCCTTGACCAGATCGCCCACCGGCACTTGGCTCTTGACGGCAGCAAACATCGTCGACGTGCGCGATGGCGCGCCGCCGGTCCGCCAGGCATATTCCGAAACGGGATAAATCGTGTCGAGCCGGATTTCGCCGCGCGTAAGCGCATCGAAAACGATCTCCAGCGTCATCAGCTTGGCAAGGGACGCAGGCGCGAATGCCTGGCGCTCGCCCTTGGCCAGCAGCACGGTGCCGGTCGAAGCCTCGATCAGATAGACCTGAGACGCCTTGGTTTCGAACAGGGCGGGTGCCGCTGCCGCTTGTGCCAGCGCATGCGTTGCGACGAGAGGCGAAACGAGAAGGCCGATCAGCAGGAAAGCGAGGCAGATCCTCGAGGCAAGACGATATCGCATGAACTAACTTCGGCTTCTTGTACCGTCGGTGTCTAGGCCTCCGACATGTGATGCCCCGCTCAGCTTCCCGTCGAGATCCGGGTCTTGCCGCGCGCGACCGACGTCAGAATCGAGGCCTCGGTGAGGCCGTCATTGCGCACCATAACGGCGTCGAAGGCAAGCGCCGCCTTAGATGGCTGCGCGGTTTCGGCAAAGGCCGCCGCATAGCCGGACCCGTCCAGTCCGGGCACATGCGCCGGCCGCTCGGCCGGGATCGGCCCGAAATCGGGCAGAAGCGCGAACTGTTCAGCCAGTCCCGGGTCTCCCGTCGGCATCATTGCCGGCTGGGCCATCAGTTGCGCCTGTAGTGTATTGGCCGCCGCACCGCCACTGGGCGTCGGACCGGCCAGCGCCGTCTGGTAGCTCGGGGTGTCGCCCATCGTATTGTCAGGACGATACTGCGGGATTGCCGCTTCATTGGATGCGACCATCACGCCGGATGCGATCTGGCCTTGCGGATCGACATGCGGCGTGCGGTCGCCCTTCTTCACATAGGAGGCCATCAGGAACGGCATGTCATGGCCGTCCATGCGCGCCGGGCCGACATATTGCACCCGCACCTTGCCGGTGCCGCTATGGGCCATGTCGAGCATGTCGGCGGTCTTGTTGGAGAGGTCGATGATCCGGCCGGCATGGAACGGTCCGCGATCATTGATGCGCACGACCACCGAGCTGCCATTGGTCAGGTTGGTCACCCGCGCATAGCTCGGTAACGGCAGCGTCGGATGGGCGGCCGACAGGTAGTGCTGGTCATAGAGTTCGCCATTGGCCGTCTGCCGGCCATGGAATGCCGAACCGTACCAGGAGGCGATCCCGGTCTTGTCGTAGCCGGGATTGTCCTTCGGCACATAGACCTTGCCCTTGACCGTATAGGGCTTGCCGACCATGGCCCGCCCGCCGCCTTTCGGCACCGGACCGCTCGCCACGATCCGCGGACTGGCCTTCACGCCATATTCCGACTCGGCGAAATATTCCTTCGAACGCTTCTTGTTGGACGCCGTGTCCTTGGTTGTCGAACACGATGCGGCCAGGCTGCAGAGAACCGCAATCCCGACCCACTTGGCACCGCTGATCAAACGGCCGCTCACCTTGACTTCCATGCGTCCCACTTTTGTCCATCTCGGCCGCGGCATCCCCAGCCACGAACCCGGTCACGCGCGAGAAACCCCGCAACTGTCTCACTTCGGAGCAAGGAAGCCTGTGAAAAATGGCCAAAATGGGAAAAGTCACAACTTTGCCGCAGGGCAAATTTGTTTATGGTTAGCAAGGCGTTAACTCACCTAACGTGAGTTCGCCCTCGACCGCACCACATGCCGGCCCTTGCCGACACCCAACGGTCGAACACAAACCATCTTGCAAAGATCACCGTCTTTGCGCATAAGGCAGACGTCCGGAAGAGTGTCCGAGCGGTTTAAGGAACCGGTCTTGAAAACCGGCGTGCGGGAGACCGTACCGTGGGTTCGAATCCCACCTCTTCCGCCACGTGTCTTTTCCCGATTTGCCTGATTGGTATGATATTTGTGATGACAAGTGCATCGGTCATATTCGAGACTACCTCCGGAAATCCAAAGCAGTCTGATACCATTTCAGTCATTTAGGTCTAAAACCCGGAGATTGTGCAATTTAGGAACCGGCTAGGCGCAATCTTAATCGCGAGGGCAGACGAATTAGGATGTGCATCCAGACGAAACCGAGGAGCGGTAGGACTACACTTTCCTGAAGTTTTCGGTCATCGTGCGAACATGATTTTGTTGAAGCGCCTTGGCAGTATTTTTCTAACGGCTGGAGGCTGGTTCATCACAGCGGTGAGAACCATGCTTGACCTTATCGGTTGGTCAACAGCACCAGACGATGTGCATGTATTCGGTAGGCGAATTGATCAGTTGCTTGACCTTGTGTTTCTTGCGCCATGGTGGCTGCCGTGGGTATTCGCGTTCTTTTCCACAGGCTTTCTCATGTGGGTTTCATGGCCCCGCGAAAGCCGCGGCGGCATCACTTCACATTGGAAGGGAGATGCGCGAGAGACGAGGGACCCGGTCGCTCAAACCGAGGAGCTGCAGAATAAGATTGTTCGCCCAGCCGATCTAAAACTTGTCGCTTTTATCGATGATATTTATCCCATCGCGCACGACCTATCCGAACTTCATATAGACGCGATGGGGGACAGGTCTGCAATATGGAAGCAGTATTTCCTCGACGGACTGGCCACTGACTACTTCGAAATGATGCAAGAAGAACTCAGGCACGTATCCAGCGCTTACGAACCGCTACGAAAGCTGATTCAGCGGCACAAAGTCTACGATACTATTTTTGAGTTTGAAGACAGGATCGCGTCCAAGATCAATGCAGTTGCCACTGCTCTAGCCCCCGTCAGGGAGAAAGCAGGGCATCTGTCCAATAGGTTTGATGAAGCATCGTTATCTATCGTCGCAGCGGACATTGCAAACTTCCAGCAAACTATAGGGCGACTGAGAATCTTGGTCGGCAGAGAGTTTTTGGGCTGTTTGGCGGATGCCCGTAGAAACGAGATGGCGAGAACAGTCTAAGCATTGCAATTCCTGCAGCCGCGAGTTTCCCATTGATGGGCTAGTGCACCTCCTCGGATGAGCAAAATGCCCGCGCATAACTTACCAGCAAAAAAAGAAAGAGGACGTGACGTCGCCAAGTGCCGCATTCTGCCCCGCGGCTCAACAATCCGTCATGCGGATGTGGCATACATCGGTCATGGACAGCACCTCCCGCCCCACCCCCCATCTTGACTCCTGCGCCTGCCATGTCACCTTTTCACCCACCGCAGGCCGTTTGGGAGAACGGCCTCGGCGACCATGGGAGGAGACATTATGACCTGGAAGATACTTCTGAAGGACGGAACGCGTCACGGCATTTCCGGCGACATTCATTTCGAAACCGTGCGCGGCACAAAGCGGCTGTCGCCCAGCCCCATCGAGGGGGACCCTGACACACTGATCCACGCCGTTGAGCAGCACGAGATCGTGCTGGAATCGCCGCATGGCCATCACCATCGCGCCGCAGTCGAGATGGTCAGCGGCAAGTGGCGCGTCGTCGGGGTCTTCTGACCCGCGACAGGAGCATCCACCTGCAATCTCAATGACGCCCTGTATCTGGTGAGGCCGTATCTGGTGAGGCCGCCAGCGCCCATTTTGGCGGCGCACCGTTCATTTGGCGGGTATAATGCGGCAATTTCGCCGCAATGCTTAAGATTTTAACGTCAGGTTTAGCCGGGCCGGAACTGCTTGTGCCTTACTCTCGTTGTTACTCGGACACATGGGGACAAGTCATGAGATACATCTTCATCCTGCTGATCGCCTCGGTGCTCAGTATCCTGGCCTTCAAATATTCCGACAATTCGCTCGGCACCGGCGAATTGATGGCATCGCCTGTTCATGGCGTCACCACGCAGAACTGACGCGTGGCAGAAGCCGGAGCCTAGCCGAGGAAACTTTCCAGCCATTGCGGCGACAGCAGGCCCTCGAGTTCGCCCGCCACCTCGTCAAGCGCTGCATCGACGCTTTCCCGGTAGTTCACGCCGCCGCCGTTGATGCCGAAACTCTCCAGCAGATGCCGACGATAATCGTCGCTCGCAAACAACCCGTGCAGATAGGTGCCGCTCACCCGCCCGTCTGCCGACTTCGCGCCATCCGGCCTGCCTTCGATCGAGATCGGCGGTCTGGCGCAATCCGGCCCCGTCGTCAGGCCGAGATGGATTTCATAGCCGGACAGCGGCACGTCATGGTCGAGCGAATGGGCCGCACTGTTGCGCACGGTTTTTTCCGGCGCCATCTGCGTGTCGACATCCAGCAGCCCCAGCCCGTCGACCTGTCGCGGAGCGCCTTCCAGCCCGAGCGGATCCGAAACAGTGCGCCCGAGCATCTGGTAGCCGCCGCAAATGCCGATCACCCGGCCGCCGCGTTTCACATGGGCGACAAGATCGCGGTCCCAGCCATGGCTGCGAAATTCCTCCAGATCGGCAATCGTCGATTTGGACCCGGGCAGGATGACCAACCCTGCATCGACCGGCAGCGCCTCGCCGGGCCGCACATAGACCAGGTCGATTTCGGCTTCGGCACCGAGCGGATCGAGATCGTCGAAATTGGCAATCCGCGACAAGACCGGCACCGCCACTTTCAGCGCCCCGCCCGTGCCCCGGACCAGCCGCTCCAGTGCCACGCTGTCTTCCGCCGGCAGCCGTCCCGCGGCCTTCAGCCAGGGAATGATGCCGAAGCAGGGCCAGCCGGTGAATTTGCCGATCGCCTCGATCCCGTCCGAAAACAGGGAGACGTCGCCGCGAAACTTGTTGATGATGTAACCGGCGATCTGGCCGCGATCCTCTTCGGTCAGGATCGTATGCGTGCCGACCAGCGAGGCGATCACGCCGCCGCGGTCGATGTCGCCGACCATCACCACCGGCACCCCGGCCCGCGTCGCAAAGCCCATGTTGGCGATATCCCCGGCCCGCAGGTTGATTTCGGCCGGCGACCCGGCCCCCTCGATGACCACCAGGTCGCGACCGGCCTTCACCTGCTCGAAGCTGTCGAGCACCGCTGCCATCAGTTGCGGCTTCAGTCTTTGGTAGTCGCGCCCCTTCGCCTGGCCGAACACCTTGCCCTGCACGATGATCTGGCTGCCGGTCTCGCTTTGCGGCTTCAGCAGCACCGGGTTCATGTGCACGGACGACGGCGTGCGCGCCGCCAGCGCCTGCAGCCACTGCGCTCGGCCGATCTCGCCGCCGTCGTCGGCCACTGCTGCATTGTTCGACATGTTCTGCGGCTTGAACGGAGCGACTTTAAGTCCGCGATTGGAAGCGAGCCGGCAGAGCCCGGCGACGAGTATCGTCTTTCCGACATCCGAGCCGGTTCCCTGCAGCATGATCGCTTTGCTCATTGCGTCCTGTCCTGTCTGCGCCGTCCTGCGGAACCGCTATTTTGCCGTGCTTTTGCCGCAATTCCCCGGGCCTGATTGCCGAAAATGCGACACTGCGACAGCCTGCCGCGGACCTTTCTTCGCAAATCGCTCAAATGCGACATCGCATGCCGATAAATGTCGTTGCGCGAACCATTGAGAGTGATTATCTGCCATTCGAAACCAGCGCTCCAACAAGAGAAGCGCGGCCCCCGAAGGAAACACTCCATGCTCTATATCCTGCGCAACCACAATAGCCTTGCAATCGCCTGGAACGGCCGCGCGCCGCAGCTGCAAACCGTCGCCCGCTGGGAAGTTCGCGACCCGCGTAGCCCGGTTGTTGCAAAGCGTTGAAACTGGCCGTCTGGCCCGTGCCCGACCGATCGTCGGTCGGGCACGTGTGCTCAGCCATGGGCTGAAAAAACAAACGCCCCGGGACGCAATACAGGATCCGGGGCGCAACCGGCATAAACGCGCCGGTCCCTCCATCTATCGGTTCAACCGTTACCGGATGGTTATTTTTGCCCGCGCGGCAATTTTTTTTCGACATTTTTTGACATTCTGCGCCGGCTGCCGGAAGGCCTGTCGGTGCCGCAACCAGAATAGCTGAGGTCTTAACTGGAAGGGCGGTTCGGCCTGCTTTGCGATCCGTCCTGCGCACCTGCCTGCGCATTGTGCGAAACCTCCTCCCCACCTTCGTAAAATGCGGCAAAATAAGTCGCTCCAATGGGTTGTTCCAAGGCCGCCCGCTGGCGTGACCCGTTTCGGGAGGTTGATTTCCTCATCGGAAGACGTAGGCTGCTGTTACGAAACAGGCCGACCGGGTATTTTTCCTGCCCCAAAGACAAGGCCGCTTCGTATGCGGGGTGTTGGTGTCTGATCGGCGCGTATCGTGCCCGCACTCCACGACAGGAACCATTGGCAGGCCGGCTCAGCAGTAACCGTCCATGCCCTTCCCGATGAACGCTGCTGATAAGACTGGGAGGTCTTAACTCCATGAAGAAGCTCCTCGCTTCCACTATCCTCGCCGCAGGTCTCTATGCTGCTGCCGGTTCTGCTCAGGCTGCAGATTGCGGCGAAGTCTCGATTGCGGAAATGAACTGGGCATCGGCGGGCGTTGCCGCCTATGTCGACAAGATCATCCTCGAAAGCGGCTATGGCTGCACGGTGACCATGGTCACCGGCGACACGATGCCGACCTTCGCTTCGATGAATGAAAAGGGCCAGCCGGACATGGCGCCCGAGTTCTGGGTCAATGCCGTGCGCACCGCGCTCGACCAGGCAATTGCAGAAGGCCGCCTGATCCAGGCTGCGCCACTTCTCTCGGATGGCGGCGTTGAAGGCTGGTGGATCCCCAAGTTCATCGCCGACGCCCATCCGGACATCAAGACGGTTCAGGACGCACTGGCGCATCCGGAACTGTTCCCGGCCCCTGAAGATCCGTCCAAGGGTGCCGTGACCAACTGCCCGTCTGGCTGGAACTGCCAGGTTTCGACCGCGAACCTCTACAAGGCACTCGGGGCGAAGGATAAGGGTTTTGAACTGATCGACACCGGCTCAGCTGCCGGCCTCGACGGCTCGATTGCCAACGCGTTTGAAAACAAGACTGGCTGGTTCGGCTACTATTGGGCGCCGACCGCCATCCTCGGCAAGTACGAGATGGTCAAGCTGTCCTTCGGCGTCGATCACGACAAGGCCAACTGGGATGCCTGCACCGCGGTTCCCGATTGCCCGGATCCGAAGGTCAATGCCTATCCGGTCTCCGACGTCTATACCGTCGTGACCAAGGGCTTCTCCGAGAAGGCCGGCGTTGCCATGGACTATGTCAAGACCCGCAAATGGGACAACCAGACGGTCGGCAAGGTTCTGGCCTGGATGGGTGACAACCAGGGCACCAACGAGGACGGCGCCAAGCACTTCCTCGAAAACTACGCGGACATGTGGACCACATGGGTGGCCCCGGACGTGGCGGAAAAGATCAAGGCAAGCCTCTGATCGATCATTTGCGACGGGCCTTCGGGCCCGTCGTTCATTTCAGCCATGCGGCAAGCCGCAACCCGCCATCAGACGGTGCCAAACGTCGCAGATAGCATGAATTCCTCCGTGGAACTCGGTTAACTTGCCAGCGACCTTGACCGCAAAAGCGGCGCATAGCCACCATGGCCGGCTTTTGCTCGGCTCGGCATCGCCCGCAAGTGGGGGGACAGTAAGGGGAAAAAGATGGCTTCAGTCCTATGCAATTACGTGCCGGAATTGCTGTGCAAATTTCCGCAGATCGATCAGACCCTGATGCGCGAGGCGCGCAAACTGATCGATGATAACTTCAAGGCCTTCGTCCGTGCCTACGGCTATATTCTCGATGCTGCGGTGCAGCCGCTGCAATGGTTTCTGAACTGGCTGCAGGAACTGTTCGTCGCCACGCCCTGGTTCATCGTCATTCTCGTCATGACATTGATCGTCTATGTCGCCAGCCGCAATGGCAAGATTGCCGTCGGCACCGCTGTGTCGATGCTGGCGATCGGCTTTGTCGGCCTGTGGGAAGACACGATGGTCACGCTGGCCATGGTCACGGTCTGTACGTTGATTTCGATCGTCGTCGGCATTCCGATCGGCATCCTGATGGCCCGCTCGGAACGTGTTCAGTCGATCATCAATCCGATCCTCGACGTCATGCAGACCATGCCGAGCTTCGTCTACCTGATCCCGGTCGTGATGATCTTCGGCATCGGCAAGGTGCCTGGCCTGATCGCCGTCGTCATGTATGCGGTTCCGCCGATGATCCGCCTCACCAATCTCGGCATTCGCCTCGTCGACCGCGAAGTCCTGGAGGCGGCCGATGCCTTCGGCTCATCGCCCAGCCAGAAGCTGTTCAACGTGCAGATCCCGCTTGCCTTGCCAACGGTCATGGCCGGCATCAACCAGACCATCATGATGTCGCTCGCCATGGTCGTCGTCGCCTCGATGATCGGTGTCGGTGGTCTCGGCAAGAACGTGCTGCAGGCGATTTCCAACCAGTTCCTCACGATCGGCTTCCTCAACGGATTTGCGCTGGTCGTCATCGCCATCATTTTCGACCGCACCAGCCAGGCCTATGGCAAGCGACTGCAGCGTCATACGGAGGTTGTCCATGGCTAGTCACGGCATTGAAATTCGCGGTCTTTACAAGATCTTCGGACCGCGCGGCGAAGACTATATCGAGGCAGCCAAGGCTGGCATCTCGAAGTCGGAACTCAACGAGAAACACGGCCATGTGCTCGGTCTCAAGGACATCAACATTTCCATGCCGGCCGGTGGCATCACCGTTGTCATGGGCCTGTCGGGTTCCGGAAAGTCGACACTCATTCGCCACATCAACCGGCTGATCGAGCCGACCGCCGGCGAAGTGCTCTATGACAATGTCGATGTCTGCCGCATGACGCAGCTTGAGCTGCGCGATTTCCGGCGTCAGAAAACGGCAATGGTCTTCCAGAAGTTCGCCCTTCTGCCGCATCGTACCGTGCTGGAAAACACCGTTTACGGCCTTGACATCCAGGGCATGGATCGCTCGAAGAGCGAGGCCATCGGTCGCCGCTGGATCGAGCGCGTCGGGCTGACCGGTTTCGAAAAACACTATCCCAACCAGCTGTCTGGCGGCATGCAGCAGCGTGTCGGCCTTGCCCGTGCGCTGTCCAACGACGCAGACATCCTGCTGATGGACGAGGCCTATTCGGCCCTCGATCCGTTGATCCGCGTCGACATGCAGACCGTGTTGCTCGACCTGCAGCAGGAACTGAAGAAGACGGTTGTCTTCATCACCCACGATCTCGACGAGGCGCTGCGCCTCGGCGACAAGATCGCCATCCTGCGCGATGGCGAGGTGATTCAGCAGGGCTCGGGCCAGGAAATCGTCTTGAAGCCCGCCGACGACTACATCAGTTCCTTCGTCAAGGAGGTCAATCGCGGCCGCGTCATTCGCGTCGATACCATCATGTCGCCCTTTGTCGGGGCAGCCGAGGGCATCGCCATCCCGCGCAGCACGGTTCTTGAATCCGCAGCCAAGCTGATGATCGAGGTCAACCAGACCAGCGCCAAGGTCGTCGATGATCGTGGCGCACCGATCGGCATGATCGATCTTCAGCAGATCATCTCGTCCATGGTCACCCCGGTGAACCATGAGGAAAAGCCGCTCGCAGCCGCCTGACGTAAGCCTGGCCTTCGGCTGACCTGTCGCAATCGGCCCCGTTGGCTTGCCGCCATCGGGGCCGATTTTCTTTTAATCGTTGAAGTCACATAAAGACTTCTTTATATGATGGATCAAACACCATCAAAGGACCGATCATGGCACCCCTTTCCAATCCGCTTTCCGATCTGCTGGCCGAAAAAGGCGTACTTCTCGCTGATGGCGCCACAGGAACCAATCTTTTCGCCCAGGGTCTGGAAGCCGGAGAGGCGCCGGAACTGTGGAATGAGGCGCAGCCGGAAAAGATCGTCAAGCTGCATCAGGACTTCGTCGATGCCGGCGCCGATATCATCCTGACCAACTCCTTCGGCGGCACCCGCCATCGCCTGAAGCTGCACCATGCCCAGGACCGTGTCCATGAGCTGAACAGGAAGGCCGCCGAGATCGCCCGTTCCGTGGCCGACAAGGCGCCGCGCAAGGTGATCGTTGCCGGCTCCGTCGGTCCGACCGGCGAACTCCTGATCCCCCTCGGCGCCATGACCTATGATGACGCGGTTGCAGCCTTTGTCGAGCAGATGGAAGGCCTGAAAGCCGGTGGCGTCGATGTTGCCTGGATCGAGACCATGTCGTCGCCCGACGAAATCCGCGCCGCCGCCGAAGCTGCCGTGAAAGTCGGCCTGCCCTACACGTTCACCGGCTCGTTCGACACCGCCGGCAAGACGATGATGGGCCTCGATCCCAAGGACATCCATGGCGTTGCGACCGACATTGGCGCAGGTCCTCTCGCAGTCGGCGCCAATTGCGGCGTCGGCGCCTCGGACATTCTCGCCAGCCTGCTCGACATGACGGCCGCCAATCCTGATGCGACCGTCATCGTCAAGGGCAATTGCGGCATCCCGGAGTTTCGCGGCACCGAGATCTTCTATTCCGGCACGCCGCCGCTGATGGCCGACTATGCCCGCCTCGCCCGTGACTCAGGCGCGAAGATCATTGGTGGCTGCTGCGGCACCTCCTGTGGGCATCTGGCCGCCATGCGTGCCGCCATTGACGACTATACGCCAGGCCCTCGCCCGACCATCGAAACCATCGTCGAGCGCATCGGCCCGCTGCGCAACAAGACGGCGACCGAATCGAGCAGCCAGGATAGCGGCCGCCGCAATCGCCGCCGCGGCTAGCCGACCGCCAGCTTTCGCTACGCACAAGAGACGGCGACCTTCTGGTCGCCGTTTTCGTCTCGCGCAGCGATCGGTTGACCCGGCGGTCTTTTCAAAGCCCGCGCCCGGACAAGCCTCGGGCAATATTGGTGTGGTTTAGCTTACCCTCATGAATGCGGCTGCATGTGGCTGCAAACCTGTTTTGTGCCTTGTAAGGGAGTATCCGCCATGTCCGCCTTCCCGGATCGCCAGACCGTTGCCGATAAGTTTTCAACCCTGCAGGACCAGGATCAGTCTTTCCTGTGTCTGCTGTTTGAAAATGCGGCCCAGGACGATGCCCTGTTCGATGGTCTGCATCTCTATCTCGACCGTGCCTCCGAGGCGAAGTTCCTCAATTCCCTGAAGCTCGAACGTTGTGGCGAGTGGGTCGGCAACAATGCCCCCGCCCGCCTGCAGATCCGCCTGATGGAGGCCTCCAAGTCGAGCCAGCATCCGGCTTTTGCTGCCTTCCGCAAGGGCCTGCAGGCGTCGGGCGGCCTCGAACGGGCTTATCCCAAGGCTGCCGTCTGACAGGACCTCAGTTCGGTAAGGGCATGCTGACAGATATGATCGGTCCGACCGGAAACAGCCGGTCGCGCCGATTGCTGTCCGCAATGAATGCGCTTGAGATGGTCCCGTCGAGATAGAGCGCATTGCCGCAGCCGAGCCGGTCACGAAACAGCCTGGCGAAGTCGTAGAAGCGCACCGGTCCCTTCGAAATCACCATATGCACCTGCCCCTCGGCATCGACACCAATGCCGTTGCGCACCTTCAGGCTGTCGCTATCCGGCAGGAAGCGCGGATGCACCGCGCCATCGATCACCAGCATCGGCCCTGACTGCGTGGCGAATTCCGCCTTGATGCCCTGCGCAACGTAAGTCCTGGTTTCCATCACCATCGGCTTACCTTTCACAAGCGCAAAAATGCCGTTCGGCAGCAGGTGAAAATTGCCCCATCCGCCGCCGGTCACGGCGGAATGGCGTCTATTGCCGTATTCGACGAACAGGCCGACCGGTGAACGATCGTCGTGATACATGCCGCCGTTCATTGCAAACAGCAGTACCCGGCGCTCGGCCCAGAGCTGTCGCCTGAGGGAATCGAATCCGCCGTAGATCCGCCCGTCGGGGTCGGCCAGGTGAGTCCGGATCGAAACCTCATCCGGATCGAAGCGGCAGGCGGTGTATCGGCTGCCGTTTTCGTCGATCTCCCCACAATTGGCCAGCACTGTGCCGGATGTCACAACAAGCGCCAGATATGCCATAAAAATCAATCGCGCCAATTGCCTCATGAACCGCCTTCACCGCCCGCAAAGCCCTGTAGGGCAAGCCTTTTTTACGGTCGTTAACAAATCCTGCCTGGCATTTACCATTGGTTAACCATGCGTGCCAATGATCCTCGCTGCACAGCATGACTATGGCTGTACCATCAGAGCGATGACTTGGCTCGGACCCTTATTTTAAAAGGAAAAGATTATGCCAGTTGTAACATTTGCCAATACCAAGGGCGGCGCCGGCAAGACCACGGCAGCCCTCATGCTCGCATGCGAACTCGTTTCCCGCGGCAATCGCGTCACCATTCTCGATGCCGATCCGCGCGGCTGGATGAGCCGCTGGCACGCCAAGGGCGGAACCGGCGCGCTGCTCTCCGTCGTGTCTGTCAACGATGAGACGATCGAGGCCGCGACGTTGAAGGCAAAGAAGCGCGGTGGCTATATCCTCATTGACCTGCCCTCGTCCCATGATGCTCTGCTTGCCCGCGCTGTCGGCCTGGCGGACCATGTGATGATCCCTGTGCAGGGCTGCGCCATGGACGCGCAGGGCGGTGCCGAAGTCCTCGATCTGCTGGCCGAACTCGACAGCCAGTGCGACGTCAAGATCCCCCATTCCGTCGTCCTGACCCGCGTCAATGCCGCCGTGACCACGCGCGCGCTGCAGGCCGCCAAGGACTTTCTCGCTGAAAGAGGCATCGGCACGCTGACGACCGCCATTGCCGAACGCGCCGCCTACCGTGATATTTTCGATCGGGGTGGCCTGCTGCACAATCTCGACGCGCTGGACGTCTCCAATCTGCCCCGGGCACTCGAAAATGCCGCCCGTCTTGCCGATGAAGTCATTTCGCTTTTGCCACAGCGCCCTGCCCGTCCTGCCATGCGCAAGGCCGCCGCGCCAAAGGCTGTTGCCAAGGCTCCGCTCAAGAAGGCGGCCTGATACGGTCTATTCCGGGGCTTGCTCTAGCCCTTGCCCGAGTGCTTGCCCGAGTGCTTGCATGTGAAAGCGCAGCTGCGGCCCCGGATACCGATAGGCCTGCCCCACCGGGCAGGCATTGCGCGCCAGGCACCCCTGCTGCATGCATCCCGCCTGACCGCCTTCGGTGGCAAGATGGGCGCGGCATGCCGACACGTTGAAGTTCTCGACACGGACGGCCTCAGCCGGACAGTGGCTGAGGCATGGTTTATCCAGGCAGTGATCGCAGGGATGGGCTGGCGCAACCGGCTTGGCCGGCACGTCCAGTGCTCGTGAGAATCCGAGCGCCCCACGATAGCTGTGCCAGAGGCCGAATTGCGGATGCATCAGGATCCCGAGCGGCGAAGCTTTCATCCCCTCTGCCTCAATCGCCCATGCCTGAAACGGCTGATAGGGCGGATCCGACGGAAAATATGCGGTGGCGCCAAATGTCCGCGCGGTCGCGGTCAGGACTACCTTTGACCAGGCATCAAGCGGATGCGCACCGCCGTTGTCGGTTTGCGTCGTTCGCCACTGGCTGAAGGCCGGCCACAGCGAGCCGCCGATGGGACCGACAAGCACGATGGTGCGTGCGGCGGAACCATCGGCCAGTGCCGGCGCTGGTGCCGTCACCGGACCTGTTGCGTCAAGATGCACGACACCACGCGTAAACAATCCATGCCCTGCCAGATGCTCCGACAGGCGTGCCAGAATGCCCGAAGGGCCGCTCATCGCGGCCCCTCGAATTTGTAGTGCGGGCGCCAGACTTCTTCCTGGATCATGTCCGCCACCCTGTCCGCTCCGCCTTGCTCCCTGGCTGCGGGAGCCTTTCAGGTAAAGGCGTCGGGCATCGAATCCTTGCGCCCCTTGATGAAGGCCAGCAGCGCCTCGTCCAGCGCCGGATCAAGCGCCGGTGCCTCGTAGCTGTCGAGCCACGAGCGGCAGAGCGCATTGGCGCGCTGCTCGATGCGCTTTTCGCCTTCGATTTCCCATTGTTCGAACGAGTTGTTGTCCATCAGCGCCGAGCGGTAGAAGGCCGTCTGGAAATTCGCCTGCGTATGGGCGCAGCCGAGATAGTGGCTACCGGGACCGACTTCGCGGATGGCGTCCATCGCCTGGCCGCTTTCCGACGTGTCGACGCCCTGTGCCATCTTCTGCATCATGCCGAGCTGGTCCTGGTCGATCATGAACTTCTCGTAGGACGACACCAGGCCGCCTTCGAGCCAGCCTGCGGCATGCAGCACGAAATTGGTGCCGGCCAGCAGCGTCGTGTTCAGCGTATTGGCCGATTCGTGCGCTGCCTGCGCATCGGGAACCTTCGATCCGCAGAGCGAACCGCCCGTACGGAACGGCAGGCCGAGACGGCGGGCCAGCTGGGCTGCACCGTAAGAGACCAGCGACGGCTCCGGCGTGCCGAAGGTCGGCGCACCCGACTGCATCGAGATCGAGGCGGCAAACGTGCCGAACAGAACCGGCGCGCCCTTGCGGATCAGCTGGGTGAATGCGGCGCCCGCCAGCACTTCGGCCAGGATCTGCGTTAGTGTGCCGACGACGGTAACCGGGCTCATCGCGCCCGACAGGATGAACGGCGATACGACACAGGCCTGGTTGTGACGCGCATAGACCTTCAGCGCTCCCACCATGGTCTCGTCGAAGACCATCGGCGAATTGGCATTGATCAGGTTGAGCGTGACGCAATTGTTCTCGACGAAATCGTCACCGAACACCAGCTTCGCCATGGCGATCGTGTCTTCGGCCCGTTCCGGCGCGGTCACCGAGCCCATGAATGGCTTGTCGGAATATTTGATGTGACTGTAGACCATGTCGAGATGGCGCTTGTTGACCGGCACGTCGACCGGTTCACACACGGTGCCGCCCGAGGAATGGATCGACGGGGCCATATAGGCAAGCTTCACGAAATTGCGGAAATCCTCGATCGTCGCGTATCGGCGCACGCCGTCCAGGTCGCGCACGAAGGGAGGACCATAAACCGGGGCAAAGACGGTTGCATTGCCGCCGATGCGCACATTGCGTTCAGGATTGCGGGCATGCCAGGTGAATTCCGATGGCGCCGTCTTCAGGATTTCGCGGCACAGGCCCTTGGGAAAATGCACCCGCTCGCCGCGCACATCGGCACCGGCTGCCGTCCACAACGCCAGAGCTTCCGGGTCGTCACGGAATTCGATGCCGATTTCTTCCAGCACGATGTCGGCATTGCGTTCGATCAGCAGCAGCGCCTCTTCGTTGAGCACTTCGTAAACCGGGATCTGGCGTTCGATATACGAAAGCGACGCGCCCGGTCCTCCACCCGACCGCGAGGCGCGCCTGGCGGCTGCGCCCCGGCCTTCTCCCCGCACGCGCCGACCGGCGCCCGATTCTGCTGTGCTATCGTCCATCTGTGTTTCCTCGTCCTTCGCGCGTTCCGCGCTGCTTCCTCACCTTTATGCTATTCGCATTTCCATGGGAAACATTCCTTATTGCGCCAACCACTGGCACGTTGCGGACATGCCTTGTCCATTCCCGTCGCTTTTCACCGAAGCCGCGTCGCTTTCGAAAAGAGTTTTTCACGAACTTGAGGTTTAACTCTAACTCAGGCAGTCTCGATTTGAACTGTCATAGACAGCGCCAAAAAACAGCGAGCGGGAAACATCCAATGTCAGACGACGAAATCATTCTCGAAGACCTGTCCGACGAAGAGCTTGTGCAGCAGATGCACGACGATCTTTATGACGGCTTGAAGGAAGAAATCGAGGAAGCGACGAACATCCTGCTCGCGCGCGGCTGGGTGCCTTACGACGTACTGACCCAGGCGCTGGTCGAAGGCATGCGAATCGTCGGCATCGATTTCCGCGATGGCATCCTTTTCGTGCCGGAAGTGCTGCTCTCGGCCAATGCGATGAAAGCCGGCATGACCATCCTTCGTCCGCTCCTGGCCGCCACCGGCGCGCCGAAGCAGGGCAAGATGGTCATCGGCACAGTCAAGGGCGACATCCACGACATCGGCAAGAATCTGGTCGGCATGATGATGGAAGGCGCCGGTTTCGACGTCATCGATCTCGGCATCAACAACCCGGTCGAAAATTATCTCGAGGCGCTTGAGCGCGAACAGCCCGACATTCTCGGCATGTCGGCGCTTCTGACCACCACCATGCCTTACATGAAGGTCGTCATCGACACGATGAAGGAAAAGGGCATTCGCGACGACTATGTCGTTCTGGTCGGTGGCGCGCCGCTGAATGAGGAATTCGGCAAGGCTGTCGGCGCCGATGCCTATTGTCGCGATGCGGCCGTGGCCGTTGAAACGGCAAAGGAATTTGTCGCTCGTAAGCACAACAGCCTGGGCGCCCGCGCCTGAGCCGAACCTTTACGACAAGGCGATGCCGGCATTAACGGCCGGCATCCGTCAACAGCGACATCTGGACGACGTGGCCCGCTGCCGTCGGACTGGACATCGAATTCATCGCCACATGTCCGGTGGAATACAGGACCGCGACCAGCATGTAGATGGCGCTTGCTTTTGCAACCGTTGTCAGTGTCATTGCCCCTCTCCTTCTTGGCAAAGTCTAGCCGGCGCAGGCGACACCTGTATGTCGCCTGCGCCGCGAAAATCAGTTGGCGGCGTTCTCGACGCTCTGGCCGGCAGCCTGCGTTGCATTGACCGTATTGGCTGCATCCTTTCCGACGCCGCGGATCGTGTTGCCGCAGGCGCTGAGCGCGAATACGGTGAGGATGAGAGCAGCACCAGCTGTGAGTTTCTTGGCCGTCATGAGTGTGTAACCCTTCTGTAGGTTTCGACGAGGATCGATTTGCGATGGAACAACGCGGCAGAAGCGAAAAAGTTCACGTGATTGCGTGCGGCGCGATCGCCCGCGAAATTTTGGCCATCAAGGACGCCAATCACCTGGATTATCTGAGCCTTGAATGTCTGCCGGCGATCTGGCACGTCTATCCCGGCAAGATAGCGCCGGCGCTTCGGCAGAAGATCGCCGAAGCCCGTTCGAACGGTCATGACAAGATCTTCATCGGCTATGCCGAATGCGGCACCCAGGGCGAAATCGACAAGATCTGCGCCGAAGAGGGCATCGAGCGCATTTCCGGCCCGCACTGTTATGCCTTTTTCTCCGGCACGGAAAAATTCCTCGCCGAATGCGACACCGAGTTCACCGCCTTCTACCTGACAGACCTGATTACCCGCCAGTTCGAGGCATTCGTCATCGAGCCGCTGAAGCTCGACCGCCACCCGGAACTGCGCGACATGGTGTTCGGCAACTACACCAAGATCGTCTATCTCGCCCAGACCGAGGACAAGGCCCTGCAGGACAAGGCAAAATGGGCGGCCGACTACCTGAAGCTCGATTACGAATACCGCTTCACAGGCTACGGCGACCTCGATCGCGAACTCACGCTCGCGGCAAGGCCGGCGGTTTCCGCAGAGCCGCCGGCCGCCGCTCCGGGGCCCTGATCGGAAATTCTCAGTTCACCGAATTCGCCACGCTGCGCCCGGCATCCTGGGTCGCATCGACGACATTGCCCATGTCGCGGCCGACGCCGCGGATCGTATTGCCGCAGGACGACAGCGCGATCAGCGCCAGTCCAAAAACCGTCAGTCGCATCAAGCCTTTGGCAGTCAAAGCCGACATTTTCATCTCTCCGATGGAACAAAACAACCATTCATTTGGTGGCAAAGCTCTGGGGAAAAATCAAGGCTGACGCCGGCACGGCTGCAAATGTAACGCTGCCTTTACCATCCACCCAAAATTGCACGCTCTCCGTGCTGCGGCCTCGTCACGCCTTAATTGTCCTGCAAGCAATCGCTGTCAGCCTGTCTCCCAGGTCAACAAAACAAAATGAAGCGAGATCATGACCGACAGGGTGGACACGCATAGAACCGGCTTTGCCGGCACGACGGCTGCGGTTGCAACGCATCCCGAAAACCTCTCCGACCTTCTGGCGCGGCTGGCCCGCTCCCGCGATGGCAAGGTAACGATCCGCGACATCGCCATTGCCCTTCAGGATCGCTCATTCGGTGCTTTCCTTCTGGTTTTTGCCCTACCCAATCTCGTGCCGCTGCCGCCCGGCGCCACCTTCGTCCTCGGACTTCCCCTGGTCTTTATCGCCTGGCAGATGTTTGCCTCCGCCCAGGGCCGCGTCTATTTCCCCCGCCGCATCGGCGACTATGGCGTCGAGGCAGGCACCTTCCAGCTGGTCGTCGACCGGCTCGTGCCCTGGCTGCGCAAGGCGGAAAAGCTTGTCGTGCCGCGCTTCTGGTTTCTCGAAAGCCGGATTGCAGAACGCGTCATCGGCTTTCTCGCGCTGGTTCTGGCGGTGGTGATTTTCCTGCCCATCCCGCTCGGCAACTGGCCGCCGGCCGTGGCGCTCGCCATCATCGGCTTCACCCATTCCCAGCGCGATGGCGTCGGCGTCACGCTCGGCTGCCTGCTTGGTGTCGTCTCCCTGCTGGTCGCCGGCTTCGTCGTCTACACGGCCTGCGCCGTGCTGATGCTCGTCGTCTGAATCGGGTAAGCCCGCGGTGACCGAGATATCGACGCCTCACGTCCAGAGCCCGCTGACCGGACCGGTTGCCGGACCAGTCTCCGGACAACTCTCCGATCCCGCCGCCGGCATGCCCGTCATCGTCATGACCGCCGGCGGCCTCAATCCGACGCTGGTGATCCAGGCGCTTGCCGCCCGCAATGCCGATATCCGCGTCATCCTCGAGCAGCCGGAAACCAAGATCGGCATCACACGCCGCCGGGCCCGCCGTCTTGGCTGGGTCCCGGCCATCGGCCAGCTCGGCACGATGATCGCCGCGCGTATCTTGAGGAATTTCGCTAATAAGCGAATTGCACAAATTCTTGGCGCAAACGATCTCACCGACGCCATGCCCGCCAATGTCCGCGTGCATCAGGTTGGCTCGATCAATGATGAGGGCACCCTTGCCCTGGTCGAGCAGATCCGCCCCGCCGCCATCCTGCTGGTGTCGACCCGCCTGCTGTCCGCACGCCAGCTCGCCGCCATGCCCTGCCCGGTCCTCAATCTGCATGCCGGAATCAACCCGGCCTACCGCGGCCAGATGGGCGGCTACTGGTCACTACGCGAAGGTGATGCTGGCAATTTCGGCGCAACCGTGCATCTCGTCGATGCCGGCACAGACACCGGCGGCACGCTCTACGAAGTCCGCGCCGCCCCCGCCCACGGCGATTTCATCTCCACCTATCCCCTGGTCTTGACCGTCGCGGCCCTCGACATCACCTGCCGCGCCGTCGAAGATGCGCTCAGCCGAAACCTCAGGCCCTATGCCCCGCAAGGCCCTTCGGCATTGCGCTTTCCGCCGACGCTCTGGTCGTGGATATTCCACGGCATCACCCGGCGAATCTGGTAAATCCGGTTTGCGTCGTTTTTTGCTGTCTGCGACGTCGTGAAAAGCGCAGTCTGGCACCCTGACGCCGTGCATTCTGCTAGGATAAAGGGGAGTGAGTGGCATGGCAGACAAGATCATCGTGTTTTGGCGCGATATCCCGGCCCAGGTGATCATCAAGCAGGGGCGCAAGGCCGCCAAACGCGAGCTTTCGCTGCGCTTTACCGAGGCGATTGACATGTGCGCGATGCGCACCGGCGCGGCCGAGACCGAGGACTATCTCGCCGAATGGCGCAAGGCAGATCCGATCCCCGTAGGCGACGATCTCGAAGCCGAGGCGGACAAGGCTGCAGCCGAGATCGAGGCGGCTTACGACAAGCCCCGCCTCGTTGCCCTGGTCCATGCCGGAGGCCGCGACAATGGCTGAATCCAGTCCCGATCCGGCAAGGCCCGCCCCGTCTCCCGCCGCACCTGTATTGAAGGGCAATGCCGCTCCGGCGAAGAAGGCGGCCACTGGCGCCTATACGCCGGCCGGCGTCTCGCCCAACCGCCGCGCCCGTCGCTCCTATACGATCCGTCTCTGGGCCGTGCGAAACTCGCGCTTCCTCGAATGGTTCTACAACCGTTTTGCCGATACGTTCCTGCTGCTGCACCCGCTGTGGAAAGCCATCGGCTACAGCCGCGTCGAACGGCCGATCACCTTCGTCGAGCGCAACGTCAAGGGCCTGCTCTTCGACTGTCGCATGTGCGGCCAGTGCGCTCTGTCATCGACCGGCATGTCCTGTCCGATGAACTGTCCCAAGCAGTTGCGCAACGGTCCCTGCGGCGGCGTGCGTGCCAATGGCAATTGCGAGGTCGAACCCGACATGCCCTGCGTCTGGGTTCAGGCCTGGAACGGGTCACGCAACATGGCCAAGGGCGACGCCATCCTGAATGTGCAGAAACCGGTGAACCAGTCGTTGCGCGAAACCTCGTCCTGGTTGCGGGTGACGGCCGAAGCGGCAGCCCGGCGCGATGCAGCCGCAAACAAGGAAGCCTGAGCGATGGCGCATATCGATGAAAACCCGCTCGGCGTGCATCTGCCGCTTGATCCTCTGCCCGGCCACTCCTCGCTGGGACGTCTCGAGCGTGTCCTGCGGCGCGGCGAATTTGCCGTCACCGCAGAGTTGAACCCGCCCGACAGCGCCGATCCGCAGGACGTCTACGAACGCGCCAAGGTCTTCGACGGCTGGGTCGATGGCATCAACGCCGTCGATGCTTCCGGCGCCAATTGCCACATGTCCTCGGTCGGCATCTGCGCGCTTCTGACCCGCATGGGGTATGCGCCGATCATGCAGATCGCCTGCCGCGACAAGAACCGCATCGCCATCCAGGGCGACGTGCTGGGTGCGGCCGCCATGGGCGTCGCCAACATCATGTGCCTGACCGGCGACGGCGTGCAGGCCGGCGACCAGCCTGGCGCCAAGCCGGTCTTCGACCTCGACTGCATGTCGCTTCTGGAAACCGTGCGCACCATGCGCGACGAGGCTAAATTCCTCTCGGGCCGCAAGCTGACCACGCCGCCCAAGGTCTTCCTCGGCGCAGCCATCAATCCGTTTGCCCCGCCTTACGATTTTAGACCCTACAGGCTAGGCAAGAAGATCGAGGCCGGCGCCCAGTTCGTCCAGAGCCAGTATTGCTTCGACGTGCCGATGTTCCGCGAATACATGAAGAAGGTCCGCGATCTCGGGTTCGACGAAAAATGCTTCATCTTGGTCGGCGTCGGTCCGCTGGCCTCCGCCAAGACCGCCAAGTGGATCCGTTCCAATGTTCCGGGCATCCATATCCCGGACTCGGTCATAACCCGTCTCGAAGGCGCTGCCGACCAGAAGAAGGAAGGCAAGCAGCTCTGCATCGACATCATCAACGAGGTGAAGGAGATCGAGGGCGTCTCCGGCGTGCATGTCATGGCCTACCGCCAGGAAGAATATGTCGCCGAAATCGTTCATGAATCCGGCATCCTGAAGGGCCGTCGTCCGTGGAAGCGGGAAACCGGCCAGAGCGATGCCATGGTTGCCGAACGCCTCCACGAAATCGGCACCGAGCCCGTCCAGGATCAGCAGGCCCTGGTCGACAAGGCTGCCCACCTGCCGCACTGACAAGCAGATTTCGGGCGGAACTCATCCACCCGCATCAGACACCTTGCATCCATCGGCCGTCTGGCAAACATTGCCCAGAGGCCACACCGGAGATCAACATGACTCGTACCATCGTCGCGTCTGCCACCAGGGAAATCGTCATCGGCTTTGACCAGCCTTTCTGCGTCATCGGCGAGCGCATCAATCCGACCGGCCGCAAAAAGCTCGCCGCCGAGATGATCGAAGGGAATTTCGACACCGTCATCAAGGACGCGCTCGAACAGGTCGCCGCCGGCGCCACCATGCTCGACGTCAATGCCGGCGTCACCTCGGTCAATCCGAACGAGACCGAGCCTGGCCTCCTGGTCAAGACCATGGAAATCGTGCAAGGGCTCGTCGACGTGCCGCTGTCGATCGACAGCTCCGTCACCGCTGCCATCGAGGCCGCTCTCAAGGTCGCCAAGGGCCGCCCGCTGGTCAATTCGGTCACCGGCGAGGAAGAAAAGCTCGAGGCCATCCTGCCGCTTTGCGCCAAGTACAATGTCCCGGTCGTTGCCATCTCCAATGACGAGACCGGCATTTCCATGGATCCGGACGTGCGTTTCGCCGTTGCCAAGAAGATCGTCGAACGCGCCATGGACTACGGCATCAAGCCGCATGACATCGTCGTCGATCCCCTGGTCATGCCGATCGGCGCGCTCGGCGATGCCGGCCGCCAGGTGTTTCAGCTGCTCTACCGCCTGCGCAACGAGCTAAAGGTCAACACCACCTGCGGCCTGTCGAACATCTCCTTCGGCCTGCCGCACCGCCACGGCATCAATGCCGGCTTCATCCCGATGGTCATCGGCGCCGGCATGACATCGGCGATCATGAACCCCTGCCGCCCGCAGGAAATGGAAGCCGTGCGCGCCGCAAACGTCTTGAACGGCACCGACCCGAATTGCGGCAACTGGATCATGACCTACCGTGACCACAAGCCGGCGGAAGCCGGCGCCGCGCCCTCCACAACGCCTCCCGGCGCTTCATCCGGTCGTCGTGGTGGTCGCGCGGCACGGGCCGGTGCCGGTGCTGCTTCGGAGTAAGTATTGTAGCTCGCCCATCATCCGCCTGCAGGTACCTTCTCCCCGCAGGCGGGGAGAAGTCACAAGCGGCACCGCGGCCAGTCCCCTCGCCCCGTTTCCGGGGAGGGGGCTAGGGTGAGGGGCAAGGCGGTCCACTCGACAACGGCAAAAATACCGCTTAGTCACGCCCCCTGCTTCCAGGCCTCTCAGGAATTGCATTGCTCATGACCGAAATCGATCCCCTCGTCCTCTTCATGCCCTCCGGCAAGCGCGGCCGTTTTGCCGTCGGCACGCCGGTGCTGGATGCCGCGCGCCAGCTAGGCGTCTATGTCGAGAGCGTCTGCGGGGGGCGCGCCACGTGTGGGCGCTGCCAGATCGAAGTGCAGGAGGGCCATTTTGCCAAGCATGGCATCACGTCGTCCAACGACCATATCTCGCCTGTGGGTCCGAAGGAAAGGCGCTACAGCGAAGTGCGCACGCTGCCGGAGGGCCGCCGCCTCTCCTGTTCCGCCACTGTCCAGGGCGATCTCGTCGTCGACGTGCCGCAGGACGCGGTGGTCAATGCGCAGGTGGTGCGCAAGGCCGCCAGCGACCGCGTGATCGAGCGCAATCCGGCCGTGCATCTCTGCTATGTCGAGGTGGACGAGCCCGACATGCACAAGCCGCTCGGCGATCTCGACCGGATGAAGGTCATGCTGGAAAAGGACTGGGGCTACAGTGACCTGCAGGTCGAGCCCTATCTCTATCCGGAGATCCAGAAGATCCTGCGCAAGGGCAACTGGACGGTGACCGCCGCCATCCACCGCGACAGCCCGACCTCGCGCCCGACCATTGTCGCCCTCTGGCCCGGCCTGCACAACGAAGCCTATGGCATTGCCTGCGACATCGGCTCGACGACGATCGCCATGCATCTCGTCTCGCTGCTGTCCGGCCGCATTGTTGCCTCCTCCGGCGCCTCCAATCCGCAGATCCGCTTCGGTGAAGATCTGATGAGCCGCGTCTCCTATGTGATGATGAACCCGGACGGCCGTGAAGCGATGACCAAGGCCGTGCGACAGGCGGTCTCCGACCTCGTCGACCAGGTCTGCGAGCAAGGTGGCATCGCCCGCAGCGATATCCTCGATTCCGTCTTCGTCGCCAATCCGATCATGCATCACCTGTTTCTCGGCATCGATCCGACCGAGCTTGGCCAGGCGCCCTTTGCGCTCGCCGTTTCCGGTGCCGTCTCCTGCCCGGCCAAGGACATCGAACTCGGCCTCAATCCCGGCGCCCGCACCTATCTCCTGCCCTGCATCGCCGGCCATGTCGGTGCCGACGCTGCCGGCGCCACGCTGGCCGAAGGTCCGCATCGCCAGGACAAGATGATGCTGATGGTCGACGTCGGCACCAATGCCGAGATCGTGCTTGGTAACCGGGTGCGCACCGTTGCCGCGTCTTCCCCGACTGGCCCCGCCTTCGAGGGCGCTGAAATCTCCTGCGGCCAGCGCGCAGCCCCCGGTGCAATCGAGCGCGTGCGCATCGATGCGACGACGCTCGAGCCGCGTTTCAAGGTGATCGGCGTCGAGCAGTGGTCAGATGAAGAGGGCTTTGCCGAAGCTGCCGAAAAGACCGGAATTACCGGCATTTGTGGCTCGGCGATCATCGAGGTCGTCGCCGAAATGTACCTGTCTGGCGTCATTTCGGCCGACGGCGTGGTCGATGGTTCCATGGCGGCGAAAAGCCCGCGCATCCTGGAAAATGGTCGTACCTTCTCCTACCTCCTGCATGACGGCGCGCAGAAGATCACGGTGACGCAGAACGACGTACGCGCCATCCAGCTCGCCAAGGCGGCTCTCTATGCCGGCATCAAGCTGTTGATGGAAAAGCTGGAAATCCAGACCGTCGACACGATCCGCTTTGCCGGCGCCTTCGGCTCCTTCATCGATCCGAAATACGCCATGGTGCTCGGCCTCATCCCCGATTGCGATCTTGCCGAAGTCAAGGCCGTCGGCAATGCCGCTGGCACCGGCGCTCTGATGGCGCTCTTGAACCGAGGTCACCGCCGCGAGATCGAGGAGACGGTGCGTGTGATCGAGAAAATCGAGACAGCACTTGAGCCCAATTTCCAGCAGCTGTTCATCGATGCCATGGCCTTGCCCAACAAGGTCGATCCCTTCCCGAAACTCTCGGCAGTGGTCACGCTGCCGGAGCGCAAGGTCCTGTCGGAAGGCGATGGTGAAGCGGGTGGTCGCAGGCGTCGCAGAAGCCGCGAATAGGCCCGGCGCCCTCAGTCGAGAATCCGCACCGATTTTTCCACCATTGCACAGAGACTGTTCGCCGAGGCACCCCGAATGGGGCCGAAATACACCGTCTTCAGGTCACCATAGCCGACAAAGGCAAGGATCTGCCGTTTCAGCACCTTTACCCAGCCATTGCCGTAGAACCACCGGAGTACGAACAACGGCGTATCCGAGGTGATCACCACTCGCGCCTTCCGCCCCTTGAGCAAGGCTTTCGGCAGCGCCTTGCCGTCGATATAGGCAAATGCAAATCCCGGCATCAGCAGCCGGTCGAACAGGCCCTTCAGTTTTCCCGGCGCCGAGCCCCACCACAACGGCTGTACCAGCACCAGCCTGTCGCTCCACACCAGCGTCTCGGCGAGTGTCGTCAGATCGGGCTCCCAGTCCATCCGCTGGTGATAGCCCTCCGCCAGATTGGCGTCGAAGCTGAGATCGGAGAGATGCACCAGCCTCACCTCCGCGCCGCTCTGCCGTGCGGCATCGGCAATGCGCTCCGCCATCTGGCGGCACAGCGTCGCTCGTCCGGGATTGCCGTTGAGAACCAGCAAGCGTGCCGGCATATTCGATGCGGTTAGGAAGGACATGCGGATCCCCATCAGTTGGTGGTGCGAAAGGCAGCAGGCGCAATTATTATGACCACGGTCAAATTATACAAAGATAAATTGACCGTGGTCAACAACTAATGCAGACAGTGTATGGTCCGCTAACCGCGCACCGGACAGGCATCGGAGACCCACGCAATGAAACTCAGCCAGGAACGCAGCCGCCAGACCCGCGAACAGATCCTCGCTGCCGCACGCGCCCTGTTTGCCGTCCAGGGTTTCGAGCAGACCAGCATCGATCAGGTGGCCGCCGGGGCAAAGGTTGCCAAGGCCAGCGTCTTTGCCCATTTCGGCGACAAGACCAATCTGCTCGCCGCCCTCGGACTGGCCGAGATCGAGGCAATCTCCGCGCGTAGTCGAGGCCTGGCAGCGGCAGCAATCGCAGGGCCGCTCGGCCGAGAACAGATCGACCCAGAGCCGCTCGACCCAGAGCCGCTAGACAAGGTCATCCATCGACTGCTGTCGCCCTGGCTCGACTATTTTGGTGCCGATCCGGCCTTTGCCCGTCTTTATCTGTCCCAGTCTGGCCTCGGCGCCGGTCCCTTCACCGAGCGCTTCCTGTCCATCTGCCACGAGCTGGAAGGATTGGTTGCCACCCTCATCCGCACCACCCTGCCGGCCTGCGACGACGCCCGCGCCACCATGCTCAGCCGCGGCATCCAGGCGCTGCTGCACGAGGTCATGGTCTACCGCCTGTCCGGCTGGACGCCGGATGCTGCAGCCGCAAGGGCGATGCTCGGGGATTTTCTTACTGTCTGGATTGCCGGCGCCACCGCCAGCGTTGATGCCAGCGTTTCTGCCAGTGGTGGCACATCATCTGCCTGAAAGCGCAACGAAACGTGGATCGCGGATGAAACGCCGCGCCGCCTGCGCCAGCACCTCGGCCTCGAAGCCGGAAAAGCCGATCACCAGCCCGCGCTTGTTTGTGCTGTCCGCATAAAGCGGCGACAGCGCCCGCACCCCGAACCCGGCATCTGCGGCGATCTGCACCAGCGCGACATCGTTGCTACCGGCCGGCAGATGCGCGACCAGATGCAACCCCTGTTCAGGCGGCACGACATGAAGGCCGCCGTCCTCCACCCCCGCTTCTTCAAGGGCCGTCATCAACGCATCGCGCGCCGACCGCAACCGCCGTCTCGCCCGTTTGACATGGCCGGAAAAATGCCCGTCACGCAGGAATTCCGCGAGCGCATCCTCGGCCAGCGTCGAGGGAAAACGGTCGGTCAGCCGGCGCACGTCCAGCACGCGGTCACGCACCGCCCACGGCACCACGAGATAGCCGATGCGAAAGCCGGGCAGAAGCGTCTTGGAAAACGTGCCGACATAGATCACCCGCCCCTCGCCGTCGATACCCTGCAGCGCACTCAGCGGCGGCCCGGAAAAACGGAACTCGCTGTCGTAATCATCCTCGATGATATAGCCGCCGGCGCGCTGCGCCCAGTCGATCAGCTGCAGTCGGCGTGCCATCGATAGCGTCACGCCGAGCGGATACTGATGCGACGGCGTCACATAGACGGCCCGCGCCTGTGGCGCCAGCCGCGCCCCGGCCGCTACATCCAGCCCTTCGCCATCGACCGGAACCGGCACGATCTCCATGCCGTTCGCGGCAAACACCTTGCGGGCCATCACATAGCAGGGATCCTCGATCCAGACCCGATCGCCGGCCTTCAGCAGCGCGCGGATGGTAAGATCGAGCGCCTGCTGGGTGCCGGAGGTCATGATCACCTGCTGGGGATCGCAGTTCACGCCCCGGGCCGCCTTCAGATAGGCTGCGATCTCGACCCTGAGCGCATGGCTGCCGGCCGGATCGTTATAGTGGAAATGCCGTGGTGACGGGTTGGTCAGGTGCCGGTTCATCAGCATGCGGAAGATCCGCAGCGTCGTCGCGTCCGCGGTCGAGCAGCCGAGCGTGCCGGGAAGCGGCGCCACCGCATCCGGCGCGTTACGAAGCCGCGGGCTGGCCGCCCTCGGAAGGCTTGGCACCGCCGCCGCCACATAGGTGCCCGCGCCGACCCTTGCCTCGGCGAAGCCATCGGCCGCCAGCATTTCATAGGCCGCAACCGCAGCACCGCGCGCGATGCCGAACCGCGCGGCGATGTCGCGCGTCGTCGGCAGCTTGTCGCCGGGGCAGAGCCGGCCATCGACGATCTGGTCGCGCAGCTCGCGGTAAAGCGCCTGCCGTCGCGGCCCGGACGCAGGCAGCAAGGGTCTTGCGGCAGACCAGTCGGAATTGGTTCGATCTTTCTTGGTCATATTGGATCTTTATTGGACCAATCGGCAGATCTATCCCTGCACCAAGGCCCCAGCAATGACAAGCCCGGATAACAAGCCTGGACGACATGCGCGGCCGGAAACCTTCCCGATGGAGACACACATGGACAAGATGGCAGGACAGACGACATTCCCGGTCAGCCCGCGCAACCGCGCAAGGCGTATGCACGAACGCGCCGCCTATGATCAGGAAGCCGTCTACGCCATCCTCGACAGCAGCTTTCTCTGTCATGTCGCCTATGTCATCGACGGCCAGCCCTATTGCACGCCGACCATCCACTGGCGCGAGGGTGACTGGCTCTATTGGCACGGCTCGTCGGCCAGCCGCATGCTGAAGAGCCAGAGGGAGGGCGTGCGCGTCTGCCTGACCGTCTCCCACCTCGACGGTCTCGTGCTTGCCCGGTCCGGCTTCAACCACTCCGCCAACTACCGCTCGGCCATGTGCTTCGGCACGGCAGCCATCATCGACGACCCGCAGGAGAAAGCCCGCGCGCTGGCGGCTGTCGTCGACCGCTTCTATCCGGGCCGCAGTACGGAACTCCGCGAAAACCATGGCCAGGAGGTCAAGGCCAGCATGGTGATCGGCATGCGGATCGAGGAAGCGTCGGCGAAAAGCCGCGCCAAGGGCGTGGGTGACGACGAGGAAGACATGGCGACCCCTCTCTGGGCAGGCGTCATTCCGGTCAAGACCGTGATCGGCCCGGCAGAAATCAGCCCGCATGTGCCACCAGGCGTCAGTGCTCCGGATTACCTGAGGATCTACAGCGAGGGCCGGACGCTGGACGACGCCCTTCGCGACGCTCAGTTCGCCTACGAGGAAGCCCTATAGGGAGCCGGCTGCTGCGGCCGGTTCGCCCGAATCGGCCTTAAGCAGCCGCGCCCTCTGCGCGTCGGAAAACGCATGCGATTTCCGTGTTGCCTGGCAGAAATGCACAACGACCGTTTCGGCGGAAGCGCAGCACACCCCATTCTGGAACACCGCCTGCTGCATCGTCACCGACGAGCGACCGACCTTGATGATGCGTGTACCGATATCGACTGTGCCGGGCCATAGGATCTCGGCCAGATAGTTGAGCTCGAGCTTTGCCACGACGAAGGAAAAGCCGTCCTCCAGCAGCGGCTCGTCCGCCGCATAGATCATCTCGACGCGGCCGGTTTCCAGGAAAGTGGCAAACACCGCATTGTTGACATGCCCCTGGCGATCGGTGTCGCCATACCGCAGCTTGTCGTAGCTGCGGCACGGGAAATCTTCGAGGCGAGGCAGTTCGGTCATCGTGTCTCCGGTTGGCTGTGGAGGATCGCAGTTCAGGCCGCGATCCCGATCATCTCGGCAAATGCATAACGCACGCTGTCGGCCACCGCCCGGATCGTGTCGCTCGTCTCGTTGCCGGTCAGCAAGCGCACGTCGAAGGATCCGAGATCCGGCAATCCGTGCTTGGAGCCCAGCGCCGTCATGTCGGCGGTCAGATAGCTGCGCGGCAAGGGTGCAACCGCCAGATCGGCAATCACCGCCGCGCGCTGCGCCATCGTATGCGCAGACAGATAGGCAATGCGATACGGCCGCTTGTCCTTGTCGAGCCGCGCCAGCGCGTCGGCCCGCCAGCAGCAGCCGTCTTCCCAGATCGATACCGGCAACGGATCGCGCATATGCGCCGTGCCGCATTTCGCCCCGGCCCAGACCAGCTGCTCCTGATGGATGACCTCGCCCTCGTGCACAACGGCCCCCGGTGCGCAATTGATCAGCGTCAGGTCCAGCCGCTGTTCCTGCAGCCGCCGGCGCAGCGCCCCGGACGTATCGACGGTCAGATCGACCATGATAGCCGGGTAATGTTCGGCAAAGCGCCTGAGGATCGTCGGCATGAATCGTTCGCCGATATCGTCTGGCGCCCCGAGCCGGACCACGCCCTTCATCTCCGGCATGCGAAAGCGTCCGACCGCCTCGTTCGACAGCGCCAGGATGCGCCGCGCATAGGGAAGCAAGACCTCCCCTCCTTCTGTGAGTGCAACGGATCGTGCGTCGCGCAGGAACAGCGTCACGCTCAACTGCTCCTCCAGCTTCTTGATCTGCATCGACACGGCCGACGGCGTGCGAAACACGCGGTCGGCGGCCGTAGTGAAGCTCCCGGTTTCCGCAATCGCAACGAATGTCCGCAGCACATCGTTGTCGAGCAGCGGCAGGGGTTGGCGCAGCATGAGTGTCATGGCGATAGCCTTCAAGAAAATTGAACATGAGGACGATATCATTGCGTTTGATTGAATGTCAATCGAGGCGCATTTTCATCCCATGCACTGAACAAAGGAGGAAGACATGCTTCTCGGCGCTTTTCTGGCCTATTGCCACGACCGCTATCGTGATCGCCTTAACACTCGTCTCCGGGCAAGGACACAAGCCGCAGCACAGCGCGAGATCGCCCGCCTGCCGGACTATCTGCAACGTGACCTGGCTTTGGGTGGCGCCGATCAATCATCAGTAAATCGAATTGATGCCATAAGAAACATTCGTTTGATTGATGATTAACGAGAGCAGATAAACGAACTGCCAAACGGGTTCCCCGCTGGGCCTGACCGAAAAGGATAAATGCCATGACACTGGTTCATTTCGATTCCCCGACTGCCCGCTCCCTGCGTGGTGCTCCGGCGGCGAACCGCCCGGCGCACCTGATCGTCAAGGCCATTGCGGCGATCAACAGCTGGCGTATGCGCCGTGACGAACAGCGTGCGCTGGAATCGCTTCCCCTCGACCTGCGCAAGGACCTCGGCTGGCCTGCCGGCGACATGCGTCGCTGACGGCCTGCATGTCGCTATGGCTTGCGACGTGATCCTTGGGTCATGTCGCAAACCGGCAGGAGTGCCGGTTGCGGATTGCGCCAGCGCGGCATCGACAAAGTAATTTCTTTTCAAAGGCCTGCTAAACTGACGATTGTTATTGCCTGCTCCCTTTCGTCGCAGGATGGAAACGCGGAAGAAATGTCGCTTTTTAGCGGTCGTGAATAGTTTCGCGCCGCTGAATTCCATGTCAATGTCGCAGTGAGAACATCCCAGAATGCATTTCCGGTCGAGCATGCCGGAAAACAAGGGAACTGGACATCACCATGAGCAAGCAGCAAGTCAAGAAGCGATCACTTACCTTCTTTCTCGTTCCGCATTTCACATTGTTGCCGTTCGCCGGCGCGATCGAAACGCTGCGCATCGCCAACCGCATGCTGGGTTACGCGGCCTATGAATGGCGGCTCGCCTCGGTCGATGGCCAGAAAGTGTATTCCTCTTCGGGCATCGGCATCGAGGTGAATTCGTCGCTTGCCGACGAGCGCCGCTTCCTAGGCGGCGAGAACCGCCCGAACATGGCGATCGTCTGTTCCGGCATCTATGTCGAGGAATTCAACAATAAGTCGGTCAATGCCTGGCTGCGCGAAGCCTATAACCGCAATGTCGCCATCGGTTCGCTCTGTACGGGCGCCCATGTGCTGGCGCAGGCGGGCCTGCTCAATGGCAAGCGCTGCGCCATCCATTGGGAAAACCTGCCCGGCTTCTCCGAAACCTTCCCGCAGGCAGAAGTCTATGCCGACCTCTATGAGGTCGATGGCAATCTCTATACCTGTGCCGGCGGCACGGCTTCGCTCGACATGATGCTGAACCTGATCGGCCAGGATTTCGGCGAGGGCCTTGTCAACCGCGTTTGCGAGCAGCACCTGACCGACCGGGTCCGTTCCGCCCACGACCGCCAGCGGCTGCCGCTGAGGGCGCGCCTCGGCGTGCAGAACTCCAAGGTGCTGCAGATCATCGAACTGATGGAAAGCAATCTGTCGGAGCCGCTGTCGCTGCTCGAGATCGCCGACGATGCGGGCCTGTCACGCCGCCAGATCGAGCGCCTGTTTCGCCAGGAAATGGGTCGCTCGCCGGCCCGTTACTACCTCGAGATCCGCCTCGATCGCGCCCGCCACCTTCTGGTCCAGTCGTCGATGCCGGTAGTCGAGGTCGCGGTTGCCTGCGGTTTCGTCTCCGCCTCGCACTTTTCCAAGTGTTATCGCGAACTCTACAACCGCTCGCCCCAGCAGGAGCGCGCCGAACGCAAGCTGACCATGTCGACGAACCGCACCGGCATCGTCGTCTGACGACAACGGCCATGGTTTCCCGGGCGCCGCCTGTCGGCGCTCGGACCGGTCGCGCTCAGGGATAGAGGTAGTAGCGGTCCCAGTCTTCATGGGCGATGCGTGCTCCCGGCTCCATCTCGAACGCCACG
This sequence comes from Rhizobium sp. SL42, assembly GCF_021729845.1. Lineage (NCBI taxonomy): Bacteria > Pseudomonadati > Pseudomonadota > Alphaproteobacteria > Hyphomicrobiales > Rhizobiaceae > Rhizobium > Rhizobium sp. SL42. The sequence goes on from NZ_CP063397.1 coordinate 2,713,897, forward strand.
ATCGAAAGGTGATCCGCGCTGGTGGTGCAGGCATAGGACAACCGATACCACTCGCCGTCACGACGGAACACTGCGCCGTCCGCATCGATATGCACATCAGTGTGTCTCGGGCGCGAGAAGGTGTAGGAAATCACCTTGTCGGCCTTCAGCCGGTTCATCCCCTCCAGGTCGCATCGCTGTTCTAGCTGATCGGACGGATCGAGCTTCTCGATCTGGCTCGCAGTGCTCTTGTCGATCGCCTGTGCGACCATCGGGACCATGAGGGCGCATGCAAATGCGGCAATGGCAGTCTTGGATGTCTTTCGCATGGCCGGATCAGTAGCATCTGAAAAAGTCAGAATAAAGCCGGAGATCGCCCCGGTTGCCGGTGAGACGTCTTCAGGTCCGCCGCAAAGGCGCAAAGCCGACCGGTCTCGTGTGGCGAAAACCCTTTGGTGACAGGACCTCAGTGCCCGTCGGGCGCAATGTCGTCGGGTGCCAACCCGCTCACCACCTTTTTCCGGTGGAAAATGAACAGGCCGGCAAGCACGATCACGGCCGATCCGACGAGAACCTGGCTGTCCGGCAGGTCGCCGAAGAACAGATAACCCAGGATGATCGCCCATAGCAGCAGGCTGTATTGCAGCGGCGCCAGCAGTGACGCCGGCGCCAGCTTCAGCGACCGGGTGATCATCATATGGGCGCTGGCCGCGACGATCCCCAGTGCCAGCATCGCCACGAGATCGAGGCCGGACATCGAGTTCCAGTTGCCGATGCTGAGAACGGCCCCCGTGATGAGAGCTGCGACCGTCTGCCAGGTGACCAGCGTGACATCGCTGGTCGCGCGCAGCCGCCGGCTGAGGATCAGCGTCAGCGCAAACGACAGGCTGCCGATCAGGCCGAAGATCGCCGGCCATGATAGCATCGCCGACGACGGCCGCAGCGCGATAATCACGCCGATGAAGCCGATGACGACCGCAAGCCAGCGACGCCAGCCGATGGTCTCGCCGAGGAAGAAATGCGACAGCGCGGCGACATAGATCGGGCCGGCCATGTAGAAGGTCATCACGTCGGCCAGCGGCAGATAGGCGACTGCGGCGTAAAACAGCGCCACATCCGCCGTCGTCAACACCACGCGCAGCACCTGCAGCGACGGCCGCTCCAGCCTGAAGAGCCCGTCGCTTCCCTGTTTCGCGATCATCGGCGTCAGCATCACGAACGATCCGAGCGAACGCATCACCAGGACCTGCCCGACGGAAAAGCTCGCAACCAGCCATTTGCCCATCGCATCGTTCAGCGAGAACAGGAAGTCGCCGAGAAGCATGAGCAGGACGCCGGCCAGCACCGCATTGCCGGCCGTGCCGGTCGCGCGCAGGTTCATGATGTATTCCTCCCAAATCGGACCGTTATACTCGGCCGCTATCCGTCTTTGACACGTTTACAAGGCGCAGGCTTAACACGTTCCGCTGCGCCATGGCCGGATCGATTTAGCCATAGTCGAATTAGCCATAGAGGCTGATGAAGAACCGGATCGAGACGAAGATCAGGAACAGTCCGAACCCGACTTCCAGCTGCCGCTTGCTCATCTGGTGCGCCAATTTTGCGCCATAGGGGGTGACCAGCATGGCGGTCGGAAAGATCAGCGCAAAGGCCACCCAGTTGACATAGCCGGTCGAAAACACCGGAAGGTCCGCCCTGCCCCAGCCGGCCCAGACATAGCCGACCAGCGCCGGGATCGAGATCAGCACGCCGACCCCCGATGAGGTCGCCACCGCCTGGTGGATCGGCCGGCCGAACAGCGTCATGAACGTATTGTTGAGCACGCCGCCGCCAATGCCCATCAGCCCAGAGATCAGCCCGATCACGCCACCGGTCAGGAAAAGCACCGGCTCGCCGGGCAGTTCGGTGCCGAGATGGAAGCGGTTACTGAGAAACAGCATGCGCGCCGCCAGAACCAGCCCGATCACCGCAAAGATCAGCCGCAGCATTTCGCTCGATGCATAGGCCGCGACCACGGTTGCCAGCAGCGCGCCAAGCGGCACCGCGACGATCCAGCCCTTGAGCAGGTCGATATCCACCGCCCCGCGTAGCTGATGCGCCCGGAACGAGCGGATCGACGTCGGCACGATCAGCGCCGTCGAGGTCCCGACCGCCAGGTGCATGATGACCTCGGGCGCGATGCCGGCCCAGCCGAACACCTGATAGAACACCGGCACCAGCACGGCCCCGCCGCCAATGCCGAATACCCCGGCCAGCAGGCCGGCAACACCGCCGGCCAGCACCAGCAGTGCGGCAAACATCAATAGTTCCGATAGTGGCGGCATGGTCCCTCGGCGCGTTCGGCGGGTCTCGATCAACCGGCGTTAATGCTAGGATCCCCCGTCTAGGCGCCCGGCCACCTGCCCGCAAGGCCGCAGCCGGCCGATCCGGTACGCAGCCGCGACAATGCCAGTTGACCTCAACCCTTCGGGCAGTTGCGCTTGTCGAGATAGAGCGAGCAATCGACCGTTGGCGCGCTGTCCATGCCGCTCGTGCCGCTGTCTTCGGCGAGTGGCAGGATGCCGTCGTCGGCGCCCTGCCCGGTTTCGCCCGCGATCTCTGCGCCCGAGATCTCTGCAGCCGGCATCTCCGCATCCGCCACCACCGGCGGCAATTGCCCGGAGTTCAGCGAGGTCGGATTGTCGAAACCGATGCCATCGACCACCGGCTGGCTGGTATTGCCTTCGGCAATCGCCATGGCGCCATGCGATGTGACGATCTGCGGCTGTACACCCTGAACCTGCTGGGGGCTGGATCCGTCGCTGTCGGCGGCCGAAATGCCGAGTTCGGCATCGATGTTGACGCCCCCCTCCGGAATGACCAGCGCTTCCGCCCCCGTCTGATCGGGTGCCACGCTCGCCATCGCCATGGACCCGTCCTGGCCGGATGCATCGATTGCCGCCATCGCTTGCGGCTCGCCCGATTGCGAGCCGGCGCCGGCAAGGTTGGGCGTGTTCAGATAGTCGATCGCCGCACTGCCGCCATTGGTGTTTGCCATCGGCGCCGCATAGGCGATCGGCGGTTCGGTGGCCCCGCTGCGCCGGGCAAGGCGGCGATCGCCCACCGGCCCCTCCAGCACCAGTTCGCCGCGCACGTCGTCGGCCACGCCTGAAATCTCGGACGGAGGCAGCCGGTCGCTCGCGGAACAGCCGCCAAGCACCATGGCTCCACCGAGGGCAAGCGCCACGCGGGTTTGGGAGAAGGAAGACGCCATACCAGGTTCCACTCTCGAATCGGCCGACATCAGACGGTAGACATCGGACCATTGCGAGACAGGATAGAAGCCAGCCATTAAGGCCGAGTTAGGACCGCCCGACCGCTGGCGCCCATCTTTTGCCGTCATGGTTAACGCGCCGCGCAAGACAACGAAAAAGGCCGGCGGATCGCTCCACCGGCCTCTCGTTCATGCCCATCGGGCGTCAGACTGCACGGCGCGTCATGCTGCGCGACGTGCGCGGCCCTGGTCGCGGTTGATCTTCAGCCGCGACAGCAGCTGGCGCAGGTTGTGGCTCTCTTCCGCCAGCGCCTGGCCGGCCGCCGAGGTTTCCTCGACCATCGCCGCATTCTGCTGTGTCATCTGGTCCATGTGATTGACCGAGGTGTTGATCTCATGCAGCCCGGTCGCCTGCTCTCGGGCCGCCGTCGCGATCGTGTCGACGCTGTCGTTGACCCGGTTGACCAGTTGCTCGATCTCGACGAGCGCTTCGCCGGTCGAACGCACCAGGCCGACCCCGGTATCGACTTCCGCGGCAGACGCGCTGATCAGCGTCTTGATTTCCTTCGCCGCATTGGCCGAACGCTGCGCCAGCTCGCGCACTTCCTGGGCGACAACGGCAAAGCCACGACCGGCTTCACCGGCACGCGCCGCCTCGACGCCGGCATTCAGTGCCAGCAGGTTGGTCTGGAAGGCAATCTCGTCGATGACGGAGATGATCTGGTTGATTTTCTGCGAAGAGCCTTCGATCCGGCCCATGGCGTCGACCGCATTGCGGACGATCTCGCCGGACCGGTTGGCGCTCTTCTTGGTCGCCGCCACCATGTCACGGGCCTCGTTCGCCCGCTCCGCGGCAGTGCGCACGGTGGCCGTGATCTCGTCCAGCGCGGCTGCCGTCTGTTCCAGCGCGGCGGCCTGCTGCTCGGTGCGCCGCGACAGGTTGTTGGTCGCCTCGCTGATATTGCCGGCGCTCGAGGTGACGACATCGCTGGTCTGGTTGATCGATGCGATGACGCTGCCGAGCGAATCGACCGCGCGATTGAAATCGTGCCGCAGCTTTTCATAGTCGGCGCCGAGCGCCTCGATCTGCACCGTCAGGTCGCCCTCGGCCAGCCGCTCCAGCGCCGAGCCGATCGAATGGATCGCATGATTCTGTCGTTCTGCCGCAGCGCGCAGCTGGCTTTCGTTGCGCTCGCGCTCGCCGTTCAGGCTGTGCTGCTGCTCGCTTTCGCGCTGGCGCATGCCGATCCGGTCGCGAACGCTGTCGCGCAACACCAGAAGCGCTCCGGCCATGCCGCCGATCTCGTCGCGGCGGTCGGCATCGGCAATCTCGGTATCGACCATTTCATTGGCGATATCAGTCATCGCGGTCTTCAGCCGGTTGATCGGCTTGACGACGCTTGCCACGACGGCATAGGCGCAGGCGATGATCGCCAGGATGCTGACGCCGATGATCGCACCATATTGCAGCGCAGTCTGGCGGAACATCGCGGCCAGGTCGTCCGAATAGACGCCGGTGCCGACGACCCAGCCCCAGGGCTCGAAGCCGACGACATGCGAGAATTTCATCACCGGCTCGTCGAAGCCCGGCTTCGGCCACATATAGTCGACGAAGCCCTGCTTGTGCGCCTTCACCGTGTTGACGAATTCGACGAACAGGTGCTTGCCGGTCGGGTCCTTGTTCTGGCTCAGGTCCTTGCCGTTCAGCTCCGGCTTGATCGGATGCATGACCATGGTCGGGACCATGTCGTTGATCCACAGGTAGCCGTCCGGCTTGTAGCGCATCGCCGCGACGACCTCCTTCGCCCGCTCCTGCGCTTCTGCGCGCGTCAGCGTGCCGTCCTGCTCCATCTTGTAATACTTGTTGAAGATCGCGATCGCATTGTCATTGATCGCCGACAGCCCCGCGCGCCGTTCATTGGTCAGCGCGTCATAGGAATGGAACAGGCTGTAGGTCAGCGTCGCGACCAGAACCGCAAGCGTAATGCCGACCAGGGCATAGAGCCTGACGGACAAGGAAAAGGCTTTCATGAATTCCCCCACATTTAACTGGGGCAATCTTGGCATATGTCATTTTTTTATATTCTAAAGAGCGAACTACCAAAAATGATAATGAAGATAGCAAGACTCCGTTAATCTTTGCGATGCCTGCGAAGCCTTGCTTCGAAGCGGGCGCATGAAATCAGGTCTTGCCGGGAGCGCGCTAAAGTCAATTTGTAGGCTTGGCTTGCAGTTCGTTGTTTTCTGTTCCGTCATCCGGATTGCTGTCATTCCGATCGATTTCCAGACCCGGGATCGTAGCGAGCATTCATCCATGCCCGATCGGGATGACACGGAGATCGGTACGCGTGAAGATGTAGTCCAGAAGATCATCTCCGGCGGACCTGGCCAGCGGCAACCTTAAAAAGCCCGACCGAGGTCACGCCCCATGATTTCATCTTCGCTGTGGCGGTGCCGCACCGTCTCCGCTAGCCTGATCGCCGATGAAACGTGATTCAGGTGCCCGATGACCGAAACCAAGACCCCGACTGGCGAACTGACGCTGCGTACGCTGGCCATGCCGGCCGATGCCAATGCCGCCGGCGATATCTTCGGCGGCTGGGTGATGGCGCAGATGGACCTTGCCTGCGGTATCCGTGCCGCCGAACGGGCGAGCGGCCGCGTGGTCACTGCCGCCGTTCAGGAAATGGCCTTCGCCATGCCGGTCAAGATCGGCGACACCCTCTGCGTCTATACCGATATCGCCCGTGTCGGCCGCACCTCGATCACGCTGTCCGTCGAGGTCTGGGCCCAGCGCTATCTCACCCACATCATGGAAAAGGTCACGGCCGCGACATTTGTCATGGTCGCGCTCGACAGCGACGGCAAGCCGACACCCGTCCCGCCGGTCTGAACCGCTGCCGGGTTGTCCGCAGATTATAGCATGACCGCCGGCAGCACAGTCCGTCTGAAGGCGGTCTCGACCACCCTTAGCCCGGACCGCGTCTGCCGGCATGTCGCGCCGCCGTTAGCCCTTGAAGACGAAGGCTGCGCCGGCGGCAATCAGGATGAAGCCGATCACGTGATTGATGGTCAGCGCTTCCTTCAGCCAGAATACTGAGAAACCGGCAAACACGATCAGGGTGATGACTTCCTGCATCGTCTTCAATTGCGCCGCGGAATAGATCTGCGAGCCGATGCGATTGGCCGGAACCGCCAGGCAATATTCGAAGAAGGCGATCCCCCAGCTGACCAGAATCGCCATGAACAGTGCGGAATTCTTGTATTTCAGATGCCCGTACCAGGCAAAGGTCATGAAGACATTCGAAAGCGACAGCAGCACGATGGGCCAGAGCGCGGCCGGGGAGAAGCTTGGCATGGTGAGGTCCACAAAGAGAAAATGAAAATTCAGCGGTTGCTGCAAGGCAGATAGCGCAGCCTCGCGAATCCGCAATTGGCGCTTCCGCCTTTTTAGCAGCGCCGACCGTGTTTGTAAGCGGCGCGGATTGCTTTTGCCGCGATGACGCCTTTGCAACCAAGGCGATTGATGCTGCTTGGTCGGTGTCCGAGGTCGGCCGCGGCGGCATGCTCGCGACACGTGCAAATCTCAACCTTGGATCAGAGTACTCATATTGCCTGAAAACTGAGGGACGATTTCTACTAAAATGCATGCCTAGTCATGTAACGGGCCGTTAAGTGGCTCATGTTATTGAGTATTTATTGCGATTAAGCGCGGACGTTTTTTATGTCATTGTTTCGAAATCGAGGCGCCCATTTCATGCCTGCAGTGATGCAGGCGCAGGTCGATGACATCATCGAAGGCCATGCTTCGACACTGGCCATGAACGGGATCAATCTCTTTGTCGCCCTCAGCATCCTTACCTTCAACCACGGACTGCAACTCCCATCCCTGATTTGGCTCGCCCTTGGCCTGTCCATCCTAGTGTTGCGCCGAATCTCGGTGAACTTCCTGCGCAAACAGCAGATCGCCGCGCAGAAGCCGAAATCCGCCCTGTTCGTGATGTCGCTCGGTGCGGCGACCTCCGGTATGTGCTGGGCGGCCCTTCCCTTTCTCGTCAGTGACTTTGCCCCGCTCGCCCATGATGCGGCGCTGGTGATCCTGCTCGGTGGAATGGCGGCAGGCTCGGTCGTGAAGCAGATCGGCTACACGCCGCAGGCCCTGGTCTTCTCGATGCCGATCCTCTGCTCGATCATCTTCAGCCTCGTCCGGATCGGCGAATGGCCGGAATATCTGCTCGCCGGCTGCCTGACGATGCTGATCTACGTTTTCGTGCGCCGCAGCCTGTGGACCGAACGGATGTTTGTCAGCAACCAGCTTGCCCGGTTGGAGGCGACCGCGCTTGCCGACAGTCTCACCCGCGCCAACAATGACATCCTGCGCCAGAATACCCGGCTTGAGGCGCTGGCCAATCGCGACACGCTGACGGGCCTCGCCAACCGCATGTTCTTCAATGGCCACCTGAGCGGCGATATTGCCCGCGCCGTGGTCGTCAACGAGCAGGTTGTGCTGTTGATCATCGACGTCGACCGGTTCAAGTCGATCAACGACACGCTTGGCCACAGCGCCGGGGACACGCTTCTTTGCGATATCGGCAACCGGCTGCGCGATACGATCACCGACGGTAGCCTGATTGCCCGCCTCGGCGGCGATGAATTCGCCGTTGTAGTCACCGGCGAACGCGCCATGGAGCGCGCCCGCAACCATGCCAACCGGCTCCTGCTGGCCAGCCGGGCGGCCATCCGCTGCGGCGCGACAAATTCGGTCATCGGCCTCAGCATCGGCCTTGCCGCCTATCCCGATCACGGCGCCAATGCCGAGGAACTGCTCGCCTGCGCCGACATGGCGCTGTACGATGCCAAGCGCCTCGGTCGTCGCCAGATGCGTGAGTTCAATCCCGACCTCAAGCGGGACGCCGAGCGCCAGCGCATCATCGAGCAGGACCTGGAAAAGGCGATCGAATCCGGCGCGGTAACCGCCTGGTTTCAGCCGCAGATCAACTTGGCCACCCGCGACATCGCCGGTTTTGAAGCCCTGGTGCGCTGGCAGCATCCGCAGCTCGGCTTTGTCTCGCCACCTGAAATCGTTACGGCCGCAGGCGTGGTGCATCTGTCCGATCGCCTCACGGCACGCATCGCCGCCGATGTCTGCCTGCTCAGCAAGCGCCTGCCGGAACTCGGCATCAAGGGCGTGACGGTGGCACTCAATGTCTCGCCGCGCGAATTTGCCCTGTATTCGGTCGCCGACATGCTCGAACGGGTGACCGGGGAACATGGCGTCGATCCCAGCCTGATCGAGATCGAGATCACCGAAGAGGCGATCCTCGATCCGGAAATTGCCGGCGAACAATTGAAGCGCCTCGAAACAGCCGGCTACAAGCTGGCTGTCGATGATTTCGGCATGGGCCATTCCTCGCTGGCCTATCTGATCAGCCTGAAGATCGACCGGTTGAAGATCGACCGCAGCTTCGCCTGCGACGTCGCCCGCTTCGAAACCAACCAGAAACTGATCAGCGCCCTGGTCAGCCTCGGCGAATCGCTTTCGCTCGACATCATCATCGAGGGCGTCGAAACAGCCGAGGATGCCGCCATCCTCGCCCGTCTCGGCTGTACAACCGCGCAAGGCTACCTCTTCGCCCGCCCGATGCCGGTCAAGCAGCTCGAGGACTGGATCATCGAACACCAGAACAAGACGCCGCTGAAGCGCAAGGCCAGCCACCTCTCTGTGGCCGGAACTTGAGCGGGTTGATCCGGGCCTACGCTGTGCTCCGGGCATGAAGTGTCGCCAAGCTCAGGTTGCGGCTTAAGGTTGTTGCCACTTGCTGCGGTCCTCGCCTAAAACTACAGCCGTATGACTCGGGGGCAACATGGCCAAGGCGATCTTTTATCATAAGGCTGGAAGCATCTATGACGATGCGCCCGGACGCTATCATTTCCCCAAGACCTATCTTTCCCGTGTCTCACAAGCCGTCGGCGACTGGATCATCTACTACGGCCCACTGCCCGGCCTGAAAAGCCGATATTATTCCGGCATGGCTAGGATAAACCGCGTGTCACCCGATCCGCTAAGAACGGGACACTTCTACGCGTTGCTCGATGACTATTTGGATTTCGACAGGCCGGTTGACTATGTCGAGCGAGGCGGGTTCGAGAAGCAACTCGTTCGCCCCGATGGAACAATCAATCCCGGACGAAGTGTCCAGGCCGTCCGCATCATTGACGACCGCGAGTTTGCCGCGATCGTTCAGGCCGGCTTGTCTGAGCCCGACGAATGGCCGGCACGGACCGATGCCCAAGCCATCGACCTGCCACGCCTGGAAGTCGACGAAGCCGCCCAGACCCCGTTCCTGTTCGAGCCGATTGAGCGGGCAATACTCCAGCAGACCATCAACCGACCTTTTCGCGACGCCAAGTTCAAACAGCACATCCGTCAGGTCTATGACCGCACCTGCGCCTTCACCGGCCTGCGTCTGATCAATGGCGGCGGACGCCCGGAAGTCGAAGCGGCCCATATCGTGCCTGTCGAGCGTGGCGGCAACGACTCGATCCAGAACGGTCTTGCCCTGTCCGGCACGGTTCACTGGATGTTCGATCGCGGATTGTTGTCGATTGCGGATGACTACAAGATCCTGCAGTCGCGCCATTTGAACGAGGATATCTCGCATATGCTCGCCCGCGATCTGATCGCCAAGGTTCCCGCCGAGCCGCGCCACCGGCCGCATCCAGCCTACATGGCCTGGCATCGCGACAACATCTTCAAGCAATAGCACCTCCTCCTGCCACCACCCTGTCAGTTGAGCCCGATCCCGTTGCGCTTTTGTTCCGGATTATTCGCCGCCGGCCCTTCCTTTTCGTCCGCCGCTTCGCCATATTCCGCCCATGGCCAAGACACCCAAATCCTCCGCCCCTTCGAAGCCCGGTTTCGAGGAAGCTCCGCAAACCGCGTTTGAAGGCGAGCCCCTCTCGGGCTCCGTCTCCGATTGGGTGAGACAGCTCGAGGCCGAAGCCGAGGCGGCCGGCGTCGAGAGCCAGCGCGAACTCGCCTCCAAGGCCGGCAAGCATCGCAAGAAAATCGAGATCGAGGCGCGCAAGCACGCCGAGAAGGTGGCGCTGGACAAGGCGCAGAAATCAACCACCGCGAAAAACACCACCGCGACCACCACGTCGCGCGGCGTGTCCGTCGGCGCCTCCTCCGATCCGAAGACCCGGGCGGCTGCCGGCCTCAATCCGGTCGCCGGCATGGATGTCTCGCTGGAAGAAGCCGAAAGCCTCGCCCCCGGCGCCGTCACCGCCACCGTCGAGGCTTTGTCCTCGTTGATCGAGAGCGGCAATCCGCTGTTCAAGGACGGCAAGATCTGGACGCCGCACCGCCCGGCCCGGCCGGACAAGTCGGAAGGCGGCATCGCCATCCGCATGGTCTCCGACTATGAACCCGCCGGCGACCAGCCGACCGCGATCGCCGACCTCGTCGAGGGCATCCAGTCCGGCGAGCGCTCGCAGGTCCTGCTCGGCGTCACCGGCTCCGGCAAGACCTTCACCATGGCCAAGGTGATCGAGGCCACCCAGCGCCCGGCCGTCATTCTCGCGCCGAACAAGACGCTGGCGGCCCAGCTCTATTCGGAGTTCAAGCACTTCTTTCCCGACAACGCGGTCGAATATTTCGTCTCCTATTACGACTACTACCAGCCGGAAGCCTATGTGCCGCGTTCCGACACCTTCATCGAGAAGGAATCGTCGATCAACGAACAGATCGACCGCATGCGCCATGCCGCCACCCGCGCCATCCTCGAGCGCGACGACTGCATCATCGTCGCCTCCGTCTCCTGCATCTATGGTATCGGCTCGGTCGAGACCTACACCGCCATGACCTTCCAGATGTCGGTCGGCGACCGCATCGACCAGCGCCAGCTGCTCGCCGACCTCGTCGCCCAGCAATACAAGCGCCAGGAGATCAATTTCATCCGCGGCTCCTTTCGGGTGCGCGGCGACACGATCGAAATCTTCCCGGCCCACCTTGAGGATGCCGCCTGGCGCATCTCGATGTTCGGCGACGAGATCGACGCGATCACCGAATTCGACCCGCTGACCGGTCAAAAGACCGGCGAGATGAAGTCGGTGAAGATCTATGCCAACAGCCACTATGTCACGCCGCGCCCGGCCCTGAACGGCGCGATCAAGTCGATCAAGGAAGAACTCAAGGCGCGCCTTGCCGAACTGGAAAAGGCCGGCCGCCTCCTCGAAGCCCAGCGCCTCGAACAGCGCACCCGCTACGATGTCGAAATGCTCGAAGCCACCGGTTCCTGCGCCGGCATCGAGAACTATTCGCGTTATCTCACCGGCCGCCAGCCCGGCGAGCCGCCGCCGACCCTGTTCGAATATATCCCCGACAATGCGCTGTTGTTCATCGACGAAAGCCATGTCTCGGTGTCTCAGATCGGCGGCATGTATCGCGGCGACTTCAGGCGCAAGGCGACGCTGGCCGAATACGGCTTCCGCCTGCCCTCCTGCATGGACAACCGGCCGCTGCGTTTCGAGGAATGGGACGCCATGCGCCCGCCGACGGTCGCCGTCTCGGCCACGCCCGGCAATTGGGAAATGGAACAGTCCGGCGGCGTCTTTGCCGAACAGGTCATCCGCCCGACCGGCCTGATCGACCCGCCGGTCGAGGTCCGCTCGGCCAAGACCCAGGTCGACGACGTGCTCGGCGAGATCAAGGAAACCGCGCTGAAGGGTTATCGCACCCTGGTCACCGTCCTGACCAAGCGCATGGCCGAGGACCTGACCGAATACCTGCATGAACATGGCGTGCGCGTCCGCTACATGCATTCCGACATCGACACGCTGGAGCGCATCGAGATCCTGCGCGATCTTCGTCTCGGTGCTTTCGACGTTCTGGTCGGCATCAACCTGTTGCGCGAAGGCCTCGACATTCCCGAATGCGGCTTCGTCGCCATCCTCGACGCCGACAAGGAAGGTTTCTTGCGCTCGGAAACCTCGCTCATTCAGACCATCGGCCGCGCGGCGCGTAACGTCGACGGCAAGGTCATCCTCTATGCCGACCAGATCACCGGCTCGATGCAGCGGGCGATGGACGAGACCAGCCGCCGCCGCGAAAAGCAGATGGCCTACAATCTCGAACACGGCATCACGCCGGAATCGGTCAAGGCAAAGATCTCCGACATCCTCGATTCCGTCTACGAGCGCGACCATGTCCGCCCCGACATTTCCGGCGCCGTGGGCGGCAAGGGCTTTGCCGATGGCGGCCACCTCGTCGGCAACAACCTCCAGGCCCATCTCAACGCGCTCGAAAAATCCATGCGCGACGCCGCCGCCGACCTCGACTTCGAAAAGGCCGCCCGCCTGCGCGACGAAATCAAACGCCTCAAGGCCGCCGAACTCGCCGCCATGGACGACCCGATGGCCAGACAAGAGGCGAAAAATGCGGAAGGCGCGAGAGGCAATGGAAAAGGATCCGCACCCAGCTCTCCGTCTCCATCCGCAGCCTCTCCGGCGTCATCCTCGGGCTTGACCCGAGGACCCACCGACAACGCAGGCGACAGCCAACCCCGCATCTCGACGTCAGGCCGCAACAAATCCGGCTCACCGGAGGGCAAGGGCAGCTACTTCGCCAAACCCACCCTTGACGACATGGGCCCGGGCACCGATACGGCGACGCCGCTGTTCCGCAAGAACACCCTCGACGAAATGACCGTCGGCCGTACCGAAAAACCGATGCCCGGCAAGATCCCGCAAAAGCCGGCGGCTCCCCCTTCTCCCCGTGAGGGAGAAGGTGCCCGAAGGGCGGATGAGGGGGCCATCCCCCCTATGGTGAGGGGGCCAACCACCCCAACCGACCCCCGCCCGATCATCCGCGCCAAATCCGGCGCCGGTTCCTACGAGGACGCCGGCGACGTCAAGCGACAGAAACGCACCAAGGGCAAGACCGGGAGACCCGGCCGCTGACTTCCTTCTCCCCCGGAGGGTGAGACACGGTTCGCGAAGCGAAGCAATCGATCCAGTGAATCGATTGCAGTGTCGAACGCCCTGAGCTATGCGAAGGGCCGGCGGTGCCCGAAGGGCGGATGAGGGGGCGCCAGCCAAAGCCACCCCCTCAATCAAACCGCTCATCAATATGCTGCACCTGGTCGGAGATCACATTGTCGATCACCACATGCGACAGCAGCCGCGGCCCGACGGCCCAGAGCGCCCGCATATGCTCGGTATCCTCATGCCGCCGATGCGCCTCTTCGCTGGTGAACGCCTCGGCCAGCAAAATCCGGTCCGGATGCTCGGGCATCGGCACAAGCTCGATATAGAGACAGTCCGGATCAAGCCGGCTCTTCTCCAGATGATCCTGCGCCGCCCGCAGATAGGCGTCGCGCTGTCCGGGCTTGGTGGTAAAGAAACCGATGATGCATTTCATGGTATCCTCCCGAGGTTTTTGGCTTAGGGGTGAAGTGTCGGCCGAGTGTGGGTGATATGCAAGACTGCCGCCCCAGACGGTGACTTCCTTCTCCCCCCGAGGGAGAAGGTGCCCGAAGGGCGGATGAGGGGGCCACCCCAAATGGCCGAACACAAGCCAAAGCCGCCCCCCTCAATCAAACCGCTCGTCGATATGCTGCACCTGGTCGGAGATCACACTGTCGATCACCACATGCGACAGCAGCAATGGCCCGTCGGCCCAGAGAGCCCGCATATGGTCTGTATCGTCATGCGTTAAATTGAAAACTTAACCCAGCAATCGTTCAGCATCGCCATAAAGGAAAAGCTTTCGCTCGGCGGCAGAGCAATTTTGTAGAATGACCGGGTATCGCGGGTCACCAAATTCACAATCCAAAATCGTCACAGTTAATCTTCTGTTTTTACTTTTTTCTGCGTCATATCCGGGAACATATAGTTTTCCTTCGGCTATTTTTTGAGAAAAACTTGCGAAATTAGATGTGGAACATGAAATGTTTAACCCATCACAAACGAAGTACTTCGCGAAAAATATGTACTTCGCTGATGCGGCGTCAAGGTTGTAAACACTAATAACACTGTCGGAACGCGCCAGTACCGCCATCTTTTCGAAGCCGATGCTGGTAATAACGTGCACTACCATCTTCCTAAAGATGGCAGTTTCGCCAAAATGGTCAATAAAATGCCTGATGAGATTAACCGAGCTAGAAACTCTCGACAAATTTTGCGCTGAAACGAAGCACGAGAAAATAAAGTTAGAAATTGTAGACTTGTCATAATCCGAATTTATCATGTACTCATAGTATGTGTAAATCAAATCTGATGTGAGATTGTGCGATTTCAATGAGGATATCTCACGATTTATGTTGGTGTCTTTGGCGCAAATTTTGATGATTTCTCGATCGACGTACCCTGTTGCGAAAGTAATACCTGCGCGAAGAAGCGGTACCGCCTCATCTCCCGCCTCCGACAAAAAAGACAACATTTCTTTATTCATTGATCTGAAAAACTGAGAAAACAAATCTTTATCAAAGTTGAATCTCAGGAAATATTGAACAACCAAGAACTCAATGTAACTCTTATGAGGGAAGTAAAAATAACTTCCACCTTTCTTTCCTAGTAGTCCTGTGCCTTCGCTGTGCGAACTACTACTGCGCTCTATCACAGAGCCTACAAGTGCCTCACGCAGAGCCCCATCCCGGGAGCGGTTGGGAGCAAATTGAGTAGGTATGTAATTGTACGGTATCTCAGACGGCTGAAATCGGTTTTCTCGCTTTTCCATCAAGACCCACCACGCTAGATTTTGCATAAAAACTACACGTGGGCCGGGAAATTGTTCGCTCGGAAAATTGCTAATGCGCACTTGTCGAGCAGGCTTGTCATCCTCTCGCTTCACAAAGCTATCAATAAATTTGTTATAAAGTGAGTATCTGGTTAGCTTGTTTTTTCCATCAGAATATGAGTGCATCACTCTAGTAAACATTTTTAGCTGTACTGGACGAGACAAAACCTCGATTTCGGTAGAAATTACATTTTCTTTTATTTTACGCATAGTGTTTAGTCGTTCAGATTGTGTTTTTGTATTTATGAATTGTTCGATGTAGGCCTCTATTTGCTCCTCTGACATGAAATCTATCTCGGCCTTGTGTACGTCACTGGCGTCTGCAAATATTGGAGCCAAAAGTGAGTCAATCAGCCGACTTTCCTCCTCATCGCTAAAGAACGAGTCGGGACGGCCAAGGATAATGGCCTTTGATTTTCCCTCAAAAAGCGGGCTCATTTGCTCGAACGTATAGGCGAAGTCGTCAACATCCATGGCGTGACGCATTTCATCGAACCCATCCAGTATCAGCAGAACCAACCCTTCTCTAACCATATGAATAAAGAGATTGTACGAGAAGTTGCCAACTGAGGCTGAGCCTTCGGAACCCGTGAGGCATGAACATATCAACCCTCTGAGATCCTGCTTGGTGAAGAGACCGCCCAAAGAGATCCTCACGGGTATGCGTGCAAATTCGCCATTTTGATACAATTTTGATAATTTAGACGCGAGATAGAGGGAAAAAGTGGTCTTCCCGAGACCGTATCCACCATAAATCAACATTAGTTTTTGATGTCGATTAAGCCACTTTTCTACTGCATCCTCGAGTTTTTCACCGGTTCCCCGAACTGTCGATGTGATAAAATTCGCACTGGCGTCCGTTGTCTCAAATGATGCCCTCAGATCTTCAAGGTAAAGAGAGAAGTTCATCGCCGATGATACGAATTCCTCATAAGTGCTATAGGCAACATTGGACATTCGATTGATCGTATCAGTGGGCTGCATGCCGAGTTCTTTTTTTCCAATAATCCAAAGGCTATCAATTTCACCAGATGCGATAGAGGGTTGGTACAAATTGTAGATATCTGCAATTTTTTTGGAACTAAGTGGAGAGGACCAATCCTTTGCCTCTACTGCAAATTTTCTAATAAATTTTTGGTGAGATACTTCTTCGAAGTAGACGTCGGCCGTCGTTGCGACGAGTCTCTTCTCCGTCTCGACTAAAGGATGTGTCAATCGAAGAATGCTAGCGACTGAATCTCGAAGTTCCGAGCCGGATAATTTTGTCATTGAGAACTCTTTGGTGCGATCTGAATCATATTCAACCTTAGGATATACATTTTTTAAGAATGAAGAAGGCGCTGTTTGAAGAACTTCTAAAACTCGACAGGGAAAGCGGCTCCCCCCACTCAAAGGGGGATGACTTTTCCAAATCCCTCAACGTTTTCAACAAAACGCACTCACTTTCATCCCCCTTGTTTTGAGCCGTGCGATAATCCCCCCATTCCGCTTTCGGATACACCGGGTGTTGCGAGCCCGGCGAAGCGGAACCGGCGCCGGAGGGCGCGGCTGTCGCTGGCCAGACCCTCCGGGCCGGATGCAACGGTCTCCCTCCGGTGGCGGGATGGTGGATGGCAAAAACCTCGGATGGTTTGAGCCAACCTCGATCCCAACGGCCATCGGACGTGCCTCAGCGGCACACAAACAAGGCGCCGGATCCGGTCAACGGGTGCGGTGACAAAGACGGCGGGAGCGGCGGCGAACATGCCAAGGCTCCCCGGGCGAGGGTCAGGTCGGGATGTGCGCACATCCGCCGAGAACCTGAAACCTCCCGGGCACCCGGCCAGGACGTCTCAACGAGACGTTTGGGACCCCAGCCCGGTTGACGGTGAAACGTCAAGTTTCGCCGGCCAGAGCCGCCTTGCCAGAGAGACGCATGCAACCGGCAAAAATCGCCGAACGGGGCGCCGGAAGGAGCCACATACTAAACTTACAGAGGCTGCTACCGGCGCCCTGTCCGAAACTGCCACCATCCCCGGAGGAGTTCGATCCGACCGGCGGCGAAGCGCGACCTTTTTTCCGCCCTTCCCTTTCACCAGCGCTGTTCAGGAGACCCAGGATGACCGAGCGCAAGACCAACCTCCCCCCATCATCCGCCAGTTTGGCAGCCAGTTCGGCAGCCAGGCCGACATCCGCCGATCCGACCTCGGCACCCGCCGACGACGTGATCTTCCGCACCCTGGTCAAGCTGGTGTTCAAGCTCGACGCCTGCCGGGTGCGCGCCTGCCACCGCCGGCACCGGTGCACCGCCAGCAGCGGACAGCCCGCCTGGCCGCGTTGCCTCGCCGTCCTGTCCGAGGCCGATCGCGCCACCACGCGCTCCGAATTTCACCGGCTTGCGGCCGGCGCCCGCGATAAGCTCGGCCGGGATCCCGATCCCTGGCCAGTGCAGCAAGGGCCAGTGGAGCAAGGGCCTTTGCAGCAGGAGTCGGCGGATCAGAATGAAGACGCCGTCGGCCGGCGCCGGCTCGACGTGATCCTGCTCAATCTCGCCTTCGGCTTTCGGCATCCGGTGCATGGCGCCCGGGTGCGCGCCTGGGCGCGCTCCGATCCCGACTGGCCGAGCGACAGGGCGGCAATGCAGAAACCGTCGAGGAAAAAACGTCCGGCGCCCGCACCTGAGCGAGCCGGGCCATGATGCCGACCACCCTGCCCCCAATCCGGAAATTGGCCCGGAAATGGGCCCAGCTATCGGCGCGCCGGCTACTCCGCCGCCTTCGGCAGTTCCTCGGCATTCACCGGCGCCGGTTCCATCTCGTAGGAATAGCCTTCCAGCATCGTATAGGCCCGCTCGATCGCGGCGATCTGCGTCTCGCTGTTCTTGATCGCCTCGGAGATCGAGGTGGCCCGCGCCCGCAGCATCGAGCCGAGCACATCAGCCTCCGGCCTGCGGCCGATCCGGTCCATGTGCTTGCGCACCCGGGCGCGGTGCCGCTCCAGTTCGAGAATGTGGAAGCGGGCTTTCAATATATCGTCGGTGAGCTTGCGGCGCAGGCCGGCGACGGGATCGAAACTGCCCGGCTCGCGCTCGTCGAGGATCATGTCATTGACCAGCGTTTCCAGCACCATAAGGCCCTTGAGGTCGGTCGGCTCGGCCAGTTGCGGATCATATCCGGTATCGTCATAGACGCGCCGGCGCACCGGGTCCTTCAGCAGCTCGTAGCAGGCGCTGATCGTTGCAAAGCGCGCGGTATCGCCGCCGCCGTCGGGATGCGCGCTCTTCGCCACCTTGCGGTAGGCGGCCTTGATCGCCGCCTCGTCGGCATCGCGCGCCACGCCGAGAATGTCATAGGGATCGATCACCGTGGCACCCGTTTTCGCCATCATTGCACCTCGCTCCCAGCCGCCCTTCCCCTAACCCGGACCGCGGGCGGCTTCAAGACTAAA
The DNA here is from genome assembly GCF_021729845.1 of Rhizobium sp. SL42. NCBI lineage: Bacteria > Pseudomonadati > Pseudomonadota > Alphaproteobacteria > Hyphomicrobiales > Rhizobiaceae > Rhizobium > Rhizobium sp. SL42. Next base: position 2,732,352 of record NZ_CP063397.1, read on the forward strand.
GCCCGGGCTTTCCCCCGCCGCCTGCACAAGCAACGGCCGCCGGCGCAGCCTCCGGCCGGCGCGGACGCCTTGCCAATGATCAAGGATATCAGCCGTTTGCAGGGCATACGGAAAGGACCCGTTCATTTTTGGCCCTTGCCTTTCGGAAAAAATGTCCCTACCTCTATGGCTGTTCGGGCACTAATGATCCCGGAGACTGGACCGATTGTTCTGACCGCGTCATGCGGTCCCTGGGGGCCTCCTCCCGCTGGTAGACGTTCTTTCCCCGTTATCGCGACCACTCGACGGTCCCGCCTGCCGGGACTTAACTTGTCCGCCTCCGGTCTCGCCGGGCGCGGAGGATACCGCAACACGGGAAAAGGAAAACCTCCCATGGCCACCAAGGGCATCGTTAAATTCTTCAACCAGGACAAGGGCTTCGGCTTCATCACCCCGGACGGCGGCGCGAAAGACGTCTTCGTCCACATCTCGGCTCTCCAGGCGTCCGGCCTGCAGACCCTGAAGGACGGCCAGCAGGTCACCTTCGACACCGAGCCGGATCGCATGGGCAAGGGCCCGAAGGCAGTCAACATCCAGGCTGACTAAGGTCACCCGCATGCTTGATGAAGGCGCCCGCCTGACGCGCGCCACATTTTCGCATTATCCTTGTCCCCCTGGGCACGAGGAACCAGCGGCGCCTCACCGGGCGCCGTTTTTTTGTTCGTGATGTGCCGGTCTGGGGATGTGTAAGGCTAGGAATGTCTGGCGAGGCGATAGACCCTATTCCGCCGCCCGCACCGTCTCGGTAACCGGACCCGGCTGCACTTTCGGTCCGCCGGCAATATCGACCGCGGCAAAGGCCTCGGCGATCAGCATCGGCGAAATCCCCGGCTTGGTCGCCTCGGACGACAGGATCTGCCGGAACCGCCTCGCCCCGGCATAGCCCTGGAACAGCCCGAACATGTGCCGAGTGACATGATTGAGCCGCCCGCCGTCGGCGATGACCTGCTCGGCATAGGCGATCATCGTCGCGCACAGAGCCGCCCAGTCAAAATCCCGCTCCGGCGCGCCGTAGATCAGCTGGTCGACCCCGGTCAGCAATGTCGAATTGTGATAGCTCGCCCGCCCGAGCATGACGCCGTCCATCACCTCAAGATGCGCCTTCGCCTCGGCAAGCGTGGTGATCCCGCCATTGATGCCGAGGAAGACATCCGGGTTCTCCCGCTTCATCCGATGCACGAGATCATAGTCGAGCGGCGGAATATCGCGGTTCTCCTTCGGGCTCAGCCCCTGCAGCCAGGCCTTGCGGGCATGGATCCAGATAGCATCCGCCCCCGCCCCGACCATCCGGGCGATAAAATCCGGCAGCACCTCGGCCGGCTCCTGCTCGTCGACCCCGATCCGGCATTTCACCGTCACCGGCACCGAAGCCGCCGCCTTCATCGCCGCGACGCAGGCCTCCACCGTCTGCGGATCGCGCATCAGGCAGGCACCGAACGTGCCCGACTGCACCCGGTCCGACGGACAGCCGACATTCAGGTTGATCTCGTCATAACCGTAATCCGCCGCAATCCTCACCGCCTCGGCAAGCTTGCCCGGATCCGAACCGCCAAGCTGCAGCGCGACCGGATGCTCGTCGCGATGAAACGCCAGGAGCCGCTCGCGCGGCCCATGAATGATCGCATCTGCCACCACCATCTCGGTATACAGCAACGCCTGACGGCTCAGCTGCCGCAGGAAATAGCGACAATGCCGATCCGTCCAGTCGATCATCGGTGCAACGGCAAAGACGGGAGCGTTGAAACCATTGACGTTCTCTTGCTTAACAGTCACTTAAAAGACTTTCTTCATCGTTTAGTTTGCTTTCGGTCGCCATTATTTCCGCCGATTTTGGTACTGGATTTGGTCCAATGGAACAACTGCACTATTCCGTGGACCAAATTACGAGCCAATCATGGGCACGATTAGCGCGCGCAAGCGCAAGGATGGCAGCGCCGTTTACCGGGCGCGAGTGCGGGTGATGCAGGATGGCGTGACTTATCACGAGACCAAGACCTTTGACAGACGCCCTGCGGCCGCAGCCTGGATTTCAAAACGCGAACGGGAACTCTCCAAACCAGGGGCAGTGGCGAAATCTAAAAATGATGATCCGACGACGTTAGCCAAAGTCATCGACCGCTACATTGAACCACCCGGGTTTGCCGGAGGCCATTTCGTTTAAGTTATGCGGCCCATGGCTGTTCGTCCAGCATGGCGCAATATCGCCCTTCAGCTTCGGCTGGCGGTATATTCCCAATCCGCTCGAGAATCCGTCGGTGGATGAACCAGTCGACCCATTCAAGCGTGGCGAATTCCACTGTCTCGAATCTCTTCCCCGGTCCACGCCGATGGATGACCTCGGCATTGTAGAGACCGTTGATCGTTTCGGCGAGGGCGTTGTCGTAACTGTCGCAGACGCTTCCAACGGAAGGCTCGATTCCGGCTTCTGCCAACCGCTCGGAATAGCGAATGGAAACGTAATGGGCGCCCCTATCTGAGTGACGCACGAGGCCGCCGCCGTGGTCGTGACGTCAAGCACGAAGGCCACGTAGACGAAGCCCTGCCAAGTGGCGACATAGGTAAAATCCGAAACCCACAGCCTGTTTGGTGCTGGGGCTTTGAACTGGCGATTCACGCGATCAAGCGGGCTCGGAGCCGTCTTGTCCGAGAACGTCGTGCGGATCTGCTTTCCCCGAGTGATGCCTTGCAGGCTCATCGAGCTCATAAGCCTGGCAACACTGCATCGGGCAACATTGAAGCCTTCAGGCTTCAATTGCCGCAAGACCTTGCTAACGGCATAGACGTAGAAGTTCTGTTCAAAGACGCGACGCATCTCGATCTTCAGGCCGATATCGCTGCGGGCGCGGATCGACCCCGAACATACCACAGTGTTCGTCGATGAACGAAATTATCGCTTGAAGGGGCGGTCGAGCTCCGCCATGGCGAAATAGGCCGAAGCTTTGCGCAGAATTTCGTTGGCGTGACGAAGCTCGCGGTTCTCCCGCTCAAAAGGCTTCATCTTCTCGGCGACATCACTCGGCAGGCCTGCTCGTTTACCACTATCGACCTCGGTCTTCTTGATCCACCCATGTAGGGTGCCTGGCGAGCAGCCAATCTTGGCAGCGATAGATGAAACGGCAGCCCAGCGTGAAGAATGCTCGGCTTCATGGTCCAGCACCATACGGAAGGCACTACTGCGGACTTCAGGTGAAAACTGGTTCGTTGTCTTGCTCAGGATGGCTCCACTTTCTTAGAAGTTGGAGCCTCCGGCAAACCCGGGGCGGTTCAGAGCCATAGACCATATTTCCGATGAGCGCCTTACCAGAACGCCTCTCTCGGGCTCCTTTGACGAATCCGAGAGAGACCTCTGACAACCTGCGGAGAGCCTTTAGAATTTCATGCCGATGGAAAGAGCGGCATTGAATGCCTGGCCGACCGATATACCATAAGCCGAACTTCCGATTGACGATGTGTAATAGGTCTTGTCGAAGATGTTGTTGAGGTTGAGCTGAATCTCGATCGGATGCTCGCGTTCGATGGTGTAGCTCGCGAAGAGATCAACGACGCCGTAGCCCGGCAGATCAAAGCTGTTATCGGCATCGCCGGCGCGGCGGCCGACGCCCTTGATGGCGCCGCCGAAGCGCAATGATCCGGCGCCGTCGAAGACGTCGCCATAATCATAGGCGATGCGTAGCGATGCCGTGTGGCGGGCGACGTTGGCGAGATCGTTGCCGGCATAGCTCGGGTCTTCGACCACGACGGCGTCGGTCAGACCATAGCTTCCGATCACCTGCAATTCGTCAGTCAGCTGGCCCGCCAGATCAAGCTCGACGCCTTTGGAGCGGACGAGGCCGGCGGTGCGATAGACAGTAGTGCCGCCAACCGTTTCGGAATAGGCGACGTTCTTCTTCTCCGCATAGAAGACGGCAAGCGTGCCGCTCAGCCAGTCGGTGACGTCGAGCTTGGAACCGATCTCGTAGGAGATGCCTTCTTCGGGATCGAGAGTGCCATAGGCACTGTTGATCGAGCTGTTCGGCCGGAATGTACGCGCGACATTGGTGTAGAGAGAGGCATCCGGGTGCACTTCCCAGACCAGACCCGCATTGGGGATCAGGGCATTGCCGGCAGTATCGGTGTTTTCTGTTGCGCCGCTGCCGGCAGTGACGTCGTAATGCTCGAGACGCAGGCCGGCGACGGCGATCAGCTGGTCGGTCAGATGCACGCGGTCCTGGGCATAGACCGATTGGGTCAACATGTGCTGGTATTCTTCGGTGGCGGTCGCCGCATTGTAGGTGCACGGCGAAATCGCGCCATAGACGGGGTTGTTGACGTTGAGGCGGTTGTTCGCATTGCAGGTCTGTAGAGCAGCGCGGGCGATGTCTTCCTTGCGAAGCGCCGCGCCGAAGAGGAATTCGTTGTCGAAGCCGAACAGGTCCTCGCTGCCAGTCAGATCGGACCTGAGCGAATGGACCGTCGTATCGTAGTACCCGCGCACGTCGGAGCGGCGGGTAAGGATGCCGGTCGTCGCGTTGTAGGCGGTGGCACGCGTCTGGTCGGCGGTGAAGCTGTCCTTGCTGTAGGCGTAGTTGAGGCTCGCCACCCAATTGCCGCCGAGTTCGTGCCTTACGGAAGCCTTGAACAGGTCGGAGGAACCATCGACTTCGGACCATGCCTCGTCCAGTCGCTGGCGCGCGCTGATATCGAGGAACGTGCCGGTCGTCGCGCTGTAGACGGTGCCGCGGTCATAGGGCGTCAGGTAATCGTTGTGGGTATAGGACACATCTACTTCGGTGCCTTCACGCTCCCATTTGAGCGAGGGGGCGATCAACCAGTTCTTCTTGTCGCCGAAATTGCGCCAGTAGTCGCCCTTTTCGCCTTCCGCGATCAAGCGGTAGGAAAAGCCGCTGTCACCAGCAGGACCAGTGATGTCGAAGCCGGCCTTCTCGGAGTAGCGCCCAGCGCCATAGGCGTAGAACTTCGTCCACGCCTCGGCGGAAAAGGTGTCTTCCGGCTTCTTCGTCACGACATTGACCATGCCGCCGGGATCAAGCACGCCGTAGAGCGTCGATGCGGGACCTTTGAGGACCTCAACATAGTCGGTCGTGGAATTGAAGCTGTGCGGCAGGGCGGTGTTCAAGCCGTCGGTGAGGATCGAACCATCGCGACTTTCTCCGAAGCCGCGGCGCATGATCGCATCATTGGCGCCGGCAATCGTATTGCCCTGGGTGATGCCGCTGACGTCAGACAGAGCGTCGTCGAGCGTGCTCGCCGACTTGTCCTTCAGGGCCTGGGGCGTGACCGTCGTGATGGACTGGGGGATCTTGGTCACGGGCGTATCACTGCGTGTAGCGGTCGAATTGCGCGAGGTCTTGTAGCTCTTGGCTTTCTGGCCATCACCATCCACGACGATTACACCAAGCTCGGTGCTGACCTCATCCTGGGACAGAGCCGGACGGGCGGGGAGTTGTGCCGAAACGGCGACAGAGAGGGTGAGGCAAAGTGCGGATAGAGAATCTGGTTTCATGACGGTTTCGCAGCAAGGGTTGAGGAACCCGCCTGATTCAATAGTGGAATGTAGTAGTCAAGATATAACCAAGGAAAGACAGGGCTGGAATGGCATCTGGAGTGGCATCCAAGCGGCGCATTCGGGACAGCTTGGCCCTTGAAAGGCAGCGTCACGTCAATCTCGACCCTCGTAAATCGACTTTTTTGCCCAGAAAATCTTGACTACTACATTCATATATGCGGACAAGGCGCGATCCGAAATACGAGCACACGTCCTTATGATCGATAGTGTCGAATTCAACCTGCAACAGGGTATTGCTGCGCATGATCTTGCTGCAGGCTACGGCCGCGACAATGCCATACGGGGCATTCGACTGGGCGTGGAAGAAGGCTTCATGACAGCGCTTATCGGGCCGAACGGATCGGGGAAGTCGACACTCCTGGCGGCGCTAGCGCGGATTCTGCCAGCACGCACCGGACGCGTGGTGATCGACGGCCACGACATAGGCCGACTGAAACCACGGCAGATGGCGCGCAAGCTCGGAATGTTGCCACAGCAACCGCCAGTTCCGGAAGGCATTACGGTTTTCGATCTGGTCGCACGAGGGCGTTTTCCGCATCAGGGGTTCTTGCGGCACTGGAGCAGTGAGGACGAAAGCGCAGTTGCCAAAGCAATCGCGCTGACGGGCATCGCCGATCTTCAACAGCGACCGGTGGAAACCTTGTCCGGCGGCCAGCGCCAGCGGGCGTGGATTGCCATGGTGCTCGCACAGGAAACGCCTCTCTTGCTGCTCGACGAACCGACGACGTTCTTGGACATCTCCCATCAGGTTGCGATCCTCGACCTGTTGCGGGATCTGGTCCGCCATCATGGCCGCACCGTCATTTGCGTTCTTCACGATCTCAACATGGCGCTGCAATATGCCGACAGGCTGATCTTCCTCAAGGAAGGCTCGATCAGGCATGTTCTGGCTGAACCGTCAGACTGCACGGACGAAATTGTCCGTGATGTCTTCGATCTGCAGGCCGTCGCCATACGCCACCCGCAGACGGGTCTACCGGTCTTCCTGCCCTTTTCACCGACAGTGCAGAGAGAAGCCACGTGAATTTCCGCATGCTGCGTACCCACCGGCGCGACAGGCGTTTCCTGTGCCTCACCGCGCTGGTCATCGCGATACTGGCCGGGCTCCATCTCATTCAGGGTCCACGCAGCATTCCGCTGCATTCCTATTTCGCCACTTTTCAGGACCCGGCCACGCGTAGCTTCGATCAGTTCGTCATCGTGTTCCTGCGGCTGCCACGAATCCTGGCCGCCATCATTGCTGGCGCGGCACTCGGCGCTTCGGGTTTCCTGTTGCAAACCGCTATGCGCAATCGTCTCGGCGAGCCTCAGATCCTCGGCCTCAATGCTGGCGCCAGTCTTGCCGTCGTGCTGTCGAGCAGCTACCCTTTCCTGGCCCCCTCGCCTTTGCTGATGCCGTTTACCGCCAGTCTCGGCGCCGGCGCGCTCTTCGGCCTTATTCTCCTCCTCTCCACAGCAGGCCGAGACCGGTTCGATCCAGACAAGATGATCTTCTACGGGATTGCCATCTCTGCTCTTGCCAATGCCATCGTGTCGGCCGTACTGATCCTCAACGAGGACACTCTCGATGAACTTCGCTTTTGGTTGGTCGGGGATACCGCCGGCGTAGGCTATGCGGCCCTGGCGACGACCTCCCTCATCATCCTGCTCGGCCTGCTCTTCGGCATTCTCCTGATGCCATCGCTGGCGGCCTTTGCCCTTGGCGAGACGATAGCCTCTTCACTTGGGGCAACCATCCGGCGCACGCGGATCGCAGCCCTTCTGGTCACAGCTCTGCTGTCCGGTTCGGCAGTCTCACTCGTCGGTCCGATCGGCTTCGTCGGCCTGATCGCACCGGCGTTCTGGCCGGGGCTTCATTCCCGTCCATCGACCGTGGCGCTTCTTCTATCCGCATTGTCCGGGGCCGCATTGCTGCTGGCCGCCGATCTGCTGGCGGTCATGCTTCTCGCCCCTGTCGAACTGCCGACAGGGGCACTGACCGGTCTGGCGGGCGCTCCGGTTTTCATCTGGCTCGTGGCGAGGAAACTGCCATGAGCGACGGCCAGGTCGTCTTGCGGGTCAACAGGTTTTCCCTGCGCCTAGTCCATCGCTCCCTGTTGACGAATGGGGTGCTAGCACTCCTGCTCTCGCTCCTCGTCGGGTTCGCCCTCGGATCTGGCAGCCTAAACGTCAGCCCGGCGGTCATAACCGACTGGCTTTTGCAACGAGATGTCGGGTGGACTGAAACGACCGTGCTCGAAATTCTTCGGGCTCCGCGCATTCTGCTCGCCGCGACATGCGGCGGCATGCTGGCCCTAGCCGGCGCCGTCACACAGCATGTCACTCGCAACGGGCTTGCCGATCCTGGCCTGATCGGCGTGAAGGCCGGTGCGTCCCTGTGCATCGTCGCCCTGCTCCTGACCTGGCCTGAAGCCCCGCTTGCGCTTAGACCAATCGTTGGACTGGCCGGTGGGCTGGCCGCAGGCCTTTCCGTAGCATTTCTCGCACGCGGTGCGTCGCCGTTGAAGTTCATCATGATCGGCGTCGGATGTTCCTGGTGCCTTTCCTCCATGCTGGTCGTCCTGCTCACCGCCGCGGATATCCGCAGCTTGCAACGGGCGATGATCTGGCTTGCAGGCAGCTTAGAGGGTGCCAACTGGCCCTCCGTCTATCTCGCATCGGCCATCCTTGCATGCTTGGCGGCCATCATCCTCTCCTTGGCGCGCCACGCGGAATTGGCGGACATGGGGGCGGCAAAGGCATCGACACTCGGTGTGAACATCAAGGGCGTGCGGGCGACGTGCCTGATCGCGACGGTCCTGCTGGTTGCAGGGGCGGTATCGGTTGCGGGCGGGCTCGGCTTCGTCGGCCTGATTGCGCCTCATCTGACCAGGCTCCTGCCAAGGCAGGGGTTGAGGGGGCATTTGATATCCTCCACCCTGATCGGCGGGCTCCTGGTGCTGGCAGCCGATTTGCTTGGCGCTGGGTTGTTTGCTCCGATCCGTCTGCCCGTTGGCGTCACTCTTGCGATGATCGGCGCCCCTTTGCTCGTGCTCTTGCTCTGGCTGCGTAGAAACAGGATATAATCCGCCATGAAGCCACTCCTGCTGTCCCTGGCCATACTTCTAGGTGCGTTCTTCCCCGTGACTGCCGAACCGATCCGCATCGTGGATGACATCGGCCGCAACGTGGCGCTGGATCGCCCGGCGATCCGCATCGTGTCAGACTACGACATCGACGTGACGATCCCCTTGATCGAACTCGGTATCCTGCCCATTGCCAGCCATGGACGGATCCAAGGTAACGGCAAACCTTACCTGCGCTCTTCGAGGCTGCTGACGGGCGTGGATTTCGACAACAGCGACATCATCTTTCTCGGTGCGGCTGAAATCGATCTGGAACGGGTCGCGGCCTTGAAGCCGGATCTGATCGTGACGGAAGTCTCTCGTCCCACCCCGGTAGACAAACTCGAACAATTGGCGCCGACGCTCGTCATCAACTCAGACCTCGGAGCACCACACGTCTACCGGCTGCTCGCTCAAGCCACCGGAAGGGAGCCCGAAAGGCTTCGGCTTGAAAGCCGATATCTGGCACAGATCGCGTTGCTCAAGTCCGAGGTGCGAACCGACATGCAGACCGTGTCCGTCTTCCAGCCGCTTCGTGGCAAGCTGAATGTCTATCACAGCTACCGCGCTATCGGGCAGGTCCTGCGCGATGCCGGTTTTCGATTCCCGAACCTGCTGGACGAGGTTCCGGAAGGTCAGAGCATTGTGGTCAGTGCCGAGCGCCTGCCGGAACTCGATGCCGACGTAATTTTCGACCCCTACAGGTCCGATCGCAAGGCGGGTGCCAAGGCAGAAATAGCAGCGATGGAAAAGATGATTCCGGGCTTCTGTCGCTTTCTGAAAGCCTGCCGTAACGGCAGATATGTCCTGATCCCACGCGAAGAGGCCATCTCGAACTCGTATGCGGCCCTCTCGCGCATGGTTGCCACAGTGCAGACGACCTTTGCGCCCCACCCGGCCGCAACAACGGCGTCGGACCCATGACATCTATCCGCAGCAGACAGAATTGATATGTGTGGCTGACTGGCTTGTAGACCATCAGCGTTGCAGAGCGGAAGGCAGCTTCACACTCCATCGACATCAACCTGCGCCGTGCGCAATGACGTGAACCGTGAAACCAATGCACAAGAAACCGAACAGACTTAAAGATCGATTGGGCGAGCAACTCGCCAGACGACGGCACCAACTTTCACCGGCACTTTTGAAAGTGCTGGAGTTCATCGACACCAATCGTCACCAAGCGCTGGGGCTATCGGCTTTGGAGATCGGGTTCGCGGTCGGTGCTTCTGACGCCACGGTGATCCGCGCGATCCAGTCGCTGGGCTTCAGCGGCATGCGAGAACTCAAGGACGTGCTGGAGGCCTGGCTCGGCGAGACGGACTCACCGATCGAGAAGATGGCCTCGACCCTTAGGGACGTAAACGGTGAGGTCGATCAAGCGCTGGACTTTGCACTTCAATCGATAGCTTCGACCGTGGAGCACTTGTCCTCAGCAGAGAACCGACTCTCGCTTGGCGGGATCGCAGCTCTCTTCAAAGAGGCGAAGGCGATTACAACATTCGGCATCGGCGCCTCCGGAATCATCGCAGAATACGGTGCGCGGCTCTTTGGACGCTCAGGCATGCCAAGCCATGTCCTCAATGCCACGGGCATTGCTCTTGCCGAGCAGCTACTCGTCCTGCGGCCGGGTCATTTGCTCATCATGCTTCTGCACGGGCGGTCGCACCGCGAGGCCATGGCGACCATCAGCGAAGCTCAGAAGTTGGACATTCCCATCGTGATGATCCTCGGCAAGGCCGACACGCCTCTTCGCGCGCATGCCCGGGAAGTTCTGCTGCTGCCACGCACTAAATCTGAGCGGATCGCTCTGCACGCACCGTCTCTGGTTGCGTTAGAGCTGCTGCACGTCATCTATTCCATGGTGGAGCCGGAAACGACAATCGCCTCGTTGGAACGTCTCATAGACCTGAGGGCGCTGATACGCCCGAGTGGAAGGTAAATTCATCAGGCGCAAGATCCGTTACAGAATTCGAACAAAGAGCCGGCTCGGGAAATCTGCAAACCAGGACAAGTGGAATTACTGGCTGACTTCGGCCTAGATGCCGGGAACCGGCATTCGGCACGGAATGTTGGGGCTGACTTACTTTTGATGAGTTCCAGCTAGCCGACGGACCCGATCAGGCTTGGTCGCCTCCTTCGCAAACGGTGTCATCAACGACCGACTATCCGTCAGCGCCGCGATCAGTTCACTATAGTCGAATGGTCAGACAGAAGGGCAGACAATTGGCACTAGGCGATCAGGGAGCCTTGGTTGCGGGGCGGCTGACTGCACGGAGACTTGCAAAATTGGTCGCCTTGACGAGATCTGAACCGGCACCACATCGACATCAGGTCAGCTAACGACCCGAAAAATCGAGAATATGAGTTGGCCAAGTGGTGGCATCCGCCATCTAAAGTGTACGAAACTGACGTCACTCCAAGTTATGTGAACTTCAGGCGGAAGCGGTCTCGCCCGGCAGGCTTCCCTGGCTATGATCCTGCTTTTGCGATGTTTTAACAGCTCCGGTTTTAGGGTTGATGCTTGTCGCTAAATTCCGACGGGAGTCAGCTTTCATTCCAACTGCGTGTTTGCGTGTTGTAGTCTATTTCCGTAACAGGCATGTTTGACAGCGAGCTCGCCCCAGGCGCCCGGCTTTCGCACCCTTTTGAGAATCACAAATACGTCAGACGTTATGGCAAGAAAAACAACTTCGGCAGCAGAGACTGCACCTGATGAACGGACAGAGGACCCGCGCGACCGGATCATTGCGGCCGCACGCGAGGTCTTTATCGAACAGGGTTTCGACCTGGCGACCGTCCGGGAGATAACATTGCGTGCCGACGTCAACGTCGCAGCCGTCAACTATTACTTCGGCTCGAAGGACGAATTGATCAGCGAAGTGCTCAATCTGATGATGGAGCCCTATACACATGCGCGCATTGCCGCGCTCGAAGCCTGCGAGACCGCAGCTAGACCCGGCACGCCGTCGCTGAGTGATGTCATCGAGGCACTGATCCGGCCGATGGTGCAGTTAAGCCGCGATTCGACCGGTGCCCGGCCGTTGACGCGACTGATCCTGCAGATCCGCTCTCGCCCCCGCGAATTCACGACGCGCTTCTTCATACGGAGGGTCGATCCCGCGGTTTTCCGCTTCATCGACGCATTCGAGAAGGTTGCGCCGGAACAGCTGGAGCGCAAGGATATCTTCTGGCGCTACAATTTTGCCATCGGTGCGGTGATGCAGGTGCTGATCGATTCCGACCAGGCATCGAACCGCCTCAAGCACCTGTCGGGTGGCCTGTGCGACACCGATGACGATGAGCAGATCATCGCCCAGCTTAAGGCATTCGTCACTGCCGGATTTCTGGCGCCTGCCGTCCGATAAGCGCATTCCACGGAAAAATGGCGGCAAGGTAGAATGTTTCTCCGATGCGAGAAAATTGAGCAAATGTCGCTTACGTATTGAGCAAAATGACTTTCCTTAGTCGTTGACAGCGCATGGTCTTAAACTATGTTTTAAACAGTGTTTAACATCATGGAGCTTTCCGATGTCCGCAGCCCTGCCGAAAATAACCGGGTCCTTCGTCGCGCTGATCACGCCTTTTGACAAATCCGGCGCAGTCGATTTCGGCGCATTCCGCGAACTGCTGGAATTCCATGAAACGAACGGCACCTCTGCAGTTCTGATCATGGGGTCGACCGGCGAAGTCTCCATGCTGTCCGCCGAAGAAAAGAAGAAGATCATCGTCGAGACATCGAAGATGAAGTCGGCAAAGATGCCGATCTTTTTCGGCTGCACCGGCAACAACACCGACGTGACCATTGAAAATGTCAAGTTCGCCCAGGCAAATGGCGCTGATGGTGCCATCCTTGCGGCCCCCGCCTACATCTGCGCGCCGGAAGCCGATATCGAAGGATATTTCCTTGAGATCGCCGATGCGACGGACCTGCCGCTCGGCCTCTACAACAACCCGCCGCGGGTCAAGAGCGACCTGCATTGGGATCATCTGCTGCGGATCTTCAAGCATCCCAACTATGTCATCCACAAGGAGTCGACCGCACGCGTCGGCCAGGTCGCACAGGTTCTCGCCGCCCGTCCCGACGTCTCGGTCATGTGCTGCGACAGCCCGAACCTCGGCCTCGTCGTACCGACCATGAGCCTTGGCGGCCATGGCACGGCCAATATGAGTGGCAATCTTGCACCTGCGGAAGTCGCCGTGATGTCGCGTCCGTGGACCAGCTACGAAGAGGCTGAAGGCTTCCGCTCCAACTACCTCAACCTGCTGCCGCTGCTTCACTACAACTACTCGGCCATCAACCCGGTCGCCGTCAAATCGCTGATGAAGGCCGTCGGCCTGCCGGCCGGCGAGTTGCGTCGTCCCCTGACCGGGCTCGAAGGCGAAGCCCTGGCGCGGGGCATCCGCATCGTTCAGGAACTTGGCCTCGACACCAAATATGGCTGGACTGTCAAGCCAGCTTCCTCGCTGGCAGCCTGAGGTAGCACGATGGATCTCGGTATTTGCGGCAAACAGGCACTCGTCACCGGCGCAAGCCGTGGCATGGGCAAGGCGGCGGCTCTCGCTCTGGCGCACGAACAGGTCGAACTGACCATCATGGCGCGCACGCCCTCGACACTCGAGGCAACGGCGACCGAGATCCGCAACCTGACCGGTGCCTCGGTCACGACCGTCATCGGTGACGTCACCACGGCGGAGGGGCGCAAGACGGCACTGGAGGCCTGCCCCTCTCCCGACATTCTCATCAACAATGCCGACGGCGAGCTTCCCGGCGACTATCGCAACTGGAGCCGCGAAGACTGGTTGCGCGGCGTCGACCGGATGATGCTGACGCCGATCGACATGATGCGCCTGACTGTGGATGGCATGATGGATCGCGGTTTCGGCCGCGTCGTCAACATCGTTTCGCGCAGCGTGAAGATCGCCCAGCCGGAACTCGGCATGTCGAACGCCGCCCGCTCCGGACTGGTCGGTTTCGTCGCCGGCCTTGCCCGCCAGACGATCTCGAAAAATGTCACGATCAACAATGTGCTGCCCGGCATCATCGCCTCGGACGGACAACGCGAACACGTGCGCGTTCTGGCCGAAGAGAGCGGTCGCCCGTTCGAGGACATCTGGAAGCAGCGGGCGGCACAGAACCCTGCCGGACGGTACGGAGAACCTGCGGAGGTCGGCGCCTATATCGCCTTCCTGTGCTCGGCCAATGCCGGATTCGTCACCGCCCAGAACCTGCTGATCGACGGTGGCCAGTATCCAGGAACGTTCTAAGGCCGACGCCCGCCGAATGATGGCCGAGACTGATCGATTGCATCAACAAATCGCGACCCCAACCTGAAGGAACACAGCATGAGAAGTATTGGATCAACACTGCTTGCCCTGTCGATGACGCTGATGTCTTCCGCCATCGCCATGGCCGATGACTTCCCATCCCGTCCGGTCACGATCGTCGTTCCCTATCCGCCGGGCGGCGCTGTCGATGGCATCGCCCGCGTTCTGGCGAGCGGCCTGGCCGAAAAGACCGGCAAGACCTTCGTGGTCGACAATCGCGCCGGCGGAGCCGGTGGCGTCGTCGGTTCGTCGGAAGTCGTCAAGGCGACGGCTGACGGCTACACATTGCTGTTCAATGCGTCGATCCACGTGGTCACGCCGCTACTCAACAAGAATGTCGCCTTCGACGTCATGAACGATTTCACCCATATCGGCGAAGTCGCCGCCGGCCCGCTGCTGGTCATGACCAATCCTTCGGTCAAGGCCAATACCCTCAAGGAGTTTTTCGCCGAGGTTAAGGCAAATCCCGACGACTTCAATTTCGCCACATCGGGTTACGGCTCCGCCGGGCATCTGACCGTCGAAGTGCTGAAGCACCAGACCGGCATCGATACGGAAGTCGTGGCCTACAAGGGCGCAAGCCCGGCACTGACCGATATGATCGGCGGCCAGGTGCAGCTCATGGCTGACCCGGTCCTGTCTGCGCTCCCGCATGTAAAGGCGGGCCGCCTCAAGGCACTCGCCATCACCAGCCTCAAGCGCTCCGCCCTGGCGCCCGACGTACCGACCGTCGAAGAAAGTGGCATGGCACCGCTCGAAATGCTCTCCTGGTATGCGATCTGGGGACCGAAGGACATGGATCCCGCAGCTCTGGCCTTCCTCAACCAGGCGGTCGAGCAGGTTGCGACCTCTGCCGAATTCAAGGACAAGCTGGGTGTGTTCGGCTTCGAACCCGCCTACAAGAACGGTGCCGACCTGAAGGCGTTCGTCGCCGACGAGACGAAGCGCTACCGCGAAATCATCGACGTGGCCGGCATCAAGGTAGACTGACATGACTGAGGCTCCGGACATCTCTCACAACAACAAGAAATGTTCGGAGCCTTCAACCGACCAGCGGCACGTTGCGGCGCATTGGGGATTTTACAGCCACGACACCCAGGCAGATGCTCTCAAGCCTCACCCCGCCGACCCCGATCCCGCGCAATTCGGAACGGAGCTTCTCGCCGACAGACTTGCCCCCTGCAGGATCGTCAGGCCTGCTGTGCGCAGGTCCTATCTTGAAAACGGGCCCGGACCGGGCTCGGGCACATCGAGACGCGGCGCCGAACCCTTCGTCGAGGTCTCCTGGCAGGAAGCACTGGATCTGGTCGCCGCCGAAATCCGCCGCGTAAGGGACACATACGGGCCTGAAGCGATCTTTTCCGGTTCATACGGCTGGTCCAGCGCCGGCCGCTTCCATCACGCGCAAAGCCAGCTAAAGCGATTTTTCAACACGGTCGGCGGCTCCTATCGCTCCGTGCAGACCTACAGCTATGCAGCCGGTGAAGTCATCCTGCCCCATGTGATCGGCACCACGGACGGCATGATTTCCGGTCATACGCCGTGGAGCCAGATCGTCGGCCATAGCGAACTGATCGTGATGTTCGGCGGCACGCCCCTGCGCAATGCGCAGGTCAATGCCGGCGGCGTCTCGCGCCATGAAACCCGCGACGGACTGCGGGCATGTCGTGCAGCGGGCGCAAACTTCGTCAATATCGGCCCGGTCAAGGATGACGTGGCCACCGAACTCGATGCCGAATGGCTGGCGCTTCGGCCCGGTACGGACGCCGCGCTTATCCTTGCGCTCGCCCATACGCTGATCGTCGAGGACCTCTACGACGCCGACTTCGTCGTGCGTTATACGGCGGGCTTTGACCAGTTCCGCGACTATCTGCTCGGCAATGGTAGTGGTACTAGCGACGGCATAGCCAAGAACGCCGCCTGGGCATCCGCGATCACCGGCCTCAATGCGGAGGTCATAACCGACCTCGCCCGCGCCATGGCCGCGCAACGGACGCTGATCATGATGTCATGGTCGCTGCAGCGTGCCGATCATGGCGAACAACCTTATTGGGCAACGGTTGCGCTTGCCTCGCTGCTGGGAACGATCGGCCTGCCCGGTGGCGGTTTTGGCTTCGGCTACGCATCTGTTGCCGGGATCGGACAATCGGCGCCGGCCACCCGCTGGCCGGCGCTGCCGCAGGGCCGCAATGCCGTCTCAGGCGTCATCCCCGTTGCCCGCATCGCCGACATGCTGCTGTCACCCGGTGGCAGCTACGAATACAACGGCCGCACCTGCACGTATCCGGACATCAAGCTCGTCTATTGGGCCGGCGGCAACCCGTTTCATCATCATCAGGACCTCAACCGTCTGACACAGGCCTGGCAGCGCCCGGACACCATCATCGCGCATGAACACTGGTGGAACGCCCATGCCAAACATGCCGACATCGTCCTGCCCGCCGCAACATATCTGGAACGCGACGACATCGCCGCCAGCGGACGGGACAGCTTCATCGGCTATTCATCCGGCCTCTTTCCTGCCCCGCAGGACGTCCTGACCGACCACCACATCTTGCGCGAGCTGGCAAAACGGTTCGGTACCGATCAGGCATTCACCGAGGGACTGGACGAGGATCAGTGGCTGCGGCGGCTTTACACGGAGACCCGCACAGGTGCCGCCCAGATCGGCATCGAGATGCCCGATTTCGACGAGTTCCGTGACATCGGCCTGATCGAGATCGCGGGCAAACGCGCCGATCTCCCGTTCCTGGCAGCCTTCCGGGCCGATCCCTCGGCAAATCCCCTGAATACGCCTTCCGGACGGATCGAGATCGGCTCCAGCGTGATCGAAAGCTTCGGTTACGACGACTGCCCGGGTCATCCGGCCTGGATCGAACCCAGGGAATGGCTGGGTGCAGAAGCCGCCTCGATTTTTCCGCTGCACCTGCTGTCATGCCAGCCGCATGACAAGCTCCACAGTCAATGGGATCATGCCAAGCCGTCGCGCCGCACCAAGCGGGAACGCCACCAGCCCGTACGTCTCCACCCGCAGGATGCAGCCGCGCGCAGCATCGTCGATGGTGATACGGTCAAGATCACCAGCCCCCGCGGCGAATGCCTCGCCATCGCGTCGATTACGGATGCCGTTCGGCCGGGTGTGGTACAGATGTCGACCGGCGCCTGGTTCGACCCATCGGATCCGGCCTGCCCCGGTTCGCTCGAGATCAACGGCAATCCAAACGTCCTGACACCCGATCACGGCACCTCGCGTCTGGCCCAGGGGCCCAGTCCGAATTCATGCCTGGTGGAAATCACCGGCTTTGCGGGCGTCATACCTGTATCGCATGCCTATCGCCCGCCCGATTTCGTCGCCGATCCGCGGCTTGAACGCAAAACAGACAAGGAGCGCTGATGTCATCCCGATTGAACGCCGACATGATTGCCGGATTATTCTTTGTGCTGATTGGCGCCTGCTTTCTGATTGGCAGTTTCGACCTGCCCTACGGAACGTGGCGCAAGATTGGCCCAGGCGCCTTTCCGGCACTGGTTGCCGCAAGCCTCGTCGCCATGGGCATCCTCGTCTTCGTCACCGGCAAGCGCCAGACCCGGGTTGCGGCCCCGCTGGGTTTCCAGGCGCAGAAACTGCTCGTGATCATCGCCTCGATTGTCGTCTTCGGACTGGTGATCCGCGGCGGCGGCCTGCTGCCCGCCGTGCTGTGCTGCAGCTTCATCGCAGCGCTCGCATCGCGGCCGTTCCAGCCGGTGAGAATGGCCATTTACGGGGTGGTTCTTGGCGCCGCCTGCAGTCTGGCCTTCATCCAGGGACTGGGAATGCCGGTTGCGATGATCGGTCCCTGGTTCGGACAGTAGGAGACATCCCATGGAAACTTTGAACTCGCTGCTGCTCGGCCTGGATCAGGCCACCATGCCGATCAACCTGATGTGGTGTTTCGCCGGCGTGCTGCTCGGCACGCTCGTCGGCGTGCTGCCGGGTCTCGGACCCGCAGCCACGATGGCGATCCTGTTGCCGTTCACCATAGGTCTCGAGCCGGTGACGTCGCTGATCATGATGGCCGGCATCTATTACGGTGCGCAATACGGCGGCTCGACAACCGCCATCCTGCTCAATCTTCCGGGCGAGGCATCCTCCGTCGTCACGGCCATCGACGGCTACAAGATGGCCCGCAACGGGCGGGCGGGCATAGCACTTTCGACGGCGGCCATAGGCTCGTTCTTTGCAGGAACGGCCGCAACGCTTCTGCTCGCGCTGTTTGCGCCGTCGCTGGCGGAAATCGGATTGCTGTTCGGTCCGGCCGAATATTTCTCGCTGATGATCCTCGGCCTCATCGCCTCCGTCGTCCTATCGCGGGGCTCGCTGCCCAAGGCACTGGCGATGGTATTGGTGGGCATTCTGATCGGTCTCATCGGCCAGGACGTGCAGACGGCGATCCCGCGCTTCACGCTCGGTTTCGAAGATCTCTCAAGCGGTGTAAATTTCGTGGTCGTGGCCATGGGCCTGTTCGGCATCGGTGAACTGATCAAGGACCTCGAGAATCCGGAAAGCCGGACGGCCATCAGCGCGCCGTTCTTTTCCATGATCCCCTCGAAAGACGACCTCAAGCGGATGATCTGGCCGATCCTGCGCGGAACCGGCATCGGGTCGCTGCTGGGCCTGCTTCCCGGCGGTGGCGCATTGCTGGCCGCTTTCGCAGCCTATGCTGTCGAGAAGCGCGTCAGCAATCCGCCGGAAGGCTTTGGCGGCGGCGCGATCGAAGGCGTCGCATCGCCGGAAAGCGCCAACAATGCCGGTGCACAGACGTCGTTCGTGCCGCTCCTGACGCTGGGACTGCCCGCCAATGCGGTGATGGCGCTGATGTTCGGCGCGCTTATCATGCAGGGCATCGCCCCCGGCCCGACGCTGATCTCCGATCATCCCGACATATTCTGGGGCGTCATCGTCTCGATGTGGGTCGGCAATGTCATGCTGCTGGTGCTCAACCTGCCGCTGATCGGCATCTGGACGCGGCTGCTCACCCTGCCCTTCCGCTATCTCTATCCGGCGATCATGGTGTTCTGCTCGATCGGTGCATTCTCGCTCGGCAATTCCGTGTTCGACCTTTGGCTTCTCGGCCTGTTCGGCCTCGGTGGCTACATTTTCGCAAAGCTCGATTGCGATGCCGCGCCGCTGATCATGGGACTGTTGCTCGGACCGATGATGGAGGAAAACTTCCGTCGCGCGATGTTCCTGTCGCGTGGCAATCCGGTGATCTTCGTCGATCGGCCCATCTCGGCCATGTTGCTGGCTTTCGCGGTGATCGCGCTGGTGATCGTTGCGCTTCCCAAGATCAGCCGTGTCCGTGAAGAGGCGTTCCAGGAATGACATTCGCCTCCCCGCGCAAGCCAACGAAGCCTTATCCCAGAGAAAAGTCATGCATGTAGTCGTCATCGGAGCCGGCATTGTCGGGGCATCCACCGCGCTTGAACTTGTCGAACAGGGGCACCGTGTCTCGATCATGGAGCCCGAACAGCCCGGTGGTCGGCATGCAGCGAGCTACGGCAACAGCGGCTGGATCAGCCCGGCATCGATCATCCCGATGTCGATGCCGGGACTTTGGAAAAAGGTTCCCGGCTATCTCGCCGACCCCGGCGGCCCCCTCGCCATCCGCTGGCCTTATCTGGCATCGCTTGCACCATGGCTTGCACGCTTCGTCGCCGCCGGTTCGACAGCCACGAAGGTCACGCGCACGGCCCGCATCCTCTCCGGCCTCCTGCATGACGCACCGACGCGGCATCAGGCGCTGGCGGAAAAAATCGGTCGCGGCGATCTCGTCACCCGCAAGGGACTGATCTATGCCTATCCCGACCGACACGCCTTCGAGGCTGAGGCATTTGCCTGGCAACTGCGACGCGACAACGGCGTCGCGTACCGCGAGCTGTCTGGCGCAGAACTGCATGAATTGGAGCCGGATCTCGCCCCTCGCTACACATTCGCCGCCTATGTGGAAAAGGGTGGCCATTGCGTCGATCCGGGTGGTTATGTCGCTGCCATCGTCGATCATGCCGTGACGCTCGGGGCCGAGCGCATTCAGATGAAGGCCACCGGTTTCCGGGTAGAGAAGGGTCGGCTGCAAGGCGTTGTCACTGAGTCCGGCTCGGTCCCCTGCGACCGCGCCGTCATCGCCGCCGGCATCCATTCCAAAACCCTCGCGGCACAGGCAGGTGATACGGTGCCGCTGCAAAGCGAACGCGGGTATCATGTGGTCATTCCGCGCCAAATCCTGGCCGGCGCCATGCCTGTCATGCCCGGGGACGGCAAGATGGGCAACAATCCAACGCTCGCCGGTCTGCGCATCGCCGGACAGGTCGAACTGGCCAGCGTCGCCGCCGCGCCCGATTGGCGGCGTGCGGACATCCTGCTGCGACATGCAGCATCCGCCTATCCGGCAATTTCACATCTTTCCGGAACGAACGGGATCGATCGCTGGATGGGCCACCGGCCATCGATCGCCGACGGCCTGCCCGTGATCGGACCGAGCAGCGTCAGCAACGACATCATCCATGCCTTCGGTCATGGCCATATCGGACTTGCAACCGGCCCGGTCACCGGAAAACTCGCTTCGGATCTAATCGCCGAACGGGAAACCACGCTGGAAATCTCCAGTCTTTCTGCGGCGCGTTTTCGAAAGTGAAGAATGGTAATGTCAATGCGCTCATCGAACGGTAGCGGTTTTGCCTTTTACCGCAGGCCTCTCGCGCCGACATTTTCAATCAGATAGCGGGTCGATTGATTTGAGATTGCTGTGCGGTTTTCACACTTGATGAGCCAACAGTCGGCGCCACACGCGTTTGAGCGCCGTTCTCGTTAGTAGTCGTGATTCAGAAACAACGCCAACTCCTGAACAAGGATCGACGCTTTGGCACCGTAAAACACGCCAAATTCCGCAGATGGCGCGTTTGGCAAGCCATATTGCCCGTCGATGACCGCACAATCCAAGGGCACAGCCTCGGGAAACAGGAGACCAAAGCCCAATCCAGCCCGTAGCGCCGAAAGCATGGCTGGCAGCGTCTTGACTTTGCATCCAGTGTGCCAAGCCGTACCAGCTTCAGCGAGCGCAGACAGCATTCTGTCCTGCCAGGAGCACTCCGTATCGAAGAGAATAAGGGGAAGAGACACCTTTTCTTCCACATCAATCAGGCGGCTTGCGGACCAGACCAGCCGTCTGGAAATGCAGCTCTGTGGTGGCACGGTGAACCGGGCCGGATCCGCTATAACGAGGTCAGCCCGGCCTTCCGTGAGCATCCGTGCCAATTCCTTCGAATAGGACGAAGTCAATTCGATCTCGACATACGGGTGCTTTCGACGAAACTCCGCAAGCGCAGTGGGAAGTCTTGTGACTGCGAGATCCTCAAACATGCCGACACGAACCCTTCCTGCCAGCCGCTGATCGGTCAGGCCGCGTTGCATGTCCTCCGTCAGGGCGACTGTCTTTCGCGCATAGGCTAGAAATGATTTACCGGCATCGGTCAACGCGACGCCTTTCGACGACCGTTCAAGCAGCTGCGTATTCAAATCCTGCTCGATGCGTTGCAACTGCATGCTCACGGCGGCTTGAGTGCGTGCGAGGCGTTCGGCAGCTTTACTGACGACCCCGGTCTCGGCCACCGCGATGAACATCCTAAGTAGTCGAATGTCGAAATTCACTGCCATAAAATTTCCTGATATCGAGACAATTATTATAAGGCTACATGTTTGGATCATGGTTTGGCAATGTGTCCTGACAATCGCAGGAGACATCATGACCAGTTACCGAACGACGCTCGAAGCCTGTGGCATAGCGTGGCCTGAGCTTTCCCGACCCAATCTGCCGTTCGCGCCGACCAAACGCATCGGGGACATCCTCTATGTTTCTGGACAGATACCGGAAGCCCTCAGTGATATTGTCTTCACCGGTAAAGTGGGCGCAGAGATCGATGTTGAAACGGCCTTGAAGAGTGCCAAGCTGTGTGCGGCAAATGTCATCTATTGGGTGGACCAGGCTTTGGACGGCGACCTTGATCGTGTCATTCAACTGGCCAAGCTCACCATTTTTATCAATGCCGCTCCCGGCTTCGCTGCATTCTCGCAAATCGGCAACGGAGCTTCGGAAGTGATGAACGCCGTGTTCGGCGAACGCGGCGAACATGCACGTTCAGCAGTCGGCATGGCCGGGTTACCCGCCAATGTTCCCGTTGAGGTCGAAGCCGTGTTTCACGTTCGCTGACGGACGCTAAAAAGATGCCCGTTGTTCATTTCAATCACGCTGGTGCGGGTATCCCCGCACCGGAGACGCTACAGGCGATCATCGACCAGTTGCATCTGGAGGCCCAATTCGGACCGATGGAAGCCGCAGCGATGGCCGCCAGCCAACTGGCCGCCGTTTATGATCGGGCCGCTCGCCTGTTGAATGCCGGCCCGGAGGACATTGTCTTCGGCACGGGTCACGGCCAACTTTTTGGCGACATTGTTTCCACGATCCCCCTTGAGGCCGGAGACAAAATATTGGCTAGCCGCCAGGAGTGGATGGGCAATCTCGCCTGTCTGCAGAACGTTGCAAAATTGAGTGGTGCATCGGTATCCGTCATGGTGTCAGACGAGAGCACCGCGGTCGATGTCGATGCACTGAAACAGGCGCTTACCCCGGACGTTCGGATCGTGGCGCTGACCTGGATCGGCGCAAGTGGTGCGTTGATCAATCCGGCCGCAGCGATCGGCAAGGCCATCCGCGATAGTGGCGCCAATGCCTTCTACATCATCGACGCCAGCCAGGCGCTTGGACAGATACCGATCGATGTGAAGGAACTCGGCTGCGATGCACTGGTGGCATGCGGACGAAAATATCTGCGGGGACCTCGCGGGACAGCGTTGGCATTCATTTCGCCGCGCCTCGCGGCCGCGGCGGTCCCCCGCAAGATCGACAACTTTTCAATTGCCTGGAATAGTCAGCACTCCACACCAATCCGCAAACCAAAAGCATTCGATGCGGGCGAAGCATCAGCTGCACTCAAACTGGGCCTGGGGAAAGCGATAGAACTGGCGCTTCAGCATGGGGTTTCCAATACACGCACAACACTTGATGAAACCGCTTCGCAGCTGAGAGCGGCCCTGAATGCTGTTCCGGGTGTCCGCATTCTGGATCTGGGACAAGAGAAATCCGCCTGCGTCACCTTCGTCCTTGGGGGTGTTCCTTGCGATGCGGTCAAAGAATCGCTCGCCCGCCGGGGTATCGCCATCGGCATGAACGGACGAGCTTATACGCCCTGCGATCTGGATCTGCGGGAGATACCTGAACTCCTGCGCGCATCCGTGCATTTGAGCACCACGCAACAGGACATCGGAAAATTCATCGATGCGATCGCAGCAATCGCATCCTCAGGCAAAACACAGGAATGGACGCCCAAATGAATTCAAGCCGGAAACAAACCGCACTTCTTCTCGGCGCAAGCAAGGGATTGGGCTTTGGCGTCGCGGAGGCCCTGGCCCGCAAGGGTGTCGATGTTATCCTGATCGGCCGGGACGAAACGACGTTGCGATCAGCCGAGACCCGGCTGCAAGGATCTCCCGGCGCAGTTACCTCCATTGCCTGTGACTTGTTCGACCGGGAAAGCGTCGCGCAGATGATGGCGGAAATCGATCGGCGGTCAGCCGGGATCGACATCCTGCTGCTCAACGGCGGTGGCCCTCCTCCGATCGCCGCATCCGAGTACCACGAGCAATTCTGGCAGAAGCAGTTCTCAGCGATGTTTCTAAGCCAAGTGGACATCGCGACACACTATCTGCCGGGAATGCGACGGCGTGGATTTGGCCGTATCATCGCCGTATCATCGACAAGCATTCGCGAGCCTATTCCCGGCCTTGCCGCATCAAATGCATTGCGGTCAGCCTTGGCCGGATGGGCGAAAACGCTGGCTTCCGAAGTTGCCGGTGACGGTGTCACCGTCAATGTCGTGCTTCCCGGCCGGTTCGCGACAGAACGCACCACGCGGCTCGACGCGATGGATGCCGCAGAGCGCGGCGTGGATCAGACCGTCGTCGCAGCGGACAGCCAGCGGGAAATTGCTGTCGGTCGATATGGTCGACCGGAAGAATTCGCAGCTGTGGTTTCTTTTCTCGCCAGCCAACAAGCGAGCTATGTGACGGGGGTTGCATTGCCAGTCGATGGCGGCCTTAGCCGTTCGATGTGACAGCGCGTGCTATCGGCTGTTCGACGGGTAATACCGAACTCGGCGGACTAGCGCAGGGCTAACTGCCACGACGCCCAAACCTTCGGCAGACATGTTGCGGCGCGAATTGCAGAGCCGCCATCCGGGAAAAAGCGCAAGCGAATTGGGCGCAATCACGCCTTACCGTGGTGCCGGATTACCCGGCATGAAGCGCGCGACGATGTCCTCGGCGTCCGCCCCTTTGAGCAAGGCGGGAGGCCGACCGTCCGAATTCAGCCGGCAAGCCGCAAGCGGAAGGATGGCGATATTTTCGACAGCCCCGTCATCATCGAGCGTCAGGCGCACCGCCACGCTGCGCCAGACATCGATGCCCATGGCGTCATAGAGTTCGGCACGGGCGGTATGGAAGATGAGGTTGCCCAGGCCCGGCATGATCGCCCGGTTACGGTGGAGGCTGAGCGGCTGCATCACCGGCGCGCCCGTCCCGATGATGACATCGGCACCCGCATCCACCAAGTGCCTGGACAATCCATCAAGCCAGCCGGGTGATGTCGCCCAGTCGGAATCCCAGTGATGGTTATGCAGCGCCAGAAGCACGATATTGCCCCGACGTTTTGCATCCCCGAGCGCAGTGACGAGACGGCTGAGGTCCTCCGGATCAACCGTCCAGCGCCCTTCCACGCGGTCACCTCGAACAAAACTTCCGCCGAAGGCATCGAAACCTTCGGTCGCTTCCGGGCTATACTGTGCCCTTCGCCTGGCTGCGAGACGCGCAGCATCGCCCGTCTCCTCGTGGATCGCCAGCAGCCTGGCATAATCGGCATCCGGCAGCACGGTGCTGCGCCGAACGCGCAAGGGCGCGATGCCTGCCCGGTGCAGACCCGCATAGACGATGTCGGCCTGTGGTCCGAGATCGACCGAAAAGAGGGCGAGGTTCTTGCTATGGGTTGACCATTCGACGGGGCGGGCCGCCTCGGCAAGATTTTGGCCGCTGCCGGCAAGAAGGATGTTGTGGCGCTGCATGGCGGCATGGGTCGCGGCAATACCGGGCGGACCGAGATCGAAGGCATGATTGTTTGCATGCGCCATGGCGCTAAAGCCGAGTGCTGCGAGCGAGGCAAGTACCGGTTCCTTGACGGCATGCACCGTCTTGGTCTTGGTGGGCCACGCGCCGGGTGCATCAATCACGCCTTCGAAGTTGCCGATCGTCGCATCGGCCTTGAGGAAATCCAGCATTTCAGCCGCATCTGCACAGTCGAGATTAAGCGGCTGATGGATCAATGCCTGTCCCGTGATGGCAATGGTGATGCTCATGCCGGTGACGCCTCCTTGATCGGCGCCGAAGGAGGACCGAGCGGCGTGATGCGATCCTTGGGGACAACTGGCAGCACCAGGCGTGACGGATGCGTCCGGCTGCTGAAAACGGTGTTGCGGGCGACCTGCGTCAGGCGACCAGTGCCCTCCGGTGCAAAGGTGTTCGGATTGACATCGTATTTCGGGAAGTTTGACGAGGAAATATCGAGGCGGATCCGATGCCCTTTCCGGAAGAGATTGGCCGTCGCAAAAGGTTCGATCGTGATCTGGAACACCTCCCCCGTCTCGATGGGAGCCGGATTTTCGAAGGAATGCCTGTAGCGGCATCGGAAGATGCCATCGGTGATGTTCAGGGCAAAGCCGAGCGGATAGTCCGCGCTCGGGGGATAGACATCGATCAGCTTGGCGGTGAAATCGGTATCGGGCGCGTTCGACGCTGCATGCAATTCGATGGTGATCGGGCCGATCACGGCGAGATCGTCCTCCAGCAGTTCGGTCTCGAAGGACAGGACATCCGGCCGCGCGGAAAGAGGCAGTCCCAGGTTACGGCTGCCGAAGAAGCGCTCCGCCTCGCGCTGGTCGAAGCCACCACCTTCAAAGATTGGCTGGCCGCTGGTCAACGATCCGCCGATGGTCGGCACCGGATCGTTCGGGTCGAAATCATAGGAAAAGGCAGCCGCTTCTTCCGCCGGTTCGACTGGCTTGAGCCGGCCGCCCGCATGCAGATACAGGGACTGGCTTTTGGCGCCCGGAAGCGGCCAGTCGGGGGCCGTGCACCAGGAGCCGCCATGGTCGAGACGCTCCTCTTCAGTTTTCGAACCGGAGCCGCCGCCCATCAGGAAGTAGCGCACTTGCGGTTCCTCGCAAGCCTCGGGCATGCCGGTCTTCAGCCAGCGATCGAACCAACGGCGGCGGTAGTCGAGCCAGCTTTCCGCCACATGGCCACCGATCGGCGCCTCAGCTCCGAAGGAAATGTCGCCGGCAAACGTGCTGTTGCGGTTGCCGTGCAGCCAGGGCCCCATGATCAGAGACAGCGGCCGGCGCGCATTGCCGGAAAGACCCGTATAATTGTCGAGTGTCGATTTCACATAGGCATCATACCAGCTGGACATCAGCACAACGGGGACCTCCGGGAAGGTGGAGTAGAAGCCTTCCATGTAGAGCCCCACGCGCCGCCAACTGTCATCGAAGGCACCGCTGCGCCATTGGTCCAGCAGATAGGCTTCATATTCCGGCGCTTCGCGAATGGGAGATACGCCTTCGCTCCACGGCATGGCCTTGAACCAGGCGCGGATATCCTCTGCCTCGATCGCGGATCTCGCCAGGCCTTCGGCGGCCTCGCGGGCATTGTTATACGCCCAGCTGGCCTGCTTCAGTTCGAATGCGCCGCCCTGGCGGATACCGCATCGGTACGCATTGGAGAAGCCGCCGGAATCCATCACCATGCAGGCAAGTCCGGGTGGATTGAGGCAGGCAAGCGCCGCCTGCGTGTGGGCCGCGTAGGACAGCCCCATGGTGGCGAAGCGGCCATTCGACCAATCCTGCGCCACCAGCCATTGCGCCGTGTCGTAGCCGTCGGCGGCCTCCGACACATATTTCGAGAATTCGCCTTCCGAACCATAGCGGCCGCGGCAATCCTGGTAGATCACGACATAGCCGGCGCGCACGAAATAGGCCGCGACCTCATCCCGGCGCATCGGGCTTGCCATGCCCACTTCGATTTCCGAGCGTGATCGCTCGCCTTTGCCATAAGGCGTACGCTCGAGGATGGCGGGCAACGGCGTTGAAATCACCTGACCGCCGGAAGCCGGACGGTAGATGTCGGTCGCCAGGCGCACACCGTCACCCATCACCACCATCACGTCGCGTTCTACAATCACATCGTCGGCAATCGCCTGCGGGCCGGAAGACGCCAGCATCGTCATCATACATTCCTTGAGCTTGGAGAGATGAGCGGGCGCCGCTCATTGCTGCGCCCGCCGGAGGTCACTTGGCGAGCTTTGCAAGCGTTGCGCTGGTGTCTTCCGTCATGTTGGCATCGTAGGACAACGTGGCCTTGCCCGCCCAATGCACCTTCTGCCAGAACAGCGGAATGACCGGCATGTCCTGGAAGGCATGAGCGGTGGCTTTCTGCAGCAGCTCGATCCGCTTGTCGCTGTCGAATTCGCCCATGGCTGCCTGCATCATCTCGTCGAAGGCCGGATCGCTGTAGCGCACCCGATTGAACGAACCCGTGCCGGCCTCCTTGTTATAGGTCATCAACAGGTTACGAAGCCCCGTCGCCGAGGTCGGGGTGGAATTGCCGAGCGAAAAGATGAAGGCGCTGAATTCCTGCGCCGAGGCACCTTTGGTATAGACATTGTAAGGTTGCGCCACCACGCCGTTCACCGTCAAACCGCCACGGGCAAACATCTGGCCAAGTGCCTGGGCGGTTTCCGAGTCACCCGGGAAACGGTCGTTCGACGTGTGCAGGGTAATGCCGAACCCATCCGCATAGCCCGCATCGGCAAGACGTTTTTTCGCGTCATCGGGTGCAAAGGCCGGTGCGGCAATGGTCGGATCGTTGCCGGCGACGCCGGCCGGGACCAGCTGGCCCGCCGGTTCGCCCGAACCATCCAGAATGCGATCCACGATCAGCTGGCGGTTGATCAGCTCGGACAGGGCAATGCGAACATTCTTGTCTTTCAGCGGGTTCTTCGCCAGCGGCTTGCCATCCTTGTCGGTGACGAAGGGGCTCTCGTCACGCGCACTGTCCAGCGCGAGGTAAATCAGGCGCGCCGACGGGATGGAGAAGACCTTCAAGTCGGAGATCGACGACAGGGTTTTCACATCACCGGGCGGAACGGAATCGATCAGATCGACGGCGCCGGAGCGCAGCGCGGCCACCCGCGATGCATCATTGGAAATGAACTTGATGGTGACGGTATCGAAATCCTGGCTCTTGCCCCAGAAGTCGTCGTTGCGCGTCAGCGTCAGGTTGTCGCCCGGCGTCCAGGACTTGAACTTATAAGCCCCCGTTCCGATCGCCGCCTTGCCGCTGTTGAAATCCTCGATCGTCGCGGTCTCGGCCACCTTCTTGCTGACGATATAGACAAAACCGACCTGTTCGATGAAATCCGGCGCCGGCTTCTTCGTCTTGAATTCCACGGTCAGGTCGTCGATCGCCTTCATGCTGTCGATCGCCGCGACATTGCCTGAAAACGGCGCCGGGCTGTTCGGGATGTCCTTGGCGCGTGTGAGCGAGAAGATCACGTCCTCCGCGGTCAGCGGCGAACCGTCATGGAACTTGACCCCCTCGCGCAGCTTCACCTGCCAAGTGAGCGGGTCGGTATTCTCCCACGAAACGGCAAGTGCCGGATGAATGCCGATCGTGGTATCCGTTTCCAGCAGACGGTCGAAGATCTGCATGGCAACATTCTGGTTGTTGCCGGTGCGCGAGAATTGCGGGTCGATGGACGAGGGTTCTGTCGAACTGCCAATGGTCAGGCTCGCGGCAGAAGCGATCGATGATGCGAGCATGGTGCTTGCAATCATCGCGGCGTAAAAGGTCTTGCGATACATATTCTTGTTCCTCTCTCGGTTAACTGACGATGTGGAAGGTCCCGGTTCTTGCCGCCGGGCTCGGTTCGTCATTCAGGTGGCACGCGTTGGCCTGCCCCGGCCCTGTCTGCTGCAGAAAGGGTCTTTCCTGATGACAGCGGGCAAAGGCATGCGGACAGCGCGGATGGAAATGGCAGCCCGTCGGCGGATGCAGCGGCGACGGGATTTCGCCCTTTACCGGCGTGAAATCGCGCCGCCGATCATTGATGCTCGGAAGTTCGCGGATCAGCGCCTGCGTATAGGGGTGCTTCGGATTGGCGAAGAGTTCGTCAGGTGTGCCCGTCTCAACGATGCGCCCCAGATACATCACCACGACCCGGTCACAGATATGCTTCACCACGCCGAGATCATGGCTGATGAACAGATAGGTCAGACCAAACTCTTTCCTGAGATCCATGAACAGATTGAGGATCTGCGCCTGGATTGACACGTCGAGCGCCGCCACCGACTCGTCGCAGACGATCAGTTCCGGCTTTACAGCCAACGCACGCGCGATGCCGATGCGCTGCCGCTGGCCACCGGAAAACTGGTGCGGATAGCGATCGAGATAGGAAGGATCAAGGCCCACGCGCTCTGCGAGCTCCGCCACGTATCCGCGAAGCGCGGAACGGGCCACGAGGCCATGCACCATGGGTGCCTCGCCAATGATGTCGATCACCCGCTTGCGCGGATTGAGCGTCGACATCGGGTCCTGGAAAATCATCTGGGCCGCAAGCCGCGCCTGCCGCTTCTCGGCCCCCTTCAGGGTTGCAAGCTCCCTGCCCTTCCAGCGGACCTCACCCGCGCTGGCAGGCATGATTCCCGCCATGACGCGACCGAGCGTCGACTTTCCGCAGCCGGATTCACCGACCAGCCCGACCACCTCGCCGCTGTTGACGGCAAGGCTCACCTCATCGACGGCATGAACCGTCTTCTCGGAGAGATTGGCGCCGAAGGCACGGGCGATCTTTTCGGCATAGTCGAGCTTGCGGGAGAAGCGCCGGCTGACGTTAATTGCTTCGATCAGGGGCGTTTCCATCATGCGACCCTCCCGTGGCTAGGATGAAAGCAGCGCCATTCGCGGCCCGCCTCGACAGCGAGGGCCGGATGACTGGTGCATATTTCGGTGGCGAGGGCGCAGCGGTCGCGGAAGGAACAGCCAGTGGGTCGGGCCAGCGGCGACGGTGCCATGCCGGGGATCGGCCGCAACGGCTCGCCGCGAGGCACGGCCGACGGGATCGCCTGCATCAACCCGGCAGTGTAGGGATGTGCCGGTCGCGACAGAACATCGTCGACGGGACCTGCCTCGACGATCCGCCCCGCATACATGACCAGAACCCGGTCCGCGAGCGCGGCCACGACGCCGAGATCGTGGCTGATCCAGACCAGCGCCATCGAGAACTCCTGTGCCAGCCGCTTGATTTCGTAGAGGATCTGCGACTGGATCGTGACGTCGAGCGCGGTTGTCGGCTCGTCGGCAATGATGAGGTCGGGCCGGTGCAGGAGCGCGATCGCGATCGCCACGCGCTGCCGCATGCCGCCGGAAAACTGATGCGGATAGGCATCCAGCCGTTCCTCAGGGGATGGAATGCCGACCATGCCGAGCGCATCACGGGAGCGGATGCGCGCTTCCGCCCGGCTGACAGTGTCATGTGCCAGAACCGCCTCGACCATTTGCGTTCCGATGGAAAGCACCGGGTTGAGCGTCATCATCGGATCCTGGAAGATCATCGCGATGCGCTTGCCGCGAATGGCGCGCATGGCCTTTTGCGGCAATTGCGTCAGTTCCTCTCCCCGGAAACGGATGCTGCCGGAGACCACGCGGCCTGGGGGATCGACCAGCCCCAGGACCGAAAAGCCGGTAATCGACTTTCCCGAACCGGATTCGCCGACGAGACCGACGATCTCTCGCTGTCCGACGCTGAAACTGACCTCATCGACAGCCTTGATGATGCCCCGTCGCGTCGGAAAATGCGTGGAAAGATTGGTGACTTCGAGAACGGGTTGCGTCATGGCGCTTACCTTTCGCCCAGACGGGGATTGAGGATCTCGCGGCAGCGGTCACCCGTAATGTTGATCGAGAAGACGAGAAGCAGCAGCAGCAGGCCGGGATAGACGCTGATCCAGTATTCGCCGGACATCAGCACCTGGTATCCGTTGGCGATCAAAAGCCCGAGCGAGGGTTCGGTGATCGGCAGGCCGATGCCGAGGAAGGAGAGCGTCGCTTCGGCGGAAATCGCATTCGCCACCTGCAGCATGCCGATGACGATCAGCGGCGGCAGGCAATTGGGCAGGAGGTGACCGAACAGGATGCGGGGCGTGGAAATGCCCAGCGTCACGGCGGCCTCGATATAATCCTTGTTCTTCTCCACCAGTGCCGCACTGCGGGCCGAACGGGCAAAGGTTGCCCATTGCACCAAAACCAGCGCGAAGATTACCTTCCACAGCCCCTGACCGAGAAGGGCAAGCAGCATCAAAGCGACAAGGATGGTCGGCAGGCCCAGCATCAGATCGACGACGCGCATGATGAAGGCATCGATCCGCCCGCCGTAGTAGGCGGCGATCAGCCCAAGCGCGGTGCCGATGACCAGCGCGACGATGCCGGAAAAGACGCCGACGCCGATGCTGGTGCGCAGGCCGTAGATCATCGCCGACAGCATGTCGCGACCCTGGCCGTCCGTGCCCAGCCAGTAGACCATGCCGCCCATGCTTTCCGAACCCGGCGGCAGCTTGGCATCGAGAATGTCGAGAACCGCCAGGTCGTAAGGGTTCTGCGGGGTCAGCCAAGGGCCAGCCAGGGCGACCAGGAAAAGCGCGAGACAGATCACGGTCGCGATCAGCGCCTTTGGACTTCTGGCAATGCCGCGCAGCAGGCGGCCGGTCGTCGTTTCTTCGCCGAAGAATGCAGTGATCGCGCTCATGACGGTTCCCCCAGGCGCACGCGCGGATCGATCAGCGAGTAGAGAATGTCGACCACGAAGTTGATCAGGATGAACAGGCTGACGATCACCAGCAGATAGGCGACGACGACGGGCCGATCGAGGCGCATGATGGAATCGATCAGCAGCTTGCCGATGCCGGGCCAGGCAAAGATCGTCTCCGTGACCACGGCAAAGGCCAGCATGCTGCCGAGTTCCATGCCAATGACGGTGATCAGCGGGATCAGGATGTTCTTCAGCACATGGACGAAAACGATGCGCCGTTCCGATATGCCCTTCGCACGGGCGAATTTGACGAAATCGAGCGGCATGGTTTCGCGCACCCCCGTTCGGGTCAGGCGGATCACCAGCGACAGCTTGAACAGAGACAGGTTGACTGCGGGAAGAATGAGATGGGTAAGGCCATCGAGCGTGAAGAAACTCGACTGGATGCCGAGAAACAAGCCCAGCTCGCCGCGCCCTGTGGAGGGTAACCAGCCGAGCCAGATGGAAAAGATCATGATCAGCATCATGCCCTGCCAGAAGCTCGGCAGAGAAAACCCAAGGATCGAGCCGGTCATGATGGCCTCGTCCGTCGCGCTGTTCGGCTTCAGGCCGGAGATCAGTCCGAGCGGTATGCCGATGAAGAGCGCGATGGCGAGCGCCGTCAACGTCAGCTCCAGCGTTGCCGGCAACCGTTCGAGGATGAGCGTGATCGTCGGCCGGTTGAAGACGAAGGAGCGGCCGAGATCTCCATGGACGACATTCCAGATGAAGGTCAGGAACTGCTGCCAAAGCGGCCTGTCGAGACCAAGAGAGGCGATCACCTGGGCGCGCTCGGCGGGACTTGCATCGGGCGAGATCAGCATCTCGACCGGATCACCGATCGCATAGACCCCCAGGAAGACGACAAGGGCGGTGACGAGCAGGACAGCGACGCTCTGCATCAATCGGCGGATGATGAAGACGCTCACCTCGTCACGCCCCGCGGTCGGGCATGGGACAATCGATGATCATGGTTGGAACCCCTTTTTCTCTTTTGTGTTGGTGAAACGATAGCGGTGTTTCAGCTGCCCGCAATCTTATGAGGTGGCGGCATCACCCTATGCATTTTTCGCGGCCCGCTGACAGCAGCATGGGCGCTTGCCTTCGCAGACAATCCGCCTAGGATCGCGCGCATGAACTTCAAGCAGCTGGAAATCTTCAAAACCATCATGGATACAGGCTCGACGATCTCGGCTGCCTCGCAGCTCGGACTTTCGCAGTCGGCCATCAGCCGTCAGTTGGCGGCCCTGGAGGAGGAAATCGGGCGTGAACTGTTCCTGCGTGAGAAGGGCCGGCTAAAGCCGAAACCTGAGGCCTTTCTTCTGGTCGGAGAGATCGATGAAGTCGCGCAAAGCATGGCCAAGCTGCGCACGAAGATCGGCGATATCCGCACGGGCATCTTCGGCGAGGCGCTGATCCGCGTGGCCTTCCCCCACAGTCTGGCGACGACCATGCTGCCGCCGCTTATCGCTCGCTTCAAGGCTGACCACCCGCGGGTCACGGTCGAGATTCTGAGCGGGCCGTATGATGCGATCGAACGCATGGTGCGCGGACGGGTGGCCGACCTGGGTTTCGTGCGCCTGCCGCCGGAGGAGCCGGGTTTCAACACGGTTTCGCTCTCCTCCAGCGGCACGACCTGCGTCATGCCCGCAGGGCATCCGTTGGCATCCAAGGAAACCATCGATGTCAACGATCTCGCTCGCAACGACCTGATTCTCCTCGGCCGACAGCGAATCAACCGCAACGAGTTGGAGCATGAATTGCGCCGCATGGTGCCGAGCTATCGCTGCAGCCTCGAAGTGCATTCGGTGGAGACGGCCTGCGTCTGTGCGGCCCAAGGGCTGGGGATCGCCATCGTCCCGACGCTGATCGCTGCCTATTTTCAGAGCGAAAAACTGATCATGCGCCCCTTCCGCTCCACGAAGGAGGCAGATTACGGCATCATCACCAAGGCGGATTCGGCACTGTCGTGGAGCTGCGAAGCCTTTGTCGATCTGATGCGGCAGGAAACGCAGCAAACCGGCGCGGACGTTGCCTGAGAACCTGACCGAAAAAGAATTGAGTGAAATCAGCCAGTTGTGATTCCTTCGGATTTGCTTAGGATTCGATGGAGACCGCAATGGGCTGGACTGATTTCACCCGTCGCCAATATGGCCGACGGACGGGGCGTTATGCAAGTGATCTGACGGACAGGGAGTGGTCGCTGATTGCTCCGTTTATGCCGATGCCCCGTAGGCTTGGTCGACCGCGCAAGACGGAATTGCGCGAAGTTTTAAACGCACTGCTATATATCGCGTCGACCGGATGCCAATGGCGGATGCTACCGAAAGATTTTCCACCCTATTCAACTGTGCAGGGTTACTTCTACGAGTGGCGGGCGACTGGCTTGTGGACGCGGATCAACCATCATCTCGTTATGGAGACGCGAGAGCTGGAAGGAAAGGAAGCCTCACCGACGGCAGGCGTGATAGACAGTCAGAGCGTCAAAACGACTGAAAGCGGCGGGATTGCGGGCTTTGACGCGGGCAAGAAGATCAAAGGCCGCAAGCGTCATATCGTTGTCGACACGCTCGGTTTGATGGTGGGGCTCGCCGTCCACAGCGCTGACATTCAAGACCGCGATGGTGCAGTGGCGGCTCTCAAAACCATCCTCAGACGCTGGCCTTGGCTCAGGCACATCTTTGCTGACGGCGGTTATGCCGGTCCGAAGCTGCGGGCCGCATTGCGCAAGGTCGCGAAGTTCACGTTGCAAATCGTCAAGCGAACAGACAAGGCAAAAGGCTTTGAAGTGCTGCCGCGTCGCTGGGTCGTGGAGCGCACATTCGCCTGGCTTGGCCGATGCAGACGACTGGCCAAGGATTGGGAAAAATCAATCGCTTCCGCTGAAGCCTGGATGCTTATCGCTCATATCCGCATTCTCACTCGGAGGCTCGCAAGGTACCATGCCTATTGAGGTCTTTTCGAGTCAGGCTCTGAGCGCCGGAAGCAACCCGTGCTGACGGCTCGTCGAAATACTGATCCGCTTCGGCCAATTCGCCGCGAGCCCGCGCGCCGAATGCGTAAGTGCGGTCGCGCCGAGGGTGTTGCAGGTGTCCGTTACAAGCTCAAGCCTGGTCGTGCTGTTTGAGAAAGTCCGAAACCGTCGCCAGGCAAAGGGCCTTTTCCTCGACATGGGGCATGTGGCTGGACTGCTCGAAGATGACCCAGCGGCATCCCGGCACACGTTCGACATAGGGGCGCACGACCTCGGGCGTTGCCTCGTCGTGACGACCGGAGATCAGCAGGGTGGGCGCTTCGATCTGTGGCAGTCGGTCCTCGATCGTCCAGTCCTTCATCGTGCCGATGACGTGGAACTCGGTCGGACCGTTCATGTTGCGGTAGACGGTATTGTCCTCATCCATGATGGCGAAAGTGCGCGCCACTTCCGGCGGCCAGGGCGAGACACGGCAGACATGGCGATCGTAAAACACGCGCGATGCCGCGATATAATCCGGATCGGTGATCGTCCCGGCTTGTTCGTGCAGGAGAAGAGTCGCCTGAACCTCGGCCGGCAGGTCGCGGCGCAAGCGGTTGGCCTCCGAGACCCAGGTGTGCATGTTGGCGGGCGAATTGGCGATAACCAACGCCTTCAGCCCCTTCGGTCGCAACACCGCATGTTCGGCGCCGAGCATGCCGCCCCAGGACTGGCCGAGAAAGGCATAACGATCCGCGATGCCGAGATGCTTCAAAAGCGCGTCCAGCTCTTCGAGAAACAGATCGACCGTCCAGAAATCCGGGCCCTTTTCCGGCAGTCGTGTCGAGTTGCCATTGCCGAGCTGGTCGTAGTGGATGACCGGGCGGCCATCGAGTACAGCGATATCCTTGAAGCTGTCGACATAGTCATGGGTGCAGCCGGGTCCGCCATGGGCGACGACGAGCGGCAGCAACGGCGAATCCAGCGATCCGGTGATCCGGTACCAGGTCTGATAGCCTCGAAACGGCAGATAGGATTCCTGAACTTCGACCGGTGCCACGTCTTCATCTCCATGCGGTTGTTCCGATGGAGAAAGCATAGCCTCCCGTTTTCAGTGGCGGCAGCTATCACAAGTAATAGGATGGCGGCTCTTCCAGCAGGCGATAATGGGTGGCGCGCACCACGGCCTGAGTCCGGTTCTTGGCGCCAAGCTTCTTGGCGGCGGCATTGAGATGCATGACCACTGTTGGAACCGAGCGGCTGATGATGCGGGAAATTTCCTTGGCAGACAGGCCTTCCGCCGAATGCCGCAGGCACTCGCGCTCGCGGTTCGTCAGATGCGCGCGAGTTCCGGTCTTCGCTGTTTCGTCGAAAGCTGCATAGGCGGCCTCGTGGAAGACATGAGCCAGAAGGCCGAAATCGGCCATGTGGCGATCCGCGTCGCTCTGGAAGCCTCGGCCCGCGCCGAAGCGCACCCCCGTCACGGTCGCACAGTCGCCGCGCGGCAGATGCACGGGCACGGTGACGCCGCAGGACATGTTGCGCTCGTGGAGATAGCGTGACACCGGAGCGCTACGCTCGTCGAGGAAGCGGTTGATCGGTGTTCCGGCCTTGTGATCGTAGTTCCAGAAAAACGGTGTCGTGGTGCGCATGGCAAGCAGCTGCACCGGATCGATGCGGAAATATTCGCGGTCGAACCAGTATTCGCGCATGTCCTCGGAAATGTTGCGCAGCTTCAACAGCGAGGGCAGCATCAGCGCGCCATCGAGATCGTAGGGAACCGGCGTGTAGTCGTAGATCAACGCATCGAAGCCGAACCCCTTGATGACCTCGAACGCGGTATCGATCCGACCATCCAAGGTCTCCCCCTCGGTCAGCCGCGATCGGATCGAACCAATATCGTCAAACATGCGAGAATCCTAATGTCGGACCGGGGTCCATAGGCCAGCGGAGGTCACATCCTATCACTTCTTATAGCTGGTGCGGAACCGAGAAAACGCTAAAAAATAGACCTGCTGAAAAGATGAGCACTGTTTGCGGCATGCAGGAGACGCACGATGTGGCGCGAGATGGAACCGGATGAGCGCATCGAGATTGAGGTGGCGGGCCACAAGGTCGTCGCCTACAGTTTTGGCGCTGGACCGGACACGGTCTTCTGTCTCAATGGCGGACCTGGCCTGCCCTGCGACTATCTGCGCGACGCCCATTCCTGCCTCATCGACCAGGGCTACCGCGTCGTCGCCTTCGACCAGCTCGGCACAGGCGCATCCGACCGTCCGACCGATGCTGCGCTTTGGACCATTGGCCGCTATGTCGAGGAAACAGAGACCGTGCGCAAGGCACTCGGCATCGGCAAGGTCCATATGCTCGGCCATTCCTGGGGCGGCTGGCTCGCGATCGACTATGCGCTGACCTATCCGGAAAACCTCGAGACGCTGATCCTTGAGGATACCGTGGCCGACATGCCGCATTTGATCGTGGAACTCGAGCGGCTGCGTGCTGCCCTTGGTTCGGAAACGGTGGCGATGATGCAGAAGCATGAGGCGCGCGGCAGCACTGATCACCCGGAATATCTGGCGGCGATCACACTTCTCAACTACCGCCATGTCTGCCGGCTTTCGGATTGGCCGGCTCCGGTCAAGCGCTCCCTCGACGACTGGAACATGGGACCTTACAGCACGATGCAGGGCCCGAACGAATTCCTCTATATCGGCAATCTGAAGGACTGGAACCGCGTGCCGGACCTTCACAGGATTACCGTTCCTGTGCTGATCACCTGCGGCGAGCATGACGAATTGACCCCGGCTTGCGCGTTGCGCATGAAGCTCAACCTTCCCGACGCGGAGCTCCACGTCATCGACAATGCCAGCCATATGCCATTCTATGAGAACCCGGATGGTTACTATCCGTTGCTTCTCGACTTCCTGGCGCGCCACAGGGCGACGGCATGATCGGTTGCACGCGACAATCTGCGCAAGGCCGAATGGCCGGAAAGGTGCAAGCCGATGCACCGCTATAGGTTCGTGCTATTTCGCCCGCTGCAGTTTCTGCCGGTGCTGTTCGGCATCAGCGTGATCACCTTCATCCTTGTCCGGCTGATCCCCGGCGATCCTGCCCGCGTGCTGCTTGGCGCCCGCTCCACACCGACAGCGATAGCCCGCATCCGCGCCCAATACGGTTTAGACGAGCCGATCTGGCTGCAATATTTCTACTTTGTGCAAAATCTCGGCAAGGGCGAGATGGGCAAGTCGATCCTCTACAAGATCGACGTGCTGAAGCTGATCCTTACGCGCATCGAACCGACACTTGTGCTGGTTCTGACCAGTGTGATCCTGTCGATCCTGATTGCCGTTCCATTGGCGGCTCTCGCGGCGCGCAACAGCGGTCGGCTGCCCGATCATGCCGTGCGCATCGTCTCGACGCTCGGCATCGGCTTTCCGCCCTTCTGGCTGGCGCTGATGCTGATCATCCTGTTCTCCGTCAAGCTCGGCGTCCTGCCGGTGTCCGGCTATGGCGAGAGCTTTATCGACAAGGCCGCTCACCTGGTTCTGCCGAGCCTGACCATCGCGCTTTCGCTGTCGGCGGTTTTGACCCGCAGCCTGCGGGCGGCGATGATCGTCGAGTTGCAATCGGACCTGGCGACGGCGGCACGCGCCCGCGGCATGCCGGAAAACATCGTCTTCTGGCGCCATGTCCTGCCCAATTCGCTGGTGCCGACGGTCAACCTGCTGGCCGTCAACGTCGGCTGGCTGATCGGAGGCACTGTCGTGGTCGAGACCGTGTTTGCCATTCCGGGCATGGGCCAGCTCCTGGTGCGCGCCATCTTCTCGCGCGACTACATGGTGGTCCAGGGCGTCGCCATGGTGTTTGCCTGCGCCACTGTACTGGTCAACTTCCTGGCCGATATCGTCACCGTGACGCTCGATCCGAGGGTGCGCCTATGATCGCCGCAGCCACTCGCATGAATGTGTCGTGGAGCCGGTTTCTTGGCCGCAACCTGACGCTGGCCACCGGTGCCGCCACTCTGGGACTGTTTCTGCTGGTCGCGCTCGCCGCACCCCTGATCGCGCCATATGATCCAATCTACCAGGATGCTGCGGTTCGGCTCGCCGGCCCCACCCTCGCCCACCCCTTCGGCACCGACAATTTCGGCCGCGACATCCTCTCGCGCGTCATCTGGGGCACGCGCATCGACCTGCAGATCGCCGTCATCGGCGTCGCCTTCCCGTTCCTGATCGGCACCTTCGTCGGTACGATCGCCGGGTTCTTCGGCGGCATCATCGATACGATCTTCATGCGGCTGGTCGATATCATTCTTGCCTTTCCGTTCCTGGTCCTGATGCTGTCGATCATCGCCATTCTCGGGCCGGGTCTGTCGAGCTTCTATATTGCCATGGCGCTTGTCGGCTGGGTCTCCTATGCGCGGCTGATCCGCGCGCAAATGCTGGTGCTGAAGAACAGCGACTATGCGGTTGCCGCCGTCAGCCTCGGTTTCAGCCGCAGCCGCATCATGTTCCGGCACCTTCTGCCCAATGCCATCGCCGGATCGATCGTGTTTTCCATGTCGGATGCCGTGCTTGTGCTGCTCAATGGCGCGGCCATCAGCTATCTAGGTCTCGGCGTTCAGCCGCCGGTCGCCGAATGGGGCGTCATGGTTGCCGAGGGCCAGAGCTTCATCACCACGGCCTGGTGGATCACCCTGTTTCCCGGCCTCTCCATCGTCGTACTGGCCTTCGGCTTCAGCCTGCTCGGCGATGGGCTGGGTGAATGGCTGGGGGTGCGAGAATGAGCGAGCCGATCCTCTCCGTCCGCGATCTTGTGGTAAACGCCATGCTCGACGGCGAAACGCGCAAGCTTATCGATACCGTCTCCTTCGATCTCGGCCGCGGCGAGATCCTCGGTCTTGTCGGCGAAAGCGGTTCCGGCAAGAGCATGATCTGCCGGGCGCTGGTGAAACTGCTGCCATCAAAGGCGATCAGCATCGTCGGCGGGTCCGTGATGCTGGGCGCCCGTGACCTGACGAGGCTGGATGACGATGCCATGCGTGCGGTGCGGGGCGCCGAGATCGGCATGGTGTTCCAGAACCCGACCAGCCATCTCGATCCGGTGATGCGCATCGGCGATCAGATCGCCGAGGGTATCCGCTATCATCAGAACAAGTCGCGCAGCGATGCGAAAGCCATGGCCATCGACATCCTCGCCCAGGTCGGTTTTCCCGATCCGCAGCGCCAGTACGAAAATTACGCGCATGAATTCTCCGGTGGCATGCGCCAACGAGCGATGATTGCGGTGGCCCTCTCCTGCAATCCGAAAATCCTGATCGCCGACGAGCCGACGACTGCGCTCGACGTCACCATCCAGGCGCAGATCCTCAAACTGTTGATGGACCTGCGCGACGCTCGCGGTCTGTCAATCATCCTCATCACCCATGATCTCGGCATAGTCGCCCAGACCTGCGACCGGATCGCCGTGCTGCGTCATGGCCAGTTGCTGGAGCTTGGGGACAAGCGGCAGGTGCTGTCGAACCCGCAACACGCCTATACGGTCAGCCTGCTTGATAGCCATCCATCGATGCCCGAGAACGCTACCCTTTCAGCTACCCCGGCTGCGTTGCTTCCAACGGCGGCAAAACCGCTGCTCGAAATCGATGACCTGTTTGTTCGGTTCCCGACCCCCGGCTTCAGCCTGTTCAAAGGCAGCAAGCCGCCTGTGGCCGCAGTCAACGGAGTGAGCCTGCGCGTCTTGCCCGGCGAAACGGTGGGCATTGTCGGCGAAAGCGGCTCCGGCAAGAGCACGCTGGCGCGCGCCATCCTCGGCCTGACGCCGCTGTCTTCGGGTCATATAGCATTTGACGGCCTCGACCTTGCCCAGCAGCGCCGCCAGGCCCTAGCGAAAATCCGTACGCAGTCGGCCATGGTGTTTCAGGATCCCTACAACGCCCTCAACCCGCGCAT
Source organism: Rhizobium sp. SL42 (assembly GCF_021729845.1). Taxonomy (NCBI): domain Bacteria; kingdom Pseudomonadati; phylum Pseudomonadota; class Alphaproteobacteria; order Hyphomicrobiales; family Rhizobiaceae; genus Rhizobium; species Rhizobium sp. SL42. The sequence goes on from NZ_CP063397.1 coordinate 2,773,331, forward strand.
GAGCATCGGCGCAATGCTGGCAGAGGTGCTGACGGTGCACAACAAGGTACCAGCCAACCGAATTGCAGCGCGCGTCCATGAATTGCTCGATCTCGTCGGCTTGGACCGGGAGTTTGCCAGCCGCCATCCGCTATCGATGAGTGGCGGCCAGTGCCAACGGGCCGGCATCGCCCGGGCGCTGGCCGTCGATCCGAAGCTAATCATAGCCGACGAATGCGTCGCGGCACTGGACGTCACCATCCAGGCACAGATTATCGACCTGTTTCGCGACCTGAAGAGCGCGATGAACCTGACGCTTCTGTTCATCGCTCACGACCTTGCCATCGTCAGAAACCTCTGCGACCGGGTGGTGGTCATGTATCGCGGCCAGATCGTCGAGGAAGGCCGCTGCGAGGATGTCTTTGCCCGGCCGCAACACGCCTATACCGCAGCGCTGATCGCCGCCATTCCCGATATCGACCCCGACAAGCCGCTGATGGGCGGCCTGTCCACGGAGACCATGCCGCATCTCTTGACTGCCTGATAACAACAAAGGGAACGAATAACATGACAAGCAATTGGAAAACCATCAGCGTGGCCACCGTGCTCGCGATGCTGACGCTGGGTTCGTCGCTGGCCGAGGCTGCCGGCGTGCTGACCATTGGCCGACGCGAGGACTCGACGACATTCGACCCGATCAAGTCGGCCCAGAACGTCGACAACTGGGTATTCTCCAACGTCTTCGACGTGCTGGTGCGCGTTGACAAGACCGGCACCAAACTGGAGCCCGGCCTTGCCGAAAGCTGGACCATTTCCGATGACGGCCTGACCTACACCTTCACGATGCGCGATGCCAAATTCTCCGATGGTTCGCCGATCACGGCCGGCGATGCCGCCTTCAGCCTGCTGCGCATCCGCGACAATGAAGGCTCTTTGTGGAGCGACAGCTACAAGGTCGTCGACACGGCGGAAGCCGCTGACGACAAGACGCTGGTGGTCAAATTGAAGACGCAGTCGGCGCCGTTCCTGTCGACGCTGGCATTGCCGAACGTCTCGGTGCTGTCGAAGAAAGGCCTTGAAGAGGCTGGCGAGGAAGCCTTCGCCGAAAAGCCGGTAGCCTCCTCCGGCGCCTTCATCGTCAAGGAATGGCGCCGCGGTGATCGCGTCATTCTGGAGAAAAATCCGAATTTCTGGCAGGCGGACCGGGTGAAGCTCGACGGTGTCGAGTGGATCTCGGTGCCTGACGACAATACCCGCATGTTGAACGTGCAGGCCGGCGAACTGGACACAGCCATCTTCGTGCCCTTCTCGCGCGTCGAGGAACTGAAGAAGGATGCGAATCTCGAAGTGCATATCGACACCTCGACCCGCGAGGACCATCTGCTGATCAACCACGAGCATGGCGCGCTCGCCAAGAAGGAAGTTCGCCAGGCGCTCGACATGGCGATCGACAAGAAGGCAATCGTCGACACAGTGACCTTCGGCCTCGGCGCCGTCGCCAATTCCTATATTCCTAAGGGCTCGCTCTATCACTACGACGCCAACTACCAATATCCCTACGAGCCGGAAAAGGCCAAGGCGATGCTGGCGGAAGCCGGTGCTTCCGATCTGTCGCTGAACTACATCGTCAACGCCGGAAACGAAGTCGACGAGCAGATTGCCGTGCTCTTGCAGCAGCAGCTTTCCAAGGCCGGCGTCACGGTCAACCTGCAGAAGGTCGACCCGAGCCAGAGCTGGGACATGCTGGTCGCCGGCGACTACGACATCTCGGTCATGTACTGGACGAATGACATTCTCGACCCCGACCAGAAGACAACCTTCGTGCTCGGCCATGACACCAACATGAACTACATGACCCGATACAAAAGCGACAAGGTCAAGGACATGGTCGCCGCGGCCCGCCTTGAACTCGACCCGGCAAAGCGCGAGGCGCTTTACATCGATATCCAGAAAACCGCCAAGGACGACGTGCACTGGATCGACCTCTACTACAGCCCCTATATCAACGTCTCGCGCAAGAATATCGAGAACTTCTACCAGAACCCGCTCGGCCGCTTCTTCCTCGAAGACACCGTGAAGAACTGAGCTGCCGGTAACCTGTTTGAACACACCATTCGCTGCACTCGCAGCGAATGGTGAAGACCAGCATCACCAATCCGGCCGGCATGTCGACGCGTTCGACAGATGATGGATCGAGGCGGTGGCGGCGTATCGTTTCATCGGCGCCGGTTTCGCAAAAAACGACCGGCGCAATCCTCAGCTGTCGAGGCCGATCACCTTTTCCAATGCCTCCCAGGTATCGTCCATGGCATAGGTGCGCAGGAATGGCAGGCCGATATGGCCATAGACCGGCGAGAGTTGCCATTCGGCGGTCTCCTCGTCGATACCGGCGACCTGCTGCAGGAAGATCACCGAGGCGAGACCGGTGCGATCGGCGCCGGACGAGCAATGCACCAGGACCGGCTGCTGTGCGGTCTTCAGGATGCCGAGCAGCCGCTGCACGTCCTCGGCTTTCAGTTCGGTCAGGGCCGACATCGGGAAATTCACCAGTGTCGTGTCGCGTGACGCAGCCGCTGCGGCTTCCGCATCATACCAGGGCGTGCCGACATGCTCGCCGCGCAGATTGATCACCGTCTTGATCTTGTATTGATCAATATAGCGGCCAAGCGTCTCGCCCGAAAGCTGTGCCGACCGGTAGTATTGGCCCGGCAGGATTTCGTGGAAATTGCCACGCAGCAGGACGACCCCGATATAGGCACCATATATGAGGCAAATCGCAGCGACGAAGAAGCAGCAGCGCTTGAGCGTCTTGACGAGGAACCGACCGCCTCCAGCGCCGTTCGCATTCACGATCGGTGTTTCAACCCCAGCCACATTCGACATTCTTCAACGATCCAACCTCAAGGCCATGCATCCATGACTGCGCACCAAGGCTTTCCTGTGGCGTCAGTCGGTGCCGATCAAGAAACTGGCGCGGGCACATATGCGCCATTACCCAAGCGGTGAGACCAAATCGCCGACCGGACCACGATTGGTCCGCTTGCTACAGCAGTCCGAGTTCCGCCAGCTCGCGTTTGAGCTCATCCGGCATTGCTTCGAGATTGGCACCGGAGGCGCCGAGGTCGCGTGGGGCAGCATCAGGCTCGAGGTAGCGCCAGCCCTGAAACGGACGGCGCGGTACGGGTGAAGTCTCGATGACCTCCGGGCCGAGGATCAGTTCGCAACGGCTGATGCCGTCGCCACCGGTAAAGGTCTTGATGTCGAGCAGCACCTGGCGCGCCGCCACCTGCCCCTTGATGATCCAGTAGAGCGAACCGCCATCGAGCAACTCGTCGACGCGCTTCGGCACCATGCGCGTCACATGGCTGCTTTGCGGCTGCAGGCCGGCCGCGACCGAAACCAGCGCGCGCTCGGCGACCCATTCCCGCAGGTCTTCGATGGCATCGCAGCCGACACAGAGCTTGATCAGATGGAGCGTCATGCCCCGGAGATAGACGGTTCCGCGCCGCCGTCAAGAGGCGCTTGTGCCGCAGGCCGTGCCCTCCCCAGATGATCGACCATGCGGAGCGTCGGCGACAAGGACGGGTGCGTCAACATTCGACGACGTTGACCGCCAGGCCGCCCAGCGAGGTTTCCTTGTATTTTTCGTTCATGTCGTTGCCGGTCTGACGCATGGTCTCGATACAGGCGTCGAGCGGGACGAAATGCTCGCCATCGCCTTTCATCGCCAGTGAGGCAGCCGTGACCGCCTTGACCGCGCCCAGAGCGTTGCGTTCGATGCAGGGCACCTGCACGAGGCCGGCGATCGGATCGCAGGTCATGCCGAGATGATGTTCCAGCGCGATCTCGGCGGCATTCTCGATCTGCTCCGGCGATCCGCCCATCACGGCGGCCAGTCCGGCAGCAGCCATGGCCGAAGCCGAGCCGACCTCGCCCTGACAGCCGACTTCAGCGCCCGAGATCGAGGCATTGTGCTTGATGATCCCGCCGATCGCAGCGGCCGTCAGCAGATAGTCGCGAATGCCTTCCTGATCGGCTTCCGGATGGAAATGCAGGTAGTAGCGCACGGTCGCCGGAACCACGCCGGCCGCACCATTGGTCGGCGACGTGACGACGCGGCCACCGGCTGCATTCTCTTCGTTGACGGCCATGGCATAGACCGACAGCCAGTCATTGGCCAGAAGCGGGTTCTGCCGGTTGCTGCGCCATTCCTCCTGCAGCTTGTCATGGATCGACCGGGCGCGGCGGCGCACGTTGAGGCCGCCTGGAAGCCGGCCGTCCTGCTTCAGTCCGCGATCGATACAGCCGCTCATCGCGTCCCAGATCCGGTCAAGCCCGGCATCCAGCGTGGCGCGGTCCATTACCGCCTCTTCATTCGCCCGCTTCATCTGGGCAATGCTCAACCCGGAGCTTGCCGCCATGGCCAGCATCTCCTTGGCCGAGGCAAAGGGATAAGGAACCTTCTGCGTCGACGCCGCCTTCTTGTTCTTCTGCATCGCAAGTAGCTCGGTTTCGGTGACGACGAAGCCACCGCCGATGGAGAAATAGACCTGCGTGAGCAGCACACGGCCGTCACGATCGAGCGCAGTCAGGCGCATCGCATTGGCGTGGCCGGGCAGCGGCGTCTTCTTGTCGTAGACGAGATCGTCCTTTGGCTTGAAGCTGTAGCCGGGATGGCCGGGCGGCGTCACGCGACCGGTGCGCTCGACTTCGGCGATGATGTCGTCCATCCGGTCCGGATCGACCTTGTCCGGCGCTTCCCCCATCAGGCCGATGATCACGGCATTGCCGGTGCCATGGCCGATGCCGGTATAGGCTAGCGAGCCGTGCAGGCTCGCCTTCAGCGCCGTCACATGCGCACCGGCGGGGCGCGGCCATTCGTCTGAAAGTATCAGATCGAGAAACCGGTTGGCAGCCGTCATCGGTCCCATCGTATGGGAACTCGAAGGCCCTACCCCGATCTTGAAGACGTCGAAAACCGAAAGAAACATGGAACCGTCCTTCTGCCCTGCAAATTCCAGAGGCTAGAGGATCGCGTAGCACGAATGCGGGCAAGGATCGACATCGGCTTTGATCGACGCGACATCGAAGCGATTGAAATTGTCGCCGCAAACGCAAACAGCGCGACCCGAAGACCGCGCTGTTTGCAATTGACTGCGTGTGAGCGTCACATGCTGCTGAAAAGATAGGCCAGGCAAAGAACGCCGGCAAACCCCATCAAAGCCCGAAAAGTAACACTCCAGCACGACTTCTGGACACTGCCTTCCATGGAAACTCCAAATGAGAACGCATCGTTAGAAAAAGCTGTCCCCCGACCGCCTTATGACGAACGATCTATTAAAATTCGCGGCCCTTCGCAACCGCAAAAAAGGCAAAAGAATGACGGTTTTTGCTAGGCAGATATGCATTCTGCGCATAGGCATGTGAAGTATCAATTACTTGCAACGAAAATTAGCAAATTCTGCGCGACTGCAACCTGCCTCATTTTGGCCCAAAACTATTTACGGTGGTTAATTTCCGTGGCGCCGGGGCAGCGCTGACGCTAAAGCTGAAGCATAAATTTCAAAGCGGAATCGCCCCATGACCGTGACCGACTACTGCGCCATGGCGCTTTTTGTGTTTCTCTGGATGGCTTATGCCTGGATCACCGGGCAGAAACGCATCCTGAAGCGGACCAGTCTGACCATGGCCATGGCGGAGCGCCGTCGGGAATGGATACTCAATTCGCTGACGCGCGACCTGAAGATGATCGACACCCAGATCATGGGTGGCCTGCAGAATGGAACGGCGTTTTTCGCCTCGACGACAATCTTTGCCATTGGCGGCTGCTTTGCCCTGCTCGGCGCGACCGAGCAGGTCGATGCGATCATCAAGGACATCCCCTATATCGTCCAAGGCGGTCGCGCGGCCTTCGAGATGAAGGTCAGCGGCCTGATCGCACTGTTTGCCTATTCCTTCTTCAAGTTCGGCTGGTCCTATCGGCTGTTCAACTATTGCACCATCCTGTTCGGCACCATTCCGATGATGGCGGAGGCCGAGAAAGATCCAGCCAGGTCCCGCGAGGCGGCCGAAATCACGATCCGCATGAACATTATCGCCGCAAGCCATTTCAACGCCGGCCTGCGCGCGATCTTCTATTCGATCGGCTATCTTGGCTGGTTCGTCAGCCCGTACATCTTCATGCTGACGACGGTGCTTGTCTTCATCGTGTTGCTGCGCCGGCAATTCTTCTCCGAAGCACGGTTGGCGCTGTTGAGCGACCGGGAACGCTGACGCCACGGGGAGCCAGAAACGATGCCGATGCGCAGTCATGAAAACGCCGCCTTTGACGTCTTTGCCACGGACCCGGCACAGACACGGTGTCAGCGCAGACCATCGGATCGGAAGGACGCAACGTGGCGGAAATGAACAGCGCGGCAGTGGCAAAGGCAAGACACCGGCTGTTGTGGCTCGATGCCACAAGGGGCATCGCCCTGATCGCCATGGCGACCTACCACTTCTCTTGGGATCTCGAGTTTTTCGGCTATCTGGCGCCTGGCACATCGACGGAGGGCTTCCTGCGGCTCTACGCACGGATGATCGCGTCCAGCTTTCTCTTTCTTGCCGGCTTCAGCCTTTTCCTCGCCCACTATCCGCAACTGAAGCTGAAGGCCTTTCTCCAGCGCCTGGTCGTGATCGTTGCTGCGGCACTGGCGATTTCGGCAGCCACATGGTGGTTCGTTCCCGACGGCTGGATCTTCTTCGGCATCCTGCATTGCATCGCCACGGCCAGCGTCATCGGCTTGCTGTTTCTGCGCCTTCCGCCTGCACTGACGCTGACCGCTGCGATCGGAGCTTTCGCGCTGCCAAACCTGTGGCGTTCGGACATCTTCGATGCGCCGGGGCTTTGGTTTGTCGGCCTGTCGCACAATCTGCCGCGGTCGAACGACTATGTCCCGCTTCTGCCCTGGCTTGGCGCGCTGCTATGCGGCATCGCCGTTGCCCGTATCCTGCACGATCGCAACGGCTTTGCCCGGCTTGCCAAACTGCCCGCAGGACCGGCCTGGCTGCGCTGGGGTGGTCGCCATAGCCTGATCATCTACCTGCTGCATCAGCCGATCCTGTTTGCCCTTGTCTATGGCGTATCGCTGGTGATGCCGGCGGCAAAACCCGATCCGGCGATCACCTATATCAACAGCTGCGAGAGCGGCTGCCAGGCCGAGGGCAGCAGCCAGGCGGTGTGCCAGCGCTTTTGCGGCTGCACCTTAGAGCGCCTGCAACAGCAATCGCTGCTCGAACCACTCCAGTCTGGCGCAATCCTGCCGGATCAGGATGAGCGCATCCTAAAGCTTGCAAGTGAGTGTTCGACAACGAGTCAGTGACAACAGCTCGAACGCAAGCTGGCCATGAATGCCTACAGGCAGCAGCCCTTGCGTTATCCATGGCCGCCCATGCTGTTTGGGATCGCAATCATTGCCGCCCTGCTCGCGCACAAACTGATCGGCATCCTGCCGCTTGGCGGCGGCTCATGGCGATCGCTTGCCGGACTGTTACTCGCTGCATTTGCCGTCGCGATCGACGTCTGGGCGGCAAAGACTTTGATCGATTCCCACACGCCGGTCATGCATACCAGCTGCGCACAGCGGCTCGTCACCACCGGACCGTTCAGGTTCAGCCGTAATCCGATCTATCTTGGCTATACGCTGATGACGGTCGCTCTTGGCCTGATCACCGGCAATGCCTGGTTCCTGATCACAGGCTTGATCGCCGCCGCGGTGACCGGCCTGGTCGCCGTTCGCTGTGAGGAAATGCACCTGCTGGCGCGCTTCGGCATCGATTTTGAACAATATTGTCGCCAGACGCGCCGCTGGATCTAGGATCATCCAGAAACCGCGTTCCGCGACAGCCACCTTTGGCCCGGATCGATCAGCTACCCACGCCGATTTCCACCAGACGGGTCAGGCAGGCTTCCTCGGCATGATTGAGCTCGGCCAGCGTCTCGTCGATGTCGCGGCGTTTCTGGCGCAGCTCCTCGCGCTTCTCGTCGATGCGCTTCATCATCAGCTTCAACTGACCGATTTCGCCCGGCGGCTCCTTGTAGACGTGCACGATCTCGCGGATTTCCGCGATGGTGAAGCCAATGCGGCGTCCACGCAGGATTTCCTGAAGCAGACGGCGATCCGCCGAGCGGTAGAGACGGGTTCTCCCACGCCGCTCGGGATGAAGCAGACCCTCATCCTCGTAGAAGCGTAGAGTGCGCGTCGACACGCCGAATTCCCGTGTCAGCTCGGTGATGCTATAAAACTTCTTCACATGCGTTCCTGTCCAATCAAGAACCGACAGCATATTTACATTTACGTAAAAGTCAATTTTTAGCTGCCGATTCCGATGCCGAACCACCATGTGGCAAGACCGAGGAAGCTGAAGAAGCCGGTCGTATCGGTAATCGCGGTGACGAACACGGCGGAAGACACCGCCGGGTCGGCACCAGCGCGTACCAGCAGGATGGGGATGGTGATGCCGGCCATCGCTGCGGCGAACATGTTGATCAGCATAGCGGTGGTGATCAATCCGCCGATATGGATATCCTGGAACCAGATCGCCGCCACCGTGCCGACGAGACAGCCGAACAGCACGCCGTTGATCAGCCCGACGCCCGCCTCGCGACGTGCGACGCGCCAGGCGTTGTGGATGTCCAGATTGCGGGTCGCCAGCGCCCGGACGGTCACTGTCATCGTCTGCGAACCGGCATTGCCGCCCATGCCGGCAACGATCGGCATCAGGATGGCAAGCGCAACGACCTGTTCTATGGTCGCCTCGAACAGCGAAATGACCGATGCGGAGACGAACGCGGTGAACAGGTTGACCGCAAGCCATGGCACGCGCGAGCGTGACGTCTCCGCAATATTGTCGGACAGTTCCTCATCGCCGACGCCGCCAAGGCGCATGAGGTCTTCCTCGGCCTCTTCCTGGATCACATCGACCACGTCGTCGATGGTCAGCACGCCGACCAACCGACCGCTTTCGTCGACGACGGCAGCCGACAGAAGGTCATATTGCTCGAAAAGCTGCGCCGCCTCTTCCTGATCCATTTCGGCCGGGATCGGATGGTTGGTCTCGCGCATGATGGTTTCGATCTTCACCAGCCGCTTGGTGCGCAGGATGCGATCAAGGTCGATGACGCCGAGCAGCTTGAAGGTCGGGTCGATGACGAAGATCTGGGTAAAGCTTTCCGGCAACCCTTCCTCGTCGCGCATGTAGTCGATCGTCTGGCCAACCGTCCAGAACGGTGGCACGGCGACAAACTCGGTCTGCATGCGCCGGCCGGCCGAGCTTTCCGGGTAGTCGAGCGCCCGGCGCAGGCGCACCCGCTCGGTGAACGGCAGCTGCGCCAGGATCTCGTCGCGGTCTTCCTGGTCGAGGTCTTCGAGAATGTAGACGGCATCGTCCGAATCGAGGTCGCCGATCGCTGCCGCGATCTGGGCGTTCGGCAGGTGACCGACGATCTGCAACCGGATGGCCTCATCGACTTCGGTCAGTGCCGTCATGTCGAAATCGTCGCCGAGCAGGCGCACAAGCGCGATACGTTGATCCGGCTGGATAGCCTCGATCAGGTCGCCGAGTTCAGACTCGTGCAGGCGGGCGACATGCTGGCGCAGGAAGAGAAGATCGCGGTCGGCAATGGCAGCACCGACGATCGCCAGAAAATCCAGGCGGATCGAACCGTCATCCGCATAGATATCCGCGTGATCTTCGTCGGCAAGGGCGCGGCTACGGATGTCGTCCTCGGTCTCCGTCATAAAAGCACCCTCGCCTCATTCTGGTCTGCCGCGCCCGACCGCCGAAGAATGGCGGCAAAAAATGCATTGTCAACAACTGCATAGCGATCTGATCTCGCCCGGATGTGCAAATGCGAAGGCTCCCTGCTAACCTATTGCCGCAGCCCGGTCGAGTCCTGTCTTGACGGATCGCAAGGCCTGCCTTGCCCGCCACAGCCAGGAGCCTCCAACGGCCCGAAACGCGAGACCTCAGACCACAGTGACAATGTTATCCATCCGCCGCTATCCCGATCCCGCCCTGAAAAGCCGCTGCTCCGAAGTTACCGTATTCGACGCTGACCTGAAGGCGCTGGCGGACAACCTGCATGCGGCAATGACGGCCGCGCCGGGCGTCGGCATCACCGCCGCCCATTGCGGCATCCTCCAGCGCGTCGTCGTGCTCGACCTGCCGGAACTCGGCGGTCGCCGCGACTATGTCAATCCGGAACTTCTTGCCGCATCGGACGATACGATGGAACACACCGAAGGCAGCGTTTCCATGCCGGGCATGACCGAAACGATTGCGCGCCCTCGCCTGATCGAGATTCGCTACCGGACACTTGATGGACAGAAGAGGTTCGAAACGCTGGAGGACTTTGCAGCGATCTGCATGCAGCACGAAATAGACCAGCTCGACGGCCTGTTCTGGATCCACAGGCTGTCGCGACTGAAGCGCGAGCGCCTGTTGAAGAAATGGGAAAAGCAGGCGCGCTGACATGTGATCCGCGAACCTGACCTCGAACAAAGCGCGCTCCCGCGCGTTTGGTTTGTACTTTCGAGGCGAAGGAGCAGATCGATGGCCAAGGACAACCGCAAGACCGAATTTTCCCGCGAAGACGATTACCGCGACTACGAGCAGCGCGATATCGACAATGGCTGGCCCTATGCCGACGGGTCCGGCGCCACGGCCGAGCCTGTCGAGAACCACGGTTACGGCGAGACCGGCGCCAATTTCGATCGCGATCGCAACAAGGGCTTCGGCGTGAGCACGGTCGAGGCAAACGGCCTGCAGCCTCAACCGGCCACGCCTGCCCTCTCGGCCAACGATCACAGCGACGACGACGACCAGCTCGAATCGGATATCGACGCGGCGCTTTCGGATTTCGACCACAATATCCTGGCCGGGATCGACATCCAGGTTGATGGACAGGCTGGCGGTCATCTGGTGACGTTGCGCGGCGCCGTTGATACGGCCGAGGAACGTCGCAGCATCGAGTTGAAGGTGCTGGCGCTCAACGGTGTCCGCGCTGTGCACAACCATATCACCACGCTCGGCATCGACAGCCACATTCCCGGCGATGCCGATTGATTGCCGACGCAAGCCAATTGACGCCATAGATCAGACCAAAACACTGTTCGTGCGGCAGAAAACAAAAAACCCGGCCAAAGGCCGGGTTCTTTTTGGTGCGGTCGAGAAGACTCGAACTTCCACGTCTTGCGACACAGCGACCTCAACGCTGCGCGTCTACCAATTCCGCCACGACCGCATCGTGGTAGGCGCCGAATTGCTCCGGCGGGGCTGCATGTAGCAAAAGCATCCGGGGTCCACAAGCCCGCCGTGACAGTTTTTTGAAAAATCGGTTCCACCGGTGGATAAGCCTGTGAACAGCCGGAGGCGACGGGCTGCCAACTCCTCTTGAAGTCCGGGGCTTTTCTTGCCAAGTAAAGGGAAAACAAGGGTTTTCACCCGAGGCAGATTTCATGCAACGCACCGATCTCGATCTCTCCATGCTGGCCGCTGACGGCTGTCCCCCCATTCGCTGGCGGATCACCGAAGGGCTTGTTCCCTATGAAGAAGCCGTGGCCGAAATGGAGCGCCAGGTCGCGGCCATCGCAGATGGCACGGCCGACGAACTGGTCTGGCTGCTCGAACATCCGCCGCTCTATACCGCCGGCACCAGCGCCGATTCCGCCGACTTGATCCAGCCGGATCGCTTTCCGGTCTTTGCCACCGGCCGCGGCGGCGAATATACCTATCACGGGCCCGGCCAGCGGGTGGCCTATGTCATGCTCGACCTCAAGCGGCGGCGCCAGGACGTGCGCGCTTATGTTGCTGCGCTCGAAGAGGTCGTGATCCGCACGCTCGACAGCATGAATGTCCGTGGCGAACGGCGCGAAGATCGGGTTGGTGTCTGGGTACGCCGGCCGGAAAAGCCCCTTTTGCCCGACGGCACGATGGCGGAAGACAAGATTGCGGCACTCGGCATCCGCTTGCGCCGGTGGGTGAGCTTTCACGGCCTGTCGATCAATGTCGATCCGGACCTCGACCATTTTTCCGGCATCGTGCCCTGCGGAATCAGCGCCTACGGCGTGACGAGCCTTGTCGATCTGGGGCTGCCGGTGATGATGACCGATGTCGACATGCGGCTGCGCGATGCATTCGAAGAGGTTTTCGGCGAGACGGCCAACGACAGCACGGCGTGAAGCCTCAGGCGCGGCCGATCGTCGGGCCATCGAGATCGGACAGCGCGCGTTTTCCGTTCTGCCGGTCCTCGTAGCGTTCGATCTGCTGGCTGATCTGGCGGATCAACCGACCGCATTCCTGATGCGCATCGTTCAGCCGTCGCAATTGCACCTGAAGCGCTTCCAGGGGCAGTTCGTCCGTTTCTTCCAGCGGACCATAACCATGTCCGGTGATCAGCCACATCGGGGAAACGCCCAGGATGCCGGCAAGATCGATCAGCCGGGACGGTCGCGGTTCGCAGCGATCTGCCTCCCAGTTCAGCAGGCTGTCCTTGCGCACCCCGAGACGATTGGCAAGGTCGACAAGCGAAATGCCCGCCGCATCGCGTGCGGCCGACAGACGTCCCCCCAGCGTATCGTCGCTCGAATCGATCATCCTTGAAACGCTGTCGCGGTTGGGCATGCACCGTCCTCCCTTGGCAAAACGGCCGAACACCGGAGGCTCCCGGTTGTCAGCCAGTCTTTTGCATCCTCCAGACGAATATAGGATGGCTAACATTGGACCGCCACCCCGGCAACGGCATGCACATGCAGGAAATCGCCAGAACCCGACAAGTTGCCTGTTTGCAACGACGCGCAGGGCCGCTCCCCTTCCTTGATCTGCCTTGGCGCCTGTGCTTGATGACCTGACAATCGCCAGGGGCAAACACCATGCAGCCGTCGAGTTCTTCGTCCAATCCCCTGCGCGGCATGGTCCTGATGGCCGGTTGCATGCTGGTTCTGCCGGTGATGGACGCGATTGCCAAATACATGGCGACCGTCGAGGGCATGTCACCGGCCCAGGTGACCTTTTATCGCTTCCTGTTCCAGCTCGCCTCCACCCTGCCCTTCCTTCTCGCACTGCGTGGCCTTGCGGCGCTGGCCGCCAATCGGCCGTGGATGAACCTCCTGCGCGGCGCGCTGCATGGAGCAGCGAGCCTGCTGTTCTTCATGGCCGTCAAGTATATGCCGCTTGCCGACGTTTTCGCCATCTACTTTGTCGAACCATTCATTCTGACGGCCCTCTCTGCGGTCTTTCTGCGCGAGAAGGTCGGCTGGCGCCGCTGGCTCGCGATTGTCGTCGGCTTTGGCGGCGCCATGATCGTGATCCAGCCGAGCTACGACATCTTCGGCCTGACCGCCCTGCTGCCGGTCGCCTGCGCCTTCCTGTTTGCGCTCTACATGTTTCTCAACCGGGCGATCGGCGAGGCCGATTCGCCGATGACCATGCAGACGCTCGCGGGCATTGGCGGCACCCTGTTCATGACCGCCGCCCTGGCAATCGGAACAACCGCCGGCGATGCGAACTTCGCCGTATCCCTGCCCGCCTCCTGGCTCGGCTTGCTGCTCCTGATCCTGCTCGGAACGATATCCGGCTTCATCCATCTTCTGGTGGTGCGCGCCTTTCGCATGGCACCGCTGTCGGTCCTCGCGCCGTTCCAGTATTTTGAGATCATCGCAGCGGTAGCACTCGGCTATCTGTTCTTCGACGAATTCCCGAGTGCCTCGAAATGGCTCGGTATCCTGATCATTGTCGGCTCCGGCCTCTTCATTCTGTGGCGCGAACAGAAGCGGGCGACGGGCAGTCTCAACATCGGCGCTGGCCAATAAGACTTTGCTAACGCATTTCCTTAGCGAAATCGCAAGGCATGGATATCTATCCTGATCGCCAGTTTCATGATGAAACAGGATAGAGAAACATGAGCGAGTTTCGCCTCTCGTTTCCGGCATGTGCCATTGCCGGCAAACAGACGCTGTCGTTAAGCGACATTCGTCTTCTGCGCATTCATATGTTTGCCGGCGGTGTTCAGACATCCGCCGATGTCACTACGCCTGCCGCGCCGGACAATTGCGGTCGCGACAGACGTGCCGAATGGATCAGCTTTTTCTTCACAGATCTCGAAGCAGCGGCTGACGGCCTGTCGAACGATCCGCAATGGCATGGCCTTGCCGACCATCTGCCGCCATGTCGTGCGAAATCGACGCCGCAAAGCCCAACCAGCGCCGACGTCCGGTGGCTGAAAGTGCCGGACCACTTCTTTCTAGAACAGGGCAATGCCGCCTGATGGGCATGACGACGCCGGTCCTTCGGGCCAGCATGTTGCCCAGTATTTTAGCAATTCAAGAAACCCAAACATAAGACATGCGGCCTAGGGTGGCACCAGCCGTTCCCGGCCCGAGGAGACAGTGTTGGCGACACATCAAGCCGCAATAATCCTGCTCGTGATCAATCTCGGCCTTCTCTGGCTGATGATGGCGGCCCCGCTCGGCCGCCGCACCATCCGCGTCAGCCGCATGGTGCGCAAGCGGCCTGAGGATCTGTGGAACATCACTCGACCGGCCGGCGCCTTGACCGACTGGCACCCGTCGGTCATCGCCGTCGAGCCGGTGGCCGGGCATCCGGACCGCGTCGAATTCGCCTACCGTCAACCGGACAGGAACGGCAAGCCGACAAAGCGGACGATGATCGTCGACCGCGCCTCGATGAATACCAACGGCAGTTTCGCCTGCGATCTGCGCGTCGTCTCCGACAGCACGCTCGATCAATCCTTCTGGTCCGGATACCGCGAGAGCCGCCAGATCGAACCCGCAGAAAAGGGTGCCTTGGTCACATTCGAGCAGACCGACAGCTATCGTGGTGTCGCCTTCTATCTGCTGCGACTGTTTTCCATACGCCGCGAACTGCAGGCGCTGGACGATCACGTCGAGGGACGCGCCCACACCGGCAGAACCCATATCGAGCACCCTTTCTGGCAGACGCTGATCGTCATCGCCTCCACTCTGCTGCTTTGGCCGTTCTTCGGCCTCAATCCGGCAGGTTTGATGATCTCCACCTTCCTCACCCTGGTCATCGTGCTGCATGAGCTTGGTCACATGGTCGCCTACCGAGCCTTCGGCCATCCGAGGGTGCGCATGGTCTTCATTCCATTCCTCGGCGGCATTGCGATCGGCGGGCGCCCCTACAACAGCCTTTTCGAGGTCGCCACATGCGCTTTGATGGGCGCCGGCGTGTCGGCTCTTCTGGTCCCGATCATCGTCGCTGGTCATCAGTCGGCACTAAGCTTTCCACACCCGGCCGCCACCGAAGGACCGATCCTGATCTTTCTGGTCATCCTCGGCGCCTTCAACTTGCTCAACCTGCTGCCGACCTATCGCTTCGACGGCGGCCAGGTTCTGAGGCAGATATTCGTCAGCCAGAAAATGCTGGCTCTCGGCAGCTTCGGCATAACCGCCGTGATTCTTTGGACCTGCTGGCGTATCGGCCTGCCCTCGATGGTGCTCGTGTCGGGGCTGGCGATTTTCACGCTGCTGAGCCTGATCCGCACCCGCTCGATCAAGCCGCGCCATGAGCTGGTGCCAATGTCCGGACCGGAACGGTTGATGACCGGCTTCGGCCTCTATTCGGCGATTTCGATCCATGCCTATGCGGTGATCTATGCCTGCGACCGGCTGTTCGGCTGACAGGCGATCCTTTGGGAAACTGCTGACGGGCCGGTTGATGACCTTGACTTCATACGCCGAACTGGCTCCAAAAGAGCCATGAAAACCGACAATCCAATTCTGCCACTTGGCTATTCAGCCCTTCCCGCCGGCACCATCGCCAATGTCGTCACCTGCCTGGAAATGCACCACAGGCCGGATGCTGCAAAGCCGACTGCAGCGCCGGGCATGACACTGGAGCGCTGGGTCGATGTCGATCTTGATCAGTATCGCAACCTGTTTCGCCGCGTTGGCGAGGACTGGATGTGGGTGTCGCGTCTTATCATGCCGGATGACGAGCTGAGAGCCACCCTAAGCGATCCCGGTATCGAACTCTTTGCAGCGATGAAAGACGGCGCGCCGGTCGGCATCCTTGAACTGGACTTCCGCAAGCCGGGCGAGTGCGAACTGGTCTTCTTCGGCCTCGTGCCGGAGGCGATCGGCCAGGGTGCGGGCCGCTGGCTGATGAGCCAGGCCCTGGACAAGGCCTGGTCAAAGCCGATCAGTCGGCTCTGGCTGCACACCTGTCATTTCGACCATCCGGGTGCGATCACCTTCTATCGCCGCTCCGGTTTCGAACCCTACGGCACATTTGTCGAAGTGACCGAGGACCCACGTCTGACTGGCACAATGCGGATTGACGCGGCACAGCACGTTCCGCTGATCCGGCCGGCAGATCCGGTTTTGTAAGCGCTACCATCACAAAAACGGCGGCGGACCAAAAAGCGGACCAATAGCCCTTGAGCGTGCTTGGCCCGCTGTGCCAATGTCGCGCCGACACATCAGCTAGGGAGAATATACCATGGACGTTCGCGCCGCCGTTGCCGTGCAGGCTGGCAAGCCGCTGGAGATCATGACTGTTCAGTTGGAAGGCCCGCGCGCGGGTGAAGTTCTGATTGAAGTAAAGGCCACAGGTATTTGCCATACCGACGATTTCACTCTCTCTGGTGCCGATCCTGAAGGCCTGTTCCCGGCCATTCTCGGTCATGAGGGCGCGGGTATCGTCGTTGACGTCGGACCCGGTGTGACCTCGGTGAAGAAGGGCGATCATGTGATTCCGCTCTACACGCCGGAATGCCGCGAATGTTATTCCTGCCTCAGCCGCAAGACCAATCTCTGCACCTCGATCCGCGCCACACAGGGCCAGGGCCTGATGCCGGACGGCACCTCGCGCTTCTCGATCGGCAAGGACAAGATCCATCACTACATGGGTTGCTCGACCTTCGCCAACTTCACCGTTCTGCCCGAGATTGCCCTCGCCAAGGTCAATCCCGACGCCCCCTTCGACAAGATCTGCTACATCGGCTGCGGCGTGACGACCGGCATTGGCGCCGTGATCAACACCGCCAAGGTCGAGATCGGCTCGACCGCGATCGTCTTCGGTCTCGGCGGCATTGGCCTCAATGTTCTGCAGGGCCTGCGTCTCGCCGGCGCTGACATGATCATCGGCGTCGACATCAACAATGACCGCAAGGCCTGGGGCGAGAAATTCGGCATGACGCATTTCGTCAATCCGAAGGAAGTCGGCGACGACATCGTGCCCTATCTCGTCAACCTGACCAAGCGCAACGGCGACCTGATCGGTGGCGCGGACTATACGTTTGACTGCACCGGCAATACCAAGGTCATGCGCCAGGCGCTGGAATCGTCGCATCGCGGCTGGGGCAAGTCGGTGATCATCGGCGTGGCCGGCGCCGGCCAGGAAATCTCCACGCGTCCGTTCCAGCTGGTAACCGGCCGCAACTGGATGGGTACAGCCTTCGGCGGCGCCCGTGGCCGCACCGACGTGCCGAAGATCGTCGACTGGTACATGGACGGCAAGATCCAGATCGACCCGATGATCACGCACACCATGCCGCTCGAAGACATCAACAAGGGATTCGAGTTGATGCATTCGGGCGAGAGCATCCGTGGCGTCGTGGTCTACTGATGACGGACTTGCGTTACAGCGTCGACGCGCGGAGACTGGAAGAGTTCTCCGCGCTCGAACTGCATGATCTTTTGAAGATGCGCGTCGATGTCTTCGTGGTCGAGCAGAAATGCCCCTATCCGGAGATCGACGGCAAGGACAAGCATGCGCTGCATCTGCGCCTGATGCAGGATGGTGACCTGCTCGCCGCCGCCCGGATTTTTGCGCCCACCGAAGCCTCAGGCCCGGCCAAGATCGGCCGCGTCGTGGTCTCGCCTGCCCATCGCGGCAAGCGGCTTGGCGACGCCGTGATGCGCGAAGCAATATTGCTGTGCGAGGAACGTTTCCCCGCCTGCACGATCGCCCTATCGGCCCAGAGCCATCTGAAGGCATTCTACGCCTCCTTCGGCTTCGAGGCCTGTTCGGCGGAATATCTCGAGGACGGCATTCCCCATGTCGACATGTTTCGCCCGACGACAGTCGCCGTCAACTAACCGCATGTGATGCGCCGGGAAACCGTTTGATGATCTATGTCGATGCCGATGCCTGCCCGGTGAAGCAGGAAATCCTGAAAGTGGCCGAGCGCCACGCCATGGAGGTGACCTTTGTCGCCAATTCCGGCTTGCGCCCGTCGCGGGACCCGATGGTGAAGAACGTCATCGTCTCGAGCGGCTTTGACGCGGCCGACGACTGGATTGCCGAACGGGCTGGCCCCGAGGACATCGTCATCACCGCCGACGTGCCGCTGGCCGGCCGTTGCGTCGCCGCCGGCGCACAGGTGACCGGACCGACGGGCCGCGTCTTCGATACCGCCAATATCGGCATGGCAACGGCGATGCGGGATCTCGGCGCCCATTTGCGCGAGACCGGCGAAAGCAAGGGCTATAACGCCGCGTTCTCGCCGCGCGACCGTTCCGCTTTCCTCGAAACGCTTGACAGGCTGTGCCGCCGCCTCAAGAAGTGACGACGCCCAACCGGGCTTTTGCCCGACATCACCGGATGGACCGATGACACAAGCGCGCAACTGGATCCTCGACCATCGCTACAGCAGCTTCATGGGTGCCGGCGCTCTGGCCTTGGTTGCGCTGCCGGTGATTGCCCGGCTGGCACCGACGATTGCGATCGAAGGTCCGGCAATCTTGTTCTTTGTCACCTATCTGCTGCTCGCCTGGTCGAGGCTGAAGCGCCTGACGCCAGCCTTTCTGCGCCAGCACGCCGAGACGGCGGATGCCCCGGCCTTTGTCATCTTGTTCGTCACGGCACTCGCCATCGCGGCGGCAGTCGGATCATTGTTCGCCGTTCTGAACCGAGAAATCCGGGGCGCATCGCTCGAACTGTTGACGGCAGCCGGATCGGTCATTTTCGGCTGGCTGACCATCCACACCATGGCGGCCATGCACTATGCCCATGTCTACTGGAAACCCGGCCCAACACAGCAGGGCGGTCATCGTCCGCATCGCGGCGGGCTCGATTTTCCCGGCACGCCGGAGCCGTGTGGCCATGATTTTGTCTATTTTGCCCTGGTCATCGGCATGACGGCGCAGACCGCCGATGTCTCGATCACCACGACGGCCATGCGCCGGCTCAACATGATCCATGCCACCACCTCCTATTTCTTCAACACCGTGCTGATCGCCGCTGCCGTCAATGCAGCCGTGGCGCTGGCCGGTTGATCCCGCCAATCCCGATTGGACCACGATACCGACAAGGAAGACCGATGAAGATCCTTTCCCAGAACACCGCCTTTGGCGGCATGCAGGGCGTCTTTTCCCATGACAGCGAGACCACTGGAACCGAGATGACCTTTGCCGTCTTCGTTCCGCCACAGGCGATCACCGAAAAGCGGCCGGTCATCTGGTATCTGTCGGGGCTGACCTGCAGCCACGCCAATGTGATGGAAAAGGGCGAATACCGCCGCATGGCCGCAGAGCTCGGCCTGATCATCGTCTGCCCGGACACCAGCCCGCGCGGCAACGACGTCGCCGACGAACTGACCAATTGGAAGATGGGCAAGGGTGCGGGCATGTATCTCGATGCAACCGAAGCGCCGTGGGCCGAACACTACCAGATGTATTCTTACATCACCGAGGAACTGCCGGCCCTGATTGCCGAACAGTTCCGTGTCGATATGGATCGCCAGGGCATATTCGGCCACTCGATGGGCGGCCACGGCGCGATGACCATCGCCTTGAAGAATCCCGACCGTTTCAAGAGCTGCTCGGCCTTCGCCCCGATCGTCAATCCGCTGACTGCTGACTGGACCCAGGACGCATTCGAGAAATACATCGGCCCGGACCGGGCGAAATGGCGGCAATACGATGCCTGCGCACTGGTCGAGGATGGCGCGCGCTTCCCGGAATTCCTCATCGACCAGGGCAAGGCCGACAGTTTCCTCGAAACCGGACTGCAACCCTGGCTGTTCGAAGAGGCGATCAAGGACAAGGGCATCGGCCTGACCCTCCGGATGCACGAGCGTTATGACCACTCCTACTACTTCATTTCGACCTTCATGGAGGATCATCTGAAGTGGCACGCGGCGCGCCTCGGCTAGGCGATTTCGCCTGCTGGCGCCTTGCGGTATGGACCAGGATCAATGAAAGGCACGCACCTCGACCGGCGCGCGGCAGGCAATGGCGGCCTTGCGGCCCCATGCCTGCGCGTCATCCAGGCTGGCGGCCTCCAGTACCCAGAAACCGCCGACATGCTCGGTGCTTCGAAGATATGGTCCTTCACTGACGAGAACTTCGCCGTCGGGCTGCAAAGTCAGAGACGTCGCGTGGCGTGCGGGATGCAGGCCGCCGACGAAAACCCGGACGCCGGCGGCGACCATCTCGTCGTTGAGCGCATCGATGTCGCGCGCCATCGCCTCGTCCTCCGCAACCGCTGGATCGTAGTCGTCGGGGTGATGAATCGCCACCAGATACCGCATCACGACATCTCCTTTCAGTCGTTGTCACCGGATCACAGACATCTGCGGGGCGAAATGCGCCGGCCTTGGTTCAAAGCCTTCGATAAAGAAAATGGTCGAAATCGGCGGGCTTTGCCTGGCCGGTAATATCGAAGGCGAACATGCCGGCGAAGGCGCCGGTAAACGAGCCATGCTCGCCAAAACCGCCTTCGTCCGAGACGACCCCGGCGTCGAGAACCGGCCCGATCGCCTGCCAGTCGCCGCCAGCGTCTGCCGCGCTGCGCCAGAAGAACTGCAGATCATTGTCGATGACTTCCATCGCAAGATCGACCGAACCATGGCCGATGGCAATACCCTGCCCAATCGGGAACGTCAGCTTGCCGGCCGGGTAGTCACCAGGAACGGAGAGAATGATCAGGCAGCGGCCAAGTTCCTCGTCGGTGGAAAGGCCAAGCGCATGGAACTTGTACCGATTGTAGTAGTGGGTGATACCGGCGACCTGCTGGTAGGTGTCGGCCGAAAAATCGAGCCGTGTCTCGACGCGAAAACGATGATGCTCCTGTCGCCGGGCAACCAGCGCCTGTTCGAACCACGACCCGATGCTTTCGCGGCCGATCACCCGCAGATGCCCTGCCCGTTCGGTAAGGCTGAAGATACGGTCTGGCTGGGGCGTGCGCAGCCACTGGAACTCGGACGGCAGTTCGGGCGTGTCGAAGGTCCGCAGGATCTCGGCAGCCTCCGGCAACGTGACCGCCCCCTTCAGCGCGGGAACATCGACGGCCGGCACCACGCCGCCCTGCTCGAGATAAAGCCAGCCATCGTCTTTCCAGACGCATTTCTGAATGCCGGTCTCGCGTCCGAGCGTGCAGCGCCGCTTCGGCGCCAGCGGCCGGCCGCAGAGATGGGTGTGATAAACCTCGCCTTCGGCTGTCTCTACATACTGGCCGTGTCCCGAACGCTGCAGCTCCGCTTCCGGATTGTCCTTGGAGGTGATCAGATACTGGTTTGGGTGCAATTCGTAAGGGCCGTCGATCTTGCGCGAACGCGCCATGGTGACGGCGTGTTCATAGCCGGTGCCGCCCTCGGCGGTGGTCAGGTAATACCAGCCGTCGCGCTTGAACAAATGCGGCGCCTCGACCAGTCCGAGCGGACTTCCGGCAAAAATATTGCGTGTCGGACCCGTAAGTCTGTTCGCTTTGGAATCCCATTCCTGCAGCAGGATGCCATCGAAGGCCGGATGTTTGCCGATCGTGTTGTTGGCCTTCCGTCGGTGGTTCCACTGCATGTTGACGAACCACTTGCGGCCATCGTCGTCATGAAACAGCGACGGGTCGAAGCCTGACGAATTGACATAGACCGGATCGGACCAGGGACCTTCGATGGAGGGCGACGTGACGATGTAGTTATGCGCATCCTTGAAGCTGCCTTCGAAGCGCTTCACATCGGTATAGACCAGCCAGAACAGCCCGTCGGCATGGGACAGGCACGGCGCCCAGACACCGCAACTGTCGGGATTGCCGCGCATGTCGAGCTGGCTTGCCCGGCTGAGCGGGCGCGACACCAGCGTCCAGTTGGCCAGATCGCGAGAATGGTGGATCTGCACGCCGGGATACCATTCGAATGTCGAGGTGGCGATGTAGTAATCCTCGCCGACACGCAAGAAAGACGGGTCCGGATTGAAACCGGGCAGGATGGGGTTCTGGATCATGCGTGTCTCCTCCGTGTGCTTGCCGGTGGGATAGATACCCCCCTCTGTCGGCTACGCCGACATCTCCCCCACAAGGGGGAGATCGTCCGCTGGCGTTGCATCCTCCTCAACACAGGGTTTCCGTTCCCCATGTCGCATGCCGAAACGCGTTACTGCCGGCCCTGCATCGATCTCCCCCCGTGTGGGGGAGATGGCCGGCAGGCCAGAGGGGGGTAACCCAGCCCTCAACTCTATTTCTTCTTGCGCGCCGGCCCCTTGCGCTCGGCTGAGGCTGCCCACAGGTTGATGTCGGCATCCTTGGCGAAGACGTCGATTTCGGCCAGTTCCTCCGCTGTAAAGTCCGGCTTTTCGATCGCCTTAACGCAATCCTCCACCTGGCTTGGCCTGGAGGCGCCGATCAGCGCCGTCGTGATGCGGCCGCCGCGCAGAACCCAGGCGAGCGCCATCTGCGCCAGCGTCTGGCCGCGACGCTCTGCAATGCGGTTGAGGCCGCGGATGTTCTCGATATTGCGTTCGGTGAGGAAGTCGCGATTGAGCGACTTGTCCTGTGCTGCGCGGCTGCCTTCGGGAACGCCGCCGAGATATTTGGCCGTCAGCATGCCCTGGGCGAGCGGCGAGAAAACAATCGAGCCGACGCCGAGGTCTTCCAGCGTGTCGACCAGCCCATCCTCCTCGATCCACCGGTTGATCATCGAATAGCTCGGCTGATGGATGAGAAGCGGCGTGCCGAGGCTTTTCAGGATGTCATGGGCTTCGCGGGTGCGCTTCGAATTGTAGGACGAGATACCGATATATTGCGCCCTGCCCGACCGGACGATGTGATCGAGCGCGCCGCAGGTCTCCTCCAGCGGCGTGTCGGGATCGAAGCGGTGCGAGTAGAAGATGTCGACATAGTCGAGACCCAGCCGCTTCAGGCTCTGGTCGCAAGAGGCAACTACATATTTGCGGCTGCCCCATTCGCCGTATGGACCCGGCCACATGTTGTAGCCGGCCTTCGAGGAGATGATCATCTCGTCGCGGTAGCCGCGGAAATCGGTGCGGAGGATCTCGCCAAAGGCGGTTTCGGCGGAACCCGCCGGCGGACCGTAGTTGTTGGCGAGATCGAAATGCGTAATCCCCAGGTCAAAGGCCTTGCGGCAGATCGCCTGCTTGGTCTGGTGCGGCGTGTCGTTGCCGAAATTGTGCCACAGGCCAAGCGAGATCGCCGGCAACTTGAGGCCGCTCTTGCCGCAACGGTTGTAGGTCATCCGCTCATAGCGATCTTCGGCGGGGGTATAAGTCATATGTGGTTCTCCCAGATACAGAGTTCGTCGCTCGCACCTCATCCCCTGCCGGAACCTTCTCCCCGCAGGCGGGGAGAAGGGGCAGAACGCCGGCCGCGTCGGCCGGATGAGGGGCAAGCCGCGCCCCTTATCTCAGCAAAGCCTGTGCTTCGTCGATACCCAGGGCCGCCGGTTGTGTGCAAGTTGTGGAGAGCGTTACGAATTCGCCCGTTTCACCCGACTTGAGGATCGAGACCATGACGTCGACGCCGTGCAAAGCACGGTCGAGCGAGCAGCGCGCGTCACGGCCTTCGAGGATGGCGATTGCCATGTCGGCCAGACCGGCTGTGCGGTAGTTGGCGCGTGCACCCTGCGGGCTTTCCTGATTGTTGACACCGAACGGATGATCCCAGGCCTCGAGCGGCTGGATGTTCTTGTCGCGCCCTGATGCCTCGACGGCGCCGCCGAAGAAATTCGGATCGGGTACGTAGAGCGAGCCCTCTGTGCCGTAAAGCTCCATATTGGTATGGCGGTGCGACCAGACATCCCAGCTCGCCGACAGCGTGATCGTCGCGCCATTCTCGAATTCCAGCAGCGCATGGATATTGGTCGGCGTCTTGACCGGGATGGTTTCACCGGAACGCGGATGGCTGGTGATGGTCCGCGTCTCGCTTGCCATCGACGTCAGGGCCGCGACCCGCTTGACCGGGCCGATCAGGTTGACGAGATTGGCGATGTAATAGGGACCGAGATCGAGGATTGGTCCGCCGCCGGGCAGGAAGAAGAAGTCAGGGTTCGGATGCCACATTTCCATGCCCGGGCTCATCACATGGCAAGTGCCCGACGTGACCCGCCCAATGCCGCCCTTCTCGATATAGGCGCGTGCCAACTGGTGCGAGCCGCCAAGGAAGGTATCCGGCGCGCAGCCAACAAACAGACCCTTGTCGCGCGCGATCCGCCGCAGGTCCTCGCCCTGTTCGAGCGTCAGGACCAGCGGCTTTTCCGAATAGACGTGCTTGCCCGCCTCCAGAATGCGCTTCGACACAGCGTAGTGCGCATCCGGAATGGTCAGGTTGACGATGATGTCGAGCTCGTCATTGGCGAGCAGCTCGTCGATGGTCTGCGCCTTGACGCCGTATTCGTCGGCCCTGAGTTCGGCCGCATTCATGTTGAGGTCGCTGCAGGCCAGCACCTTCAGCCCCCGAAAGAGCGGTGCCAGCGAGAAATAGGTGGTTGAGATATTGCCGCATCCGATGATGCCGACGCCGAGTTCGCGTGCCATGGGAAATGTCCTGCTTTGAAATGGGATCAGTAGGCGTTGAAGGATGCGATCGAACGGGAAATCAACCGGTCGATATCCTTCGGATTGTCATGTTCGACGACGAAATATTTGACCTTGGTGCCGCGCAAGGCTTGCATCAGCCCATTCCAGTCGACCGTGCCGTGACCGACATCGGCCCAGCCGTCTTCATCGGCATTTTGCCCCGCCGGCGCAATATCCTTGACGTGGACGGCACTGATGCGTTTGCCGTAGCTTTCGATCCAGGCAAGCGGATCGGCATTGCCGCGGATGACCCAGGCGATATCCGCCTCCCAGTCGAGCTCGGGACCACCGGCCAGGATCTGCTCCTGCGGCGACGAATCGTCTTCCAGCGTGGCGAATTCGAAGTCGTGATTGTGCCAGCCGAAAATGAGACCGGCGTCCCGGATCGGCTTGCCCGCCGCCTGGAGGCGCTGACCAAAGGCGAACCAGCCGGACGCGTCGCTCGGCCGCTGGTCAGGCATCAGATACGGGCAATAGATTGCTTCGATGCCGAGCGCCTTGGCGATCCTGACCACCTTGGCCGGGTCGCCCTCGATCATGTCGAGACCGAAATGCGCCGTCGGCATGGTCAGGCCATTGGTCTCCAGATCCGCCTTCAATGCCGAGAGACCGGCGTCGTCGAGCGCCGCATACATTGCACCATAGCCTTCGACGGCGCCATATCCGGCCGCAGCAAGCTTGGGCAGGATGTCGCTGAACGGCTGGAAATTGCGGGCGCTATAAAGCTGGAAGCCGAGTTTCGTCATGGGTAGTTCCTCCTCGATGCTGCCCATGCCGTCGGCCGGGCTTTTGTACCTGAATGTTGTCAATCCGCCGCTTGGCAGGAATGCAGATCGTAGATGCGGAAGTCCGGCAATAAGCCGGGTTCGATCGGCGATGACGGTGTGAAGACGATCCGGCGGCTCTCGTCGGCTGAAAGATCGAAGGCATTGTCGCTGTAGCGACCGGGCGTGGCACTTTCGATCATCACAAACAGGGCGAGCCCCTTTGCCGAAACCGCAATCTCGAATGAGCCGTCACCAAGCGCCGTGACACCGGTCGTGAGTTCCGGCGACTGCAGGTCGAGCGACTTGTAGGTGCCGTTGAGGAAATGTCCCTCGCCGCGCATCCCGTTCGATGCCGTGAAGCTCCAGGCAAGCAGTCCGTCGACCGGGATCTCCGTGGTGTCGAGCACCAGCAGGACTTCGGCACGATCCGGGCCGCAATCGCCCTGGACGCTCTTCAGCGGCTTGCGTTTCCCGTCGAGCGCCAACGCGAACAGGTTCATGTCGATCGTCACCGGATCAAGCGTATCGTTGACCATGGACATCGTCAGCGACGCACCGTCATCAGAGGGGATCGCCGCGACGGCCACCGGCTGGAAAAACCGCCGCGCCATGTAATGCAGCGCCTTCCAGCTGCCGCCGTAGTCGAGGCTCGACCACGAGGCCACCGGCCAGGTGTCGTTAAGCTGCCAGTAGAGCGTGCCCATGCAATGGGGTTTGAGCGAGCGCCAATAGTCGACGGCTGTCCTGATAGCCAGCCCCTGCTGGATCTGGCTGAGATAGACGAAATTGGCGAAATCCTTGGGAAAACGGAAATAGCGGAACATCGTGCCCGCGATCCGCTCGTTGCCGCCGGCATTCTTCTGATGCAACTCGATCACCGGCGAGGCGATGTTCATGTCGGAAGCATCGGCGAAACTCTCGATCACCGGCAGCGACGTGTAGGACTGGAAGCCGAATTCCGAGCAGAAGCGCGGACGAACGCTGCGATAGTTGTCGAAACTCTTGTTCTCGTGCCAGACCGACCAGTAATGCATGTCGCCCGAGCCATCGGCATGCCAGGCGTCGCCATAGTCGAGATAACCGGAAGCTGGGCTCGACGGCCACCAGATACCCTGCGGGAAGGCCTTGCGCACACCCTGTTCGATCACCCGGTTGAGCCGGTCATAGGCGACCAGATAGCGGTCGCGGTTTTTTACCGATTCCTCGAACCAGGTGAGCGCACCCACCAGTTCATTGTCACCGCACCAGAGCGCGATCGACGGATGCGAGGCCAGCCGGCGGACCTGATAGTCGACTTCCTGTGCGACATTGGCAAGGAAGTCGTCGGTGCAGGGATAAAGGTTGCAGGAGAACATGAAGTCCTGCCAGACCATAAGTCCCTTGCGATCGCACAGATCGTAGAACCAGTCCTGCTCGTAGAAACCGCCGCCCCAGACGCGGATCATGTTCATGTGCGCATCGACGGCCGATTGCAGCAGGTCCTCGGTCTTGGCGATCGAACTCAGCGAATAGAGCGCATCGGCCGGGATCCAGTTGGCGCCGCGGCAGAAGATTTCGCGCCCGTTGACTTTCAGCGCAAACCGGCTGCCGGCCTCGTCCGGATCGGTGATCAGTTCGACCGTGCGCAGACCGATCTGGCGGCTGACGACCTCGCTGGGCAGATCGACGGTGAGCGTGTAGAGCGCCTGCTCGCCATTGCCGGCCGGCCACCAGAGCCGCGGGTTTTCCACCTCGAAGACATAGACCACCTTAGTCTCGCCGGCATTGATTCCGACATCGAGGCGGACCTTGTCGCCGTCCAGGGCAAAATGCACCGGCACCACGGCCGGCTCGGCCGAGTGGATCGTCGCCGTCACCTTGAGATCGACGCGGCCATCGGCATGATGAAGCTGCTCGGTCTCGACATGTTCGATCCGCGCCGGATCGAGCCTCTTCACAGAAGCCGTGCCGTAGAGCCCGAGTGGCGCGATGGCGATATTCCAGTCCCAGCCGAAATGGCATTGCGGCTTGCGCAGCATATTGCCATGCGCAAGCGGCGAGTTGCCCTTGTGATAGGGCACGTAGAACGGCTGGCGAGCCTGGCGCTCAGCGCCGGCTGCGAGGCTCGAGTGAAAGACTATGCGAATGCGATTTTCGCCGGGCTGCAGGGCAGCCGAAATGTCGGGCCTGTAGCGGCGGAAGCAATTGTCCGCCGAAAGAATCGGCACGTCATTGACGAAAACAACGGCCACCGTGTCGAGATAGTCGATGTCGAGATACCAACTGCCCGAGGCGTCCGGCACGACGAAGCTGCGCTCGACCGACCATTCGCGCTCCGCGACCCACTGCACGACCTCTTCGTTGCGGCCGAAATACGGATCGGGAATGATGCCGGCCTTGACCAGCGCCGAATGCACATCGCCCGGCAGGCTGATGCTTGCGCCGTGTTCGCCATCGACGGACGCCAGCTGCCATTCGCCGTGAAGATCGATGATGTCGCCGTTTGAACTCTGCATGGTCTTTATCCTGACTGAGACGGGCATCCCGACCGAAGCCGGGATGCCTGGGATCACGTTCAGATACGCTCCTCTGACGTGGCATCGAACAGTGACGCCACCGACATGTCGAAGCTGAGGCGCACGCGCGAACCCGGCGTATAACGCCGCGTTCCGCCGATTCTGACCGACATCACGTGTCCGGCATGTTTCAGCCACAGCAGGTTGTCGGCGCCCATCGGCTCCTCGATATCGACGACGGCCTCGTGGAACTCGACAATGCCGTTTTCCTCGTCCACCTTCACATGCTCCGGACGCACGCCGAGAACGACCTTGCGACCGGCAGTCAGAGCCTCTTTCGCGCGGTAGCCGGCAAGCGAGAACAGCACGTCATGGGTCTTGAAGAACGGCTGGCCGCCCTGCTCCACGATCTCGCCATGCAGGAAGTTCATCGATGGCGAACCGATGAAGCCGGCGACGAACAGGTTCCTCGGCTGGTTATAGATCGTGTTCGGATCGGCAAGTTGCTGAATCTCGCCGCTTTTCATGATCGCGATGCGATCGGCGAGCGTCAGCGCCTCGATCTGGTCGTGCGTGACGTAGATCATCGTGTTTTTCAGGTTCTGGTGCAGGCGCTTGATCTCGACGCGCAACTCCGAGCGCAGCTTGGCGTCGAGATTGGACAGCGGTTCGTCGAACAGGAACACATCGACGTCTCGTACCAGCGCCCGGCCGATCGCCACGCGCTGCCGCTGGCCGCCGGATAGCTCCGACGGCTTGCGCTTCAGAAGCGGTCCAATCTGCAGGATGTCGGAGGCGCGCTGCACGCGCTTGTCGATATCCGCCTTCGGCATCTTGGCAACCTGAAGGCCGAAGGACAGGTTCTTTTCCACGGTCATCTGCGGATACAGCGCATAGGACTGGAACACCATGCCGATACCGCGGTCCTTGGGCTCTTCCCAGGTGACGTTCTTGCCCTTGATGAAGATCTGGCCCTCGGTCGGCTCCAGCAGGCCGGCGATGCAATTGAGCAAGGTCGACTTGCCGCAGCCGGACGAGCCGAGCAGGACAAGGAACTCGCCGTCGCCGATGTCGAGGTTGAGATTTTGCAGCACCTTGACGGCACCAAAACTCAAGGAGAGGTCTCTGATCGATACGCTATGCGACATGTGCTTAACCCTTGACTGCGCCGGCGGCAATGCCGCGGACAAAGAGACGTCCCGACACGAAATAGACGAACAACGGCACCGCGCCCGTCAGCAGCGTGGCGGCCATGTTGACGTTGTATTCCTTCACGCCCTGGACGGAGTTGACGATGTTGTTGAGCTGGACCGTCATCGGGTAGTATTCCGGACGGGTGAAGACGACGCCGAACAGGAAGTCGTTCCAGATACCGGTGATCTGCAGGATCATCGCGACGACGAAGATCGGCAGCGACATCGGCAGCATGATCCTCAGATAGATCTGCCAGAACCCTGCCCCGTCGATACGCGCCGCCTTGAACAATTCTTCCGGCAGCGACGTGAAGTAGTTGCGAAACAGCAGCGTCAGGATCGGCATGCCGAAGATCGTATGCACGATGATCAGGCCGGTGAGCGTGCCGTAGATGCCCATTTCCCTGAGCACGATGACGATCGGATAGATCATCACCTGATAGGGGATGAAGGCGCCGACGATCAGGATGGTGAAGAACAGGTCCGCGCCCTTGAACTTCCAGTTGGCGAGCGCATAGCCATTGACCGAGGCGATCAGGATCGAGATCAGCGTTGAGGGAACGGTGATCCGCACCGAGTTCCAGAACCCGCGCGACAGGCCATCGCAGTTGAGGCCCGTGCAGGCCGTGGCCCAGGCCTTGACCCAAGGCTCGAAGGTGATTTCCATGGGCGGCGAAAAGATGTTGCCCATGCGGATTTCCGGCATGCCCTTGAGCGACGTGACGATCATCACGTATAGCGGCAGCAGGTAATACAGCGCAAAGAAGATCAGCGCGCCGTAGAGCATGATGTTGCGGCCGGAAAAGGTGCGGCGCGGCTTGGCACCGGCCGGACCGGGGCCAAGGCGGCCGATCGGACCGGGTCCCGTCGGGATCGGCATTGCACCTGATACCGTGGGGAGATTGGGGGAAACCGAATTAGCCACGCTTCTTTCCTCCAAATTCCAGATAGGCCCAGGGAATGATGATGATTGCGACCGTCAGCAGCATCATCGTCGATGCGGCAAAGCCCTGGCCAAGGTTCTGCGCCTGGAACATGTAGTCGTAGACATACTTGGCCGGAACCTCCGAGGCGATGCCCGGACCACCGCTCGTTTGCGCCACGACGAGGTCATAGAGCCGCACGATGCCGCTGGTGATGATGACGAGCGTGGTGATGAACACCGGGCGCATCATCGGGATGATGATAAAGAGATAGGTTTTCCAGACCGGAATGCCGTCAACCCGCGACGCCTTCCAGATGTCTTCATCGATGCCGCGCAGGCCGGCGAGCAACAGGCACATCACAAGGCCCGTACCCTGCCAGAGACCGGCAATCAGGACCCCATAGATGACGATGTCGGCGTCATAGAGCGGATTGAAGGTAAATGTCGTCCATCCAAGGCTGCGCACAATCGACTGCACGCCGAAATCCGGATTGAGGATCCACTGCCAGACGAGACCGGTAACAATGAAGGACAGCGCGAAAGGATAGAGGAAAATGGTGCGGAATGTATTTTCGAAGCGAATCTTCTGATCCATCAATGCCGCCAGCAGAAAGCCGATGACGACGCTGAAGATCAGCGAAAGCAAGCCATAGATCGCGAGATTCTGGATCGACATGATCCAGCGCGGCGCGTCCCAAAGACGGTCATACTGGTCGAGACCGACAAAATTCAGACGCGGCAGGAGCTTGGAATTGGTGAAGGAGTACACCACCGTCCAGAGGGTGCCGCCGAGGAAAATCACCAAGGCGGTGAGGATCATGGGGATCGAGGCAATCTTTGAATTCAGATTGCGAAACAGCTTATTGGGTCGACCGGCATGCGCTTGGCCCGTCATCGATCAGTCCTCCTGTTATACGGCCAGAGGTGACAGCGAGCCCGTCGAAAGCGCCGCAGTCATGCAGCTTCGTCGGACTTTTCGTGTCTGCACGGTTTCCCGCGCCCGGCCGGAGTTGGCAGATCACCGGTCGGGCTCCTTCGAACCCGACCGGATTTCGTCAACCGCCCTTGCTCAGTCTGCAGCGGCGATGATTTCGGCAAAACGCTTCTGCGCGTCTTCCGGCGTCATCGAGGCATTGGCAAAGAATTCGGAGAACAGGTCTTCCTTCTGCTTCTGGCTATCAGGCGACAGCAGCTGATCGGTACCTTGGATGACATTGCCCTTGGCAAGTATCTCCAGGCCCTTCTTCATGCAGTCGTTGGCGGCAGCCAGATCGACGTCGCCACGCACCGGCAGCGAACCCTTCTTCAGGTTGAACGCAACCTGGGTTGCCGGAGCAAGCAGGGTCGAGGCCAGCACTTCCTGCGCCTTGGACTTCTCCTCGTCCTTCAACAGCGGGAAGTAGAAGGCATCACCACCGGTCGAGATGATCTCGTTGACACCGAGGCCCGGTAGGCAGGTGTAGTCAGTGCCGGCTTTCTGGCCGGCCAGAGCAAATTCGCCCTGCGCCCAGTCACCCATGATCTGGCCGCCGGCCTTGCCGGTGATCACCAGATTGGTGGCCTGGTTCCAGTCCTGGACGTTGGAGCCCTTGGACATGCGACGAGCATCATCGGCGGCCTTGAACACCTTGGCGATCTCCGGACCAGCGGCAACGTCTGCATCCTTGTCCTGGAAGACCTTGGTGAACACGTCCTTGCCAGCGATCGCAACAAGCAGAACGTCGAAGGCACCGGCGGACTGCCATGGCTGGCCGCCAACGGCGAGCGGAATGATGCCAGCCTTCTCAAGTGCCGGGGCGGCTGCGACGAATTCATCCCAGTTCTTCGGAACTTCAACGCCAGCCGTCTTGAACGCGGCGTTGGAAAGCCACAGCCACTGCCAGGAATGGATGTTGACCGGCGCGCAATAGACCTTGCCGTCGATCGTGCAGGATTCGAGCAGGCTGGCCGGCTTGATGATGTCCTTCCAGCCTTCCTTTTCCGCAACCGCGGTCAGGTCGCGCAGCAGGCCGGACTGGGCCAGCTCTTCTGCCTGGCGACCGTGGTTGAACTGGGTCGCCGCCATGGGATCGCCGCCGGTGATACGGCTGACCATGATCGGACGCGCGGTGCCGCCGGACCCGGCGATCGCACCGTCGACCCATTTGTTGCCGGTGGCGTCGAACGCCTTGGCAAGCTCGGCGACCGCCGCGGCTTCGCCGCCGGACGTCCACCAATGGGTCACTTCGAGATCTGTTGCATGAGCCGCGAACGGCATGACAACGGTTACGGCCAAAGCTGCCGCGAAGCTACGAAAATTCATGAGTCTCCTCCCTCACTGAAACGTTGCCGGAAAAATCTATGCGAAACGATATGAGGGCGCAACCGCAAGAACCGAAATTTTATATTCCAGAGACAAATTCAACCCAGGAATGCACCTTCATCGATGCATTCCAAGTTCTTTGCATGCGCCATATATTGCAAAGCAGCAGAGATTTTTACTCTGATTTCATTGTAAAATGCCACATATTGGCGGATATTTCAGTGCTTTGCAGCAAATTCACCCAAAAACCGAAGGACAAACCACTGGAATCTCGCACCTTCATGCCAAGGTTGCAACACGACAGCAGGCGTCGCAAAAATCCACTCGACAAACCAACTGTATCGTTACAGATTTCACATCCACCGAACCGTTGAGAGGCGCGGTCCGGCGTGTTTGCAGCCAGCAAAAAGGTAACTATAAGCAAGGCTTACACGAATGGCAGGGACACCATGACAGAGCAGCAAGGGCGCGGGACCATTGAACGCGCGACGGCGACCAAGGAGCGGCCGACGCTCAAGACGATCGCCTTCATGACCGGCCTTGGCATCACCACTGTCTCGAGAGCGCTGAAGGATGCACCCGACATAGGCGCGGAGACGAAAGAGCGCGTGCGCATGGTGGCACGCCAGCTCGGGTACCAGCCCAACCGGGCGGGTGTTCGCCTGCGCAC
Organism: Rhizobium sp. SL42; assembly: GCF_021729845.1. Lineage (NCBI taxonomy): Bacteria > Pseudomonadati > Pseudomonadota > Alphaproteobacteria > Hyphomicrobiales > Rhizobiaceae > Rhizobium > Rhizobium sp. SL42. Next base: position 2,806,492 of record NZ_CP063397.1, read on the forward strand.
AGGCAAGACCAATGTCATTGCTCTGGTGCTCGGCATCGATGAGGAAATCCTCGGCTTTTCCAATCAGATGGTTGTTGGCATTTCCGAAGTCCTGTCCGGAACACCCTATCACATCGTCGTCACGCCCCATGCCCACACCAAGGACCCGATGCTCCCGGTGCGCTATATCCTGGAAACCGGCTCGGCCGATGGGGTGATCATATCGCGCACCGAACCCGAAGACGCCCGCGTGCAATTGCTGATCGAGCAGAACATGCCCTTCGCCACCCATGGCCGGACCAAGATGGGAGAACTGCATCCGTTCCACGACTTCGACAACGAGGCTTTTGCCTACGGGGCAGTCGAACGTCTGGTAAACAAGGGACGCAGGCGCATCGCGCTTTTGCCGCCCCCCTCAAAGCTTACCTATAGCGAGCATACGCGAAACGGATTTCTGCGCGGCCTGCGGGATTTCGGTGCAGAAGAGGTGCCGCTTAATATTAACATCGATGCGTCGCTGGGGGACATTCGCAATGCGATCGAACAGCTGATGCGCGCAAACGATGCGCCGGACGGACTGATCACCGCATCCGGCAGCGCCGCGATTGCCGCCAACGCAGGCATCGAGGCGGCGGGAAAGCATGTCGGGCGGGAACTCGATCTGGTATCCAAGCAGGGCACGCCGATCCTGAGCTGGATTCGCCCCGAAATCATCACAGCCTACGAAGATGTGCGCCAGTCCGGTCGGGAACTGGCAAAGGCAGTGATTGCCCGCATCGACGGTGTTGAGCCGCAATTGCTCCAGAGCATCAGCCAGCCGATCTGGGGAGACTGAGGCGGAGCCGAACCGCAGCGATTGTGGTGACACCGTATCGGAGACGGATCAGGCTGTTGCCACAACGACTTCCGGCATCCACAAGGTGACACGGTCACGACCCTCGAGCTTCGACCGATAGAGCGCGATATCGGCCCGCTTGAGCAATTCATCCGAAGACAGCGGACAGCCGCTGGCCACACCGATACTGACGGAGACCGAAATCTTGCCGGCGTCGACGTTGAAACCTTCCCGGCTGAGGACCTTGCGCAGGTGGTTGCCGAATGCCATGGCATCGCCCTCACCCATATCCGGCAGAAAGGCGGCAAACTCCTCACCGCCAAGGCGGGCAACGACCGCGCCTTCAGGTGCTTCGCGCGCCAGCAATGCGCCGAAGGCAGACAGGACCATATCGCCCGCCGAATGCCCATGCTGGTCGTTGATCCGCTTGAAATGATCGATGTCCATGTAGAGCAAGGCGCCCCGACCACGGTCTTCCGACGTCAGCCGGTCGAGCCTTGAAAAGAAAGCCCGCCGGTTGGCAAGGCCAGTCAGCGCATCCGTTTCCGCAGCTTTCCTGTGCTCCCATTCCATCCGTTCCTTCATCAGGACGAAGAACGAGAAGCCGCCGACAATGATGTGCACGAAGAGTTCGAAGGTGATGACGCTGTACCAGAACGGCTGCAGGACGCGCGCATCTCCACCCGCCACCACCGGCCAGAGAAAGGAAAACGGAATTCTGAGGAGATAGATGAATCCATGCAGGAAAAACCAGATGGCGACCACGAGTCGGCTCGGCAAGGTCTCGCCGACCACATCGCGGAGGACTTCCCGGGCGATCAGCGTCGAATAGACCGCGACCAGCACCGAATAGATGCAGAGGCGGATATTCACGCTGCTGCCGATCGCGGGCACTCCGGCTGTCAGCACGGTCCACAGGACCGGGCCGGCAAAGGCCGCGACGATATGCAGCCGGCGCGCGTCGAACAGCCTGAGGCCGACCCAGACAAAGGCGAGCCCCGCCAGCGCCAGGCTGTTGCCCAGCGAAATGGTGAAAAAGCTGTAGTCGTTGGTGCGCTGGGCCAGCAGGACGAAACCGATCGCCCCGGTGAAAAACGATAGCGACCACATCAAAAGCTCGAGGCGATGCCGTGCACGGAGCCAGTCCAGGATGAAAAACACGCTGAAGACCAGAAGTGCTGCAAAGCTACCCAGCATGATGGTCGGAAGGTGAATGGCGGCCACGGATTGAACACTCGATCAGTTCTGCCGAAGACCCCCACGTCTACAGCTAGCCCGACCGTAAGGAGCGAGCGGTTAATCGCGGCATAATGGACGGGCCGATATTACCCTCGCAAAATGCATGGCAGCTATGCAACACAACTGCCACGCCGCTCTCGACAGCAAAAAGGCCCGGTTTCCCGGGCCTTTGAGCAAAGATGGCTAAATGGTCGACCGGTTCAGGCGCCGCTGCCCCACGGGCCGTGGTGCAGGGGCTTGCCGTCGATACGGTCGAAACCATGCGCACCGAAGAAGTCGCGCTGCGCCTGGATCAGGTTGGCCGTACCGCGTGCCTGTGCATAAGCGTCGAAATAGGTCAGTGCCGAGGCAAGGGCCGGGACCGGCAGGCCGGCGGTCACGGCGGCCGCAACGACGCGGCGCAGCGATGGCAGGCTCTGCTTGACCATGGCCGAGAAAGCCGGCGTCACGATCAGGTTGGCCGCATCCGGATTGGCGGTGAACGCTTGGGTGATCTCGTCGAGGAACTGCGAACGGATGATGCAACCAGCACGCCAGATCCTGGCGATCGTCGGCATCGGCAGCGACCAATTGAATTCCTTGGATGCCGCCGCCATCACGGCGAAGCCCTGAGCATAGGCCGCGATCTTGGCGGCAAACAGCGCCAGTTCGAGATCGGTCTCGATCGCGCCGCCCTCAAGCTTGAACACGCGGGCCGGGTTGCCGAAGATCTTTTGCGCCGCTTCGCGTTCTTCCTTTACGGAAGACAGGCTGCGGGCGGCAACGGCGGCCTCGATCGCGGTCGCCGGAATGCCCATCTGCTGGGCCTCGATGACAGACCACTTGCCGGTGCCCTTCTGGCCAGCCTTGTCGAGGATCACGTCGACGATCGGCGCGCCGCTTTCCGGATCGGCGGCAGCGAGAACCTTCTCGGTGATTTCGATCAGGTAGGAATTCAGGCGACCCTTGTTCCAGGCGCCGAATGTGTTGCCGATTTCACCGGCCTTCTTGCCGAGGCCATCGCGCAGGATGCCGTAGATTTCGGCGATCATCTGCATGTCGGCATATTCGATGCCGTTATGGATCGTCTTGACGAAATGGCCGGCGCCGTCGGTGCCGAGCCAGGCGACACAAGGATCGTTGTCATACTTTGCGGCGATCGAGGTCAGCACCGGTTCGACGCGCTTCCAGCTTTCTTCCCGGCCACCGACCATGATCGACGGACCATGGCGAGCGCCTTCTTCACCGCCGGAAACGCCCATGCCGATGAAGGTGAAATCAGTGGTATCGAGACGCGCGAAACGGGCAACCGTGTCGCGGAAATTGGCATTGCCGGCATCAATCATGATGTCGTTCTTCGACAGATACGGCATCAGCGCATCGATCTGCTGGTCGACGGCCTCGCCGGCCTTGATCATGATGATGATCGGCCGCGGCGGGCGGATGGCGGCGACGAATTCCTCGATCGTATGGCAACCGATGATCCGATCGGCCAGTGGACCGGCCTCACCAAGGAATTCGTCGGTTCGCGCGGTAGTCCGGTTGAACACCGCGATCCGATTGCCCTTCTCGGCAATGTTGAGCGCAAGATTGGAGCCCATGACTCCGAGACCGATCAGTCCGATTTCCGCCTGCTGCACGATAGAGACCTCCGCATGCAAATCGATTAAGGAGGGCTTTTCTCGCATTCTCCGACGCCAGCGGCAAGGATGAAATTTGATCAATCGGTAAACTTGATGACAGCGGTCAGGAAAGGCCGTCTTCAGGCGGCGGGATGATCGTCGTCGTCGGTGATCACCCGCCAGGCCGCGCCATCGAGATCGTCATATTGCCCACTCTTCAACGACCAGAGAAAGGCATAGAGACCAAGCCCCCCGAGAAAAAGCGCGATCGGAATGAGGAAGATCAACATATTCATGCGGCAAGCCTCTCGGCGGCTACCGGTCCTGCGACCTCGCCTGGCATCCTGGCGACGCCCGTCGCGCCTTCGGCACTCATCGCCAGACGATTGAGGCGCAGCGCATTGGCGACAACGATCAGCGACGAGGTCGACATCGCGATCGACGCAATCAGGGGTGTGGCGTAGCCGAGGAGCGCTATCGGCACGGCAATGACGTTGTAGCCGATTGCCAGGACGAAGTTCTCGCGGATCAACCGGCCAGCACGGCGAGAAGCCTCGATCGCAAACGGCACGGCATCCAGACCATCGCGCATGAAGACGAAATCGGCGGCCTGGCGTCCGACATCGGCAGCCGTTGCCGGCGCCATCGAGACATGCGCAGCAGCGAGCGCCGGCGCATCGTTGATGCCGTCGCCGACCATCAGCAGTCGCTGGCCGGTATGGGCTGCTTGCGCGCAAGCCTCTGCCTTTTGCCGCGGAGACAACCCGGCCCGCCAGTGCTCGATGCCAAGCTGGTTCGCCAGGCGCGCCACGACCGGGGCACGGTCCCCTGACAGGATGCCGAGCGTCAGGCCGGAGGCCTTCAGGCTCTGGATCGCGGTCTCGGCGCGCGGCCGCAGCATGTCCTCGAAGTGAAAGGCGCCGATTTCGGCCCCATTCAGCGAGAGCACCACCTCGGAATAGACATTGGCCCCGTTGCGCTCACCGGCTTCGGCACAGGCAAAGCGCCGGTTGCCGAGCCGGTAAAGGCCGGAGGGACCATCGGCTTCGACACCTGAACCCGGGACTTCTCGGACGGACGCAAAGGCGAATGGCTGGCCGCCATAGGCACTCCACAACGCCTGTGACAGCGGATGACGCGAATGGACCGCAAGGCCGGCGGCAATCGAGAAGACGCCCGGTTCGATCCGGCTTCCGTCAATCAGCCGTGGCCGGCCCAGTGTCAGCGTCCCGGTCTTGTCGAAGGCGACCATGTCGATTTCGGCAAGTCGCTCCATCGCGGACCCGTCCTTGACCATGATGCCGGCCTTGAACAACCGTCCGGCAGCGACAACCTGAACCACCGGAACGGCAAGGCCCAGCGCACATGGGCAGGTGATGATCAGGACGGCGATCGCCACCATCATCGCGTGTTTCCAATCGCCGTCGTAGAGGCCCCAGGTGACAAAGGCGGCAATCGCGAGAAAATGGACTGCCGGCGAGTAGTAGCGGGCCGCCCGGTCGGCGATGCGGCGATAACGCGCCCTGCCCCCTTCGGCGGCTTCCATCAGATGGATGATTTCCGACAGGAAGGAATTCTTCGCCGTCGCATCAGCCTTGATGGTCAGGGAACCGGTCAGACTGAGTGTACCGGCCTGGACGGAGGCACCGGGGCGGATGGAAATAGGCGCGCTTTCACCGTTGACGATCGACATGTCGAGATCGGTCTCGCCGGCAATGACGAGGCCATCGACGGGGATACGCTCACCGGCGGCGATGGACACATGGTCGCCCACCCGGATGTCCTCCACCGGGCGATAATCGCGTGAACCATCGGAACCGACCACCATCGCACCGCGGGGGCTGAGCCGCGCCAGACCGCTGATCGCCGAACGGGCCCGATCGCGCATGATGTGGTCGAGCGTGCGCCCGATCAGCAGGAAGAACAGCAGCGACGCCGTTGCATCGAAATAGGCGTGCTCGCCGTGATGGATGGTCTCCCAGATCGAGGCGAAATAGGAAAGCGTGATGCCGATAGCGATCGGCACATCCATGTTGGTGCGCCCATGTTTGAGTGCGCTCCAGGCGGACTGATAGAAAAACCGGCCGGCATAGATCAATGCCGGGGCGGCGATCATGCCGGAGATCCAGTGGAAAAGGTCGCGCGTCGAGGCATCCGCACCGGACCAGACCGACACCGAAAGCAGCATGATATTGGTCGCGGCAAAACCGGATAGCGCCACGGCCCGGATCAACTGGTTGCGCAGCGCATCGGATGCTTCCTCCGCAGCCGTGAACAGATGCGTGTCGTATCCGGTCGAGGCAATCGCCCGGGCGAGTTGCACCGGATCGGTCTCGACGCCATCGACGGAATGACGCCAGACAATGGAGACCCGTTTGGTCGACAGGTTGACCCGCGCCCGTTCCACTTGTGGCAGCGCCCTCAAGGCGCTTTCGACCGTGACGATACAGGTTCCGCAATGTACGGCCGGCACGCTGAGATCGACCTGAAAAAGGCCCGGTCCGACCTCCCGGCTCGACATCTTCATTTCCTCGCTTGACGGCAGTGCGTGCCCTGCCCGCTCGATATCAAGCGCACCCTCGGTTCCTGCCGCGCAGCAACTCATGGCTATTCTCCTGCAATCGCGATGCGATTGGCCTCATGCATCACGGTCTTGCCCCCCTGGACGGCCATCATCTCGACGATCCAGTTTCCGGAAAGAACAGCATGCTCAGCAACATAGAGCCCGTCGCCCGCAGGTGTCAGCACCACCTGGAAATCCTGATGTTCGCCGACCGGCCGCTTGAAATGCGCCGTCACGCTGTCGGCTACAACCGGCTTGTCGCCGGGCAGCATCAAGCGATAGCGGATTTGGGTTGGCTGAACGTCCAGCGTCCCCTTGATACCGGTCGCCAGCATCTCGCGGATGGCACTCGTCTTGCCGTTGAACTGCTGGCTGGCGACATATGTGTTCTTCACCACCAGCCCGCTCCAGGTGGAGGTGGCAAAATAGGCCATTGTGAAATTCACGGTGATGATCGTGCCGAAGAAAAGCACCATGGCGGCCAACATGTGCCATCCCGTGAAGGTGAAGGTCTTGATCGTTTTCTGGTTCATCTCTTCGCTCCCGGGGCATTGAAGACGGCGGTATAGGTATCCTGCTCGTTGCTTGCCGCATCCTTGGCGAGGAACTGCACATCCTCGGCATCGCTGGCGATCTTGTCGCCCGGCATGGTGACAAAGACCTTCAGGGTGGTCGCTTCATCGGGCTCCACGGAAACGGTGAACGAGCGGCCCGGCGCCTCGTTGATGCCGTTGATCTTCATCACCGCATCAGGCAGGCCTTCCAGCGACACGATGATGTCACGCGGCTGGGCGATCATGTTGAGAATCCGGATCGTGTAGCCGTTGCGGATCGAGCCGTCCGATTCCAGCACGAATTGCGGGTTCCGGTCATGCAGGACGTTGAGCTCCAACCGATCACGAGCAAGCAGCGTGACGATCAAGCCAATGCCCACAGCACTCCAGACAAACATGTACAGCAGCGTCCGCAGGCGGAAGATGACGCGCCAGTCGAAATGGCGGACCCTGTCGCTGAACGAACCATCGGCGTTGCGCACCCGCGCGGGTTCTATTGCCGTCGTTCCGCCATTGGTCGCCAGTGCCATGTTCGACTGGTATTCCTCAAGCGTTGCATAGGCGATCAGGCCGCGCGGCTTGCCGACCTTGTCCATCACCCCATCACAGGCGTCGATGCATAGAGCACAGGTAATGCATTCCAGCTGCTGCCCATCCCGGATATCGATGCCCATAGGACAGACGGCGACGCAGGCGTTGCAATCGACGCAATCGCCCACAGGCGCGCCGGCAGCGGCGGCCTTCTTGGCATGGCGCGTGCGTGGCTCCCCACGCCAGTCGTTATAGGTGACGACCAGAGACTTCTCGTCGAGCATGGCCGCCTGAATGCGCGGCCATGGGCACATATAGATGCAGACCTGCTCGCGCATCAGCCCGCCGAACACATAAGTCGTGGCCGTAAGCACGGCGACGGTCATATAGGCAACCGGCTCGGCGCGGCCGGTCACGAAATCCACGGCAAGCGACGGGGCATCGGCGAAATAGAAGATCCACGCACCCCCGGTCAGAACCCCGATCAATAGCCAGATCGCATGCTTGGAGACGCGCTTCCCGATCTTCGACGGGCTCCAGGGCGCGCTTTCCAGCTTGATCCGGGCGTTGCGGTCACCCTCGATGAACCGCTCGACCACAAGAAACAGGTCAACCCAGACGGTCTGCGGACAGGTATAGCCGCACCACGCACGGCCAACCGCCGATGTCACGAGAAACAGACCGAAGCCGGCCATGACCAGCAGACCGGCGACGAAGAAGAACTCCTGCGGCCAGATCTCGATGAAGAAAAAATAGAAGCGCCGGTGGGCGAGATCGATCAGCACCGCCTGATCCGGCGCATAGGCGCCGCGATCCCAGCGCAACCAGGGCGTCAGGTAGTATATGCCAAGCGTGATCGCCATGACGATCCACTTAAACCGACGAAACTGGCCTTCGGCACGCTTGGGAAAGATCTTCTTGCGCGCCTCGTAAAGCGGACCACGCAGCTTGGCCGACATCACCGCCTCGGCGTCATGCCTTTCGACATCGCCCCCATTCGCGACCTGATTCTGATCGGCAAGCATATTCGTGGCACCCGGACCTGTTTCTGATGCTTGCTTGTCCCATCTGCAGGCCCAAGCCGCCTTGACTTAAGTCAAGCAGCGGCGAAGCGTCGCAACGCATGGAGCCTGGTCTCTCGGGCAAGCGGCAGACAAAAAAGGCCGCATCCGGAGATGCGGCCAGGGCTGGGACAAACCGATGAAATCGGGAACTTGCGTTATTCGCCACCACCGAGCGAATGAACATAGACGGTCAGCTGCTTGACGGTTGCGTCACCAAGGCGCGTTCCCCAGCCTGGCATGACGCCATGCTTGGGGGCATTGATCTGGGCAATGATCCCCGCTTCCGTTCCCGCCTTCAGCCAGATGGCATCTGCAAGGTTCGGAGCACCGAAATCCCGCAGACCCTTGGCATCCTCGCCGTGGCAGGCTGCGCAATTGTCGGCAAAGACCTGACGACCGGGCTCGACCAATGCCGCATTGGACGGCGTGCCGGTGAGGCTGACCACATAGGCAGCAACCTGCTTGACCTGTTCCGGCTCGATGATCTCGACAAAGGCCGGCATTTCCGAGACACGGGTATCGGCATCGCCGTCGTAACGAATGCCGTGGGCAATGGTGGTGTGGAGCGATTCAAGATCGCCACCCCAAAGCCAGTCGTCATCGTTCAGGTTCGGATAGCCGGCACCGCCGGCAGCACCGGATCCGTGGCACGGGGCGCAGTTGACCTTGAACGCCGCCGCACCACCGGCAACCGCAAACTGCGCAAGGCCCGGATCAGCGACGATCTCGTTCAGCGGCAAGGCTGCGATCTTGTCGAGATAGACAGACTGGGCAGCCTTTGCACTGGTTAGCTCGGCCGCAACCTCCGCACGGCTCGAATACCCGAGCAGCCCCTTGGTAGCACTGGTAAGCATTGGGATTGCCGGATAGGCAACCATGTAGCCGATGGCCCATATGATGGTCGCGTAGAACGTATAGACCCACCAGCGGGGCATCGGATTATTGAGTTCCCGGATGCCGTCCCATTCATGGCCAGTGGTTTCGACGCCACTGATTTCGTCAATGTGTTTTTCTGCCATTTTTCAATCCTCCTTGAGAGGGATGCTGGCTGCTTCATCGGCCAGCCGCTTGGCACCCGGACGCAGCGTGAAGACAACGACGCCAACGAAGTACAGAGCCATGGCGAGCAGACCCCAGCTGTCGGCGAAGTGGCGCAGAGCGGTGTAGGTTTCCATGATGCCCTCCTCAGCGATAACCAGTTGCATCGTCATAGGTCGAGAAGTCGACCAGCGTGCCGAGCATCTGCAGATAGGCGACAAGCGCGTCCATCTCCGTCAGCCGGGCGGGATCGCCATCGAAATCGCCGACCTTTGCTTTCGGATAGCGGGCCAGAAGCGCCTCGGTATCCGCGTTCGGATCCGCCTGTGCGGCAAGATCTGCGGACGCCTGTTCGACCATCTCATCGGAATAGGGAACGCCTACCCGACGATTGGCAACCAGTTCCATGCCGACATCCGGCACCTTGAGCACTGTTGTCTGCAGGTAGGAGTAGCTCGGCATCACCGATTCCGGCACGACGTCGCGCGGTTCTTTCAGGTGCTGGACATGCCATTCGTTGGAATAGCGGTCCCCAACCCGGGCGAGATCGGGACCGGTGCGCTTGGAACCCCACTGGAACGGATGGTCGTACATCGATTCAGCCGCCAGCGAATAATGCCCGTAGCGTTCGACCTCGTCCTTGAACGGACGGATCATCTGGCTGTGACAGACATAGCAGCCCTCGCGGATGTAGATGTTGCGACCGGCCAGTTCGAGCGGCGTGTAGGGCCGCATGCCCTCGACCTTTTCGATCGTGTTTTCGAGGTAGAACAGAGGTGCGATCTCCACGATGCCGCCGATGGTGACCACCAGCAGCGAGCCGAGGAGAAGAAGGCTCCCGTTCTTCTCGAAGATGACGTGTTTATCAAGAATAGACATATGAGCCTTCCTTCTTATTCAGCCGGCTGCACAGCAGCGGGGGCGACGGATCCTGAGATCGGCGCTTCCTGCCGCTCGTAGCCGAGGATGGTCATCAGGACGTTGTAGGCCATGATCAGGGAGCCGAGCAGGTACATGGCACCGCCGATGGCACGCAGCACGAAATAGGGGTGCATGGCCGCGACCGATTCGGCGAAGGAATAGACCAGGAAGCCCTGCGCGTCGTATTCGCGCCACATCAACCCCTGCTGGATACCGGCAACCCACAGAACAGCGGCGTAGACGACGATGCCGAGCGTGGCGAGCCAGAAGTGCCAATTGACCAGGCGCATCGAGTACAGACGGTTGCGGTTCCAAAGCTTCGGCGTGAGGTAGTAGATCGCCCCGAAGGTGATCATGCCGACCCAGCCGAGTGCGCCGGAGTGAACGTGACCGATGGTCCATTCGGTATAGTGGCTGAGCGAGTTGACCGCCTTGATCGACATCATCGGGCCTTCGAAGGTCGACATGCCGTAGAAGGCGATGGCAATCACCATCATGCGGATGATCGGGTCGGTACGGATCTTGTCCCAGGCGCCAGACAGCGTCATCAGGCCGTTGATCATGCCGCCCCAGGACGGCATCCACAGCATGATCGAGAACACCATGCCGAGCGTCTGCGCCCAGTCGGGCAAAGCCGTATAGTGCAGGTGGTGCGGGCCGGCCCAGATATACATGAAGATCAGCGCCCAGAAGTGGATGATCGACAGGCGATAGGAATAGACCGGACGGTTGGCCTGCTTCGGCACGAAATAATACATCATGCCGAGGAAGCCGGCCGTCAGGAAGAAACCGACCGCGTTATGGCCGTACCACCACTGGGTCAGAGCATCCTGTACGCCGGAGAAGGCCGAATAGCTTTTCACGCCGAGGAACGAGACCGGCATCGCGAGGTTGTTGACGATATGCAGCATCGCGATCGTCACGATGAAGGCCAGGTAGAACCAGTTGGCCACATAGATGTGGCTCTCCTTGCGGGTCAGGAGCGTGCCCAGGAATGTGATCAGATAGGCAACCCAGACAACGGTGAGCCAGAGATCGACATACCATTCCGGCTCGGCATATTCACGCCCCTGGGTAATACCCAGCAGATAGCCGGTTGCGGCCATGACGATGAAGAACTGATAGCCCCAGAACACGAACCAGCCGAGATTGCCGCCGAACAGGCGTGCCCGCGACGTGCGTTGCACCACATGGAAGGAGGTGGCGATCAGCGCATTGCCGCCGAAGGCGAAGATGACGGCGGACGTGTGCAGCGGGCGCACCCGGCCGAAATTGAACCAGGGTTCGATATTGAGGTCAGGATAGGCCAGTTGCAGCGCCGCGACGACGCCGACGAGGAAGCCGACCACACCCCAGAATACGGTGGCGATGACGCCGTAGCGCACGACTTCATCGAAATATTCGGACTTCGGCGCGGAAGGTGCCGTGACCACGCCATTAGTCGGCGCAAACTTCATCCGTCGCAACATGATGATCGTGCCGCCCGCCAGCACGAAGAAAGCAACCCACATATGGGCCGCAAACAGGCTGTCATGGGCAAAAGCCACCCCGAGCAGCGCGGCGAAGGCGAGCAACGCCATCCCCATGGTTTCTATCGTATAATTCATTGTTGGAATCCCCCAACGGCTTGCTGATCCAATTGCGGGCCTATCGCCAGACGGAGAATCCTCCCGCATCATCTGCAGACATCGCATTGACGCGGCGAAACCACCTTGATCCAAGTCAAGGCAATCTCGCGGGGATTGGCCAACCTTGCCAACACACCGGAGGAAGCCGCTTCTTCGCCACCCGATCAGGGAGCACCGGAGGGCGGCAGGCGCGGGACGGGCCCGCCGCGGACGGCGCGTTGGAGATGACCGAGATGCAAGCAAAAACGACCACGCAGACATCCCGCACGGACGAACTCCGCACCGGCACGCCACAACTTTCAGACGGGGGCGAAAGCAGCCTGTCCTGGCTGCGGCGCTCGCACGGCGAACAACTGGCGCTGTGCAAGGAGCTTGAGGAGATTGCCGATTCGCTGCCGTCGAACATCAACCGGCAGAAGTGTATCTATGCGGCAAAGGCGCTGGGGCCACTGATCAAGGGCGGGCATCACTATGAGGAAACGGTGCTCTTCCCGCAGTTGCAGTCAAGCCAGGGCGCGCCCGCGCATCTCGCACAGACACTCGAGCGACTGAAATTCGAACATTTCGAAGACGAGTGTTTTGCCGAGGAGCTGACCGACGCGCTTCTCAAGCTGGGGTCGGGCGATGCGGTCAACATGGAGGCGGTCGGCTATATGCTGCGCGGCTTCTTCGAAGGCATCCGGCGCCATATCGCTTTTGAGCGCGAGCACCTGCTGGCGGGCGTGAGCGACAAGGCGCGCGGCTTCGATGTAAATTGAAGGTCAACCAAAGGCCGAGGTGAACGGCGCCGGCCGCCCCAAACCGTTCAGGCAGCCAGTGTGCTGACACCGACATTGCCGCTGCTGAAGGTCAGCACGGCACCATTGATCACACCATGGCTGTTGCGCAACGGCGTGAACCGGCCGTGGAACGCCGATACCAGATGATTGCCGCCGTTGAAGCGGCTCGCGAAATCACCGCTTTCACCGCGGAATGCGTGATCCAGCGCGTCGCGCATGGCGACAAACGCATCCGGTTGCAGACCGAGTTCAAAAACACTGCGACCGATCATATCGATCGGGCGGGTGCGCAGCATATCGGCCATCGCCGGATTGGCGAACAGATAGCGATAGTCCCGTGTCACCACAGCGACCCTGTCGGGAAGACTGTTGAGGATCACCTCATTCAGCATGTCGTCATCGCCAAAGGCGGGATGCGGCTTGGAATCGAGCATCGACACAACAGCATCACCGGTTGGCTTCGCCAGGCCACGTGGTCCGAAATAGCGCTCGATCAGGATGCTCATCAGCGCGGTATGGCGCAGGACGCAGGACCGATCGTCGGCGTCTTCGCGCAGGAGCTTGGTCAGCAGGTGCAGCTGAAGGTAGATTTCGTCGGGCTCGCTGGCGCGATATGCCACCATTTCGCAGATGAGAGGATCAAGCTCGCGATCGAGCGTCGCCACCAGCCGGTCATTGCCGCTGCGAATGGCCTGCTGCAACTGCACGTTCTTCAATGAAACAGCTTCGAACAGCGGAAGAAGATTGCCGTCGCGCGATGGATCTGAAGACATGCCGTCACCTCATTCACTCGTGTGACATGGGCAAGCCACCACATCACATTCACTCCAACTTGAGCGATAACATGAGGTTGCATCATCTTCAATCTCTGGGCGTAGGCTTCGCGCTCTAGCCCAAAAAATGTTACGGTATCTGACGGCCGTCGAACATACGTCCCGTCGGCCTGAAACACCTCAGATCGTGTGCTTGATATTCCAACGATCGTGGTACCAGAGCCATTGCTCCGGATACTCTCTCACCCAGCTTTCAACCTTGTCGTTCAGCATCTGCGCGGTTGCAGCAACGTCCAACTGGCCGCGATCATTGCGCGGCAGATCGATCTTCGGTTCGATCTCGAGCCGGAAGCGATTGCCAGGCAGACGGATGCAGCGCGCCGGATAGATATCGCAGCCGAACTGCCGCGCAAGCTTGGCGAGCAACGGATTGGTCTGCACGGGATTATTGAAGAACTGCGTGTGCACGCCGCGCTGGAATTTCTGGTCGACGAGCACGCCGACCCCGCCGCCCTGCTCCAACTGGCGCGCCAGCGCAAAGGACGACCCCGCATGCGAGGGAACCAGCTTGCCCATGCGCTTGCGGCGGAACTCGAACACTTTTTCGGCGATATAGGGATTGTTGGGCGGACGGAAAAGCACCGTCACCATGAGCCCGAATGCAGCCCCTGCGACCGGCAACAGCTCGAAATTCGCCGTATGGGCGGTAAAGACGATGAACGGCCGCGGCTGGTTGCGCAATTCCATGAAGATCGGCACACCCGACACTTCAATTCGCCCCTCGCCCGGCTTTTCCGGATCGTAGTCAAACAACTGGTCGAGAAAGACGTATTCGGCCGCCAACCGGCCCATATGGCCCCAGCTCGCAAGGGCGATCGCCTCGCGTTCACTCTGCGTCTTTTCCGGAAACGCATTGCCGAGATTGACCATCATCAGCCTGTGTCGGCGCGTCTTCGGCCCGATCCAACGCATCAACCGGTCGGCAAAATTGATCGCCGAATCGGCCGGCAGCACCTTGAGCAGGCTGAGAAAGCCGAACGCTGCCTGCGCAACCAGCCACTGGGACAGCTTACGCAGACCGAGAACGATGCGGGTGATGATCATCCGCAATGGATCAATCCATCTTCAGGAGGATCTTGCCGAACACCTGTCGGCCTTCCATGCGGGCGAGCGCCTTGTCGATATCGTCGAAGGTGACTTCGGTATCGATCACCGGACGCACGAGACCACGCGCCATCTTCTGCATGGCGTCGGCCATGTTTTCCATCCGGCAGCCGAACGAGCCGAGCAGTTTCAACTGCTGCTGGAACAGCATCATCAGGTTGACATCGGTGGACACACCGGACGTCGAGCCGCAGGTGACCAGACGGCCGCCGCGCTTCAGGCAGAACATCGAGGCAGCAAACGTGTCCTTGCCGACATGTTCGAATACCACGTCGACACCCTTCTTCTTGGTGATCTTGCGGACCACCCCTTCGAAGCGCTCGGTGCGATAGTTGATGACGTGATCGGCACCCAGCGCCTTCGCCGGTTCGATCTTGTCATCCGACCCGACGGTGGTGATAACCGTGCAACCGATCTTCTTGGCCAGCTGGATCGCTGCCGTTCCGATGCCTGATCCACCGGCATGAATGAGGATCGTTTCGCCCGGCTCAAGCTTGGCATTGTCGAACAGCATGTGTTCGACCGTCCCGAAGGTAACAGGAGCCAGGGCCGCGCCGATCGCATCGACGCCCGGAGGGGCCGGAACCAGCAGACGCGCCGGCAGATTGATCTTTTCCTGGGCAAAGCCGTCGAGATGGAAACCGTGCACGCCGGAGACGTTTTCGCAGAGATTGTCGCGACCTTCGCGACAGGGCTTGCACAGACCGCAGGTGCGCGCACCGTAAATCGCGGCGAGCTGGCCCGGCAGGATGTTGCCGACGCCCGGACCGATCGCCTCGACGACGCCCGACGCTTCCGCACCGATCACCAGCGGCATCTTGCGCTTGGCAAATGCCATGCCGCGCCAGCCCCAGACATCGATATGATTGAGGGCCACGGCCTTGACGCGAAGCGTGACCTCACCTGGGCCAGGAGCATCGGGCTCCGGCAGGTCGACGATTTCAAGCTTGCGGTCTTCGACGAGTTGCAATGCGCGCATAGGATTTTTCCCCGCCCAGCGGGCGTTAGTTCAGGTCAATCAAGGTTGCGAGGCGGATTAGACCGGTTCCCGCGTCATGACAAGGCTTGCGTTCTGGCCACCGAACCCGAAGGAGTTCGACGCAACGGCCGAAACATCGGCATCGCGCTTCACATTCGGCACCACGTCCAGCACGATGGCCGGATCGGGATTGGTGTAGTTGATCGTCGGCGGCAATGTTCCCGTCAGCATGGTCTGGATCGAAAACACCGCTTCGACCGCACCCGCCGCCGTCAGCGTATGGCCGATCATCGACTTGTTCGACGAGCAAGGAATACCGTCCTTGAGGCGGTCGCCAAAGACGGACAGCATTGCGCCATATTCCATCTTGTCGTTTTCCGGCGTCGACGTGCCATGCGCATTGATATAGCCGACCTGCCCTTCGGACAGGCCCGCATCCGCAAGTGCCGCCTTCATAGTGGCGATCGCCGGGCCGCCGTCGGGCGACGACCGGGTGCGATGGAAATGGTCGGCCTTTTCGCCGCAACCCTTCATGATGCCGAGCACCTTCGCGCCGCGGGCGATCGCCGATTCCAGCGATTCCAGCACCAGAGTTGCGGCGCCCTCGGCGATAACGAAGCCGTCGCGTTCCTTGCTGAACGGCTTCGACGCCTTTTCCGGCGGATCATTCTGGGTCGACAGCGCCGACAGAAGCGCGAACCGCACAACCGATTCCGGGCTGATGGACCCATCGGTCGCAACAGTGAGTGCGCGGGTTGTCCGCCCCTGTCTGATCGCCTCGACGCCAAGCTGGATAGCAGTCGCGCCCGATGCACACGCCGTCGACAGCGTCACCGGCAGTCCGCGTGTGCCGAAACGGTCGGCTAGACGCTCGGAAATCGCACCGAACTGCACCGCCTCCAGGAAGACCGGATCCGGCTTTGCGCGCATGGCGGCCAGGAACCGCACATAGGCGTCACCCGGTTCCGACGCAGGCGGTGCACGATCGGCAAGCGCGAAACGGTCATGCCATTCCGGCTCGACCGGCGGCGCTGCGAGAAACAGCGGGCCGTTGAAATCGCCGTCGATCCCGGCCTGGGCCAGGGCTTCGATCGTGGTTTCGCGGGCCATCGCATATGACCGCTCGACGGAATTGGGGGCCGGGACCTCGAGGAAATCGACGGTGCCGGCGATACGGGTCGACATGCCTTCGGTGTCGAAGCGCTTGATCTTGTGGATACCCGACGTGCCGGACGTCAGCGCCGACCAGTTGTCGGCAAGACCCTGGCCAAGCGAGGTGATGACGCCCATACCGGTAACGGCGATGATCGGGCGTCCCAGATGGTCGGTGAAGCGGTTGTCAGACATGGATCCAGTCTCCTCAAGCATTCGCCGAAAGAACGGCAAGGCCTTCGCCGCGCACATAGCCGACCGTCGTCACGACAGCATGCTTTGCAGGCTGAGCCTGCTCCGTCTCATGCTCGGCGTCAAACACCGGCACGACCGCCCCGCTGTCGATGGACAGCGCCGCCAGAGCAAGTCCGACCGGAAACTGCGCTTCCAGCGAATGTCCGATCGAGCCCGCATAACCACGCACAGGTGCCGCGCCGAAGCGCGCTTCCAGCGCGGACTTTTCACGTTGCGCAAGTTCGGCCATGCCGGACGCTCCGGAAAAGACGATCGTTTGAGCAGCATCGAGCGCATCGGCCTCGGGCGCGATCCGGGCGAGCCTTGCCTCGAACCTGCCGTCGTCACGATTGCCGCGGTCGCCCTCGACCGCATCGAGGACGCAATAGATATGGGCGCCGCGGGCTTCGGCATGTTCGCGCGATTCGAGCACCAGGAAGGCGCCGACCGTGCCAAGGATCATGCCGCCGCCTTCTGTTCCGTCACGTGCCCAGAGCGGTTGCCATGGGCCGGTCTGGTGGGCACGGATGCCCTCGACCAGAAGCAGGATGTCCGGACGCTCCGATATGAAGGCACCGCCGACCAGCGTATGGGTCGACTGTCCGGCCTTGATCCGGGCATAGGCTGTCTCGATTGCAGAGATTCCGGCCGATTCCTCACCCATGAAGGTGCGCGACGAGCCGGTCACCTTGTGCACGATGGAGATATTGCCGGCGAGCAGGTTCGACAGCTGCGCCAGAAACAAGGTCGGACGCAGTTCCGTCGTCAGCTTTTCAATCAACAGCTTTTCGCGGTCGTTGCGCTTCAAGGCTTCGTCGACGATCAGGCTGTCGACGGCAATATCACGCTCCCCGCCCCCGGCAGCCACGATCAGATCCATCGAGCCGCAGGCCTCGACGTCATCCTTCATGCCGGCATCGTCAAGCGCCAGACCTGCTGCAAACACGCCGAGGCGCTGCCAGTTTTCCATCTGCCGCTGATCCTTGCGACCGATCTGGGCAGACCAGTCGATCTCGGGCAGCGGATGCACGACATAAGGCTTGAATTTTTCCGTCTCCAGCACCGGATCCGGTGCCTTCGGCGACGATAAAAGCGCGATATGAGGCTCCTTGCCGGTACCGTGGCATGTGACGATGCCAATGCCGGTGATCACCACATCATTCGGATTCTTGACCATATGCAATCCTTTCGCCGGCCCCACGGCCAGCGTCCAAAGCGGGTTTTCCCGATCCACGCCTCAAGGTCAATAGACGATTGCGCTCGAAGGCGGGAAGCAGCCCTCAGCGGGCTGCGGCAATCGCGTCGATCAGGCCGATATCCTCGGCCCTCTTGCGCACGATCGGCGCCAGCGGAATTTCGCTGAACGGCATGGTTCTGAGTTTCAGCTGCGTATCGCAGACCTTCTTGCCGGCTGACGTGATGCGCGCC
The DNA here is from genome assembly GCF_021729845.1 of Rhizobium sp. SL42. Taxonomy (NCBI): domain Bacteria; kingdom Pseudomonadati; phylum Pseudomonadota; class Alphaproteobacteria; order Hyphomicrobiales; family Rhizobiaceae; genus Rhizobium; species Rhizobium sp. SL42. Next base: position 2,824,954 of record NZ_CP063397.1, read on the forward strand.
TTGGTCACGGCAAAACCGGAACCGTCATGTTCCAGGTCGGCCTCGATGTCGAGCACGGCGCCCGGTTCGACGAAGGTTCGCATCTTGGCGCCATCGACGGCCATCAGGAACGGCATCGCCTCGAAATCCTTGACCGCCAGCAGCAGCAGGCCGGACGCCTGGGCCATGGTTTCGATCAGAAGAACACCGGGCACCAGTGGCATGCCGGGGAAATGGCCCTCGAAGACGGGGCTTTCCATCGGCACGACCGAGCGGGCCTTCAAACGGCCAAGGCCGAGATCCACGCTCTCGACCTTGTCAATCATCTGAAAATATTCAAGCAGCATGACGATCTCCGCCGGTTGAAGCGGATCAGCCCTTGGCAGCCTTGAGTTCGTCGATCTTGGCGCAGAGATTCTTCAGAACGAAGTATTCCTCGGTCGAGACCTTGCCCTCGTTGACTTCCTGGGTCCACTGCTCGAGCGGGATCTTGATGCCGAATTCCTTGTCGATCGCAAAGACGATGTCGAGGAAGTCCAGGCTGTCGATGCCGAGATCGTCGATCGTGTGGCTTTCCTGCGTAATCGTCTCGCGATCGATTTCGCTGGTTTCAGCAATGATGTCGGCAACTTTGTCGAATGTAGCGGTCACGCCAATACCTCATATGTCTTAAATTCTGTGTTCCACATAGGGAAAACACTCTTAAAAGCCAATGGCCGTTTTAAGACTGGATGAAAATTGGCGTCGAAGTGTTGCCTAAACAGCAATCGAATGACGTCCCTTGCCGTTGGAAAGGTAGCTGTCGAACGCCGCGGCAACCGTGCGGGCAAAGGGCCGGCCGGCTTCAGTGAGCCGGAATTCGTCATCGATTATCTCACAAATCCCGTCGCGATTGCTCCCCGCAAACTGCCGTGCCTCGGCGATCACCGTCTCGGCCAGAAGGCCGAAATGTGTCCTCAGTCCGGAAAACGACACGGTAAAACTGCACATGATTTCTTCGATCACCCGGGCGCGCAATCGATCTTCGATGGACAACGCGATGCCGCGCACGACAGCAAGCCCGTCATTGTCGGCCATGCGCTGATATTCGCCGGTCGCCGGCATGTTCTGCACATAGCCCTGCGGCAATTGCCCGATCGACGAAGCACCAAGCCCGATCAGCGCCTTGGCAGCATCATCGGTATAGCCCTGAAAATTCCGATGCAACCGCCCTTCCCGCGCGGCAATCGCCAGGCTGTCGCCGGGAAGCGCGAAGTGGTCGATGCCGATTGCCTCATAGCCGGCGGCCAACAGCTTGTCAGAAGCCATACTCATCTGGGCGAACCGTTCCTCGAGCCGCGGAAGCGCGGCTTCGGGAATCATCGCCTGGTGTTTCTTCATCCATGGCACATGGGCATACCCGAACAGTGCGATGCGATCCGGTGCCAGCGACAAGATGTCATCGACTGTGCGACCAAGCGTTTCCAGGTTCTGGTGCGGCAGGCCGTAGAGAATGTCGCAATTGACCGAATGCACGCCCCGTACCCGAACCGCGTCGACAACCGACTTCGTCTGCTCGAAGGACTGCAGCCGGTTGATCGTCTTTTGCACGCGCGGATCGAAATCCTGAACGCCGAGACTTGCCCGCGTCATGCCGATCTCTGCCAACGCATCGTAGCGGCTGTCGTCGAGGTCGTTCGGATCCATCTCGACGCTGATTTCGACGTTCTCACCGAAACTGAAGGCCGCCCTGAGACAGGCCATCAGCGCGATCAGGTCTTCGGGCCGCACCATGGTCGGCGACCCGCCGCCGAAATGCACCGCCGACACCTTTGCATCTCCCGACACCAGAGAACCAACTTTCTCGATCTCTTTCTTGAGCGATTCGAGATAGATGGCGATCGGCTCGTACTTCAGCGTGTGCTTCGTGTGACAGGCACAGAACCAGCAGAGCCGGTCGCAATAGGGAATGTGGATATAGAGAGACAGATCTTCCTTGCCGGACAGCGAACCAAGCCACTGCGCATAAATGCCACAGTCGATCCCCTCATGAAAATGTGGCGCCGTCGGATAGCTCGTATAGCGTGGGACGGCGCCGGAATAGCGGGAAAGAAGAGTGTTGTTCATGGCGAGTTGGGACTCCGCAGCGACTTGATTTTAGCCAAGGATAACCATGGCAAACCGCGCTTCCTTTGACTTCGATCAAGTCCCCGGCCGAATATTCCGCCTAGAGTTGGATTGAAGTTTTTCGGCCTGGCACCGTAACGCGAGCGGCGTCGGACGTATGACCAAGGATATTTACAGGGCGGCATGATGATGGACACCTTCCAAAAACCACGGCCCGACTGTGAAACTCCGGCCGTCTGCCGTAGCTGCGAGGCCCGCCATGGCGGCCTCTGTTCGGTTTTGACCGCCGCCCAGATGGTCGAACTCAACCGACACTCCATCCGCAGGCGTGTCGAAGCAGGCAATGAGATCATCGGCCAGGGCGAGCCGGTCAGCAGTTACGGCAATGTCCTGAAAGGCGTCATCAAGCTGTCGAAGATGATGGCGGACGGACGCCAGCAGATCGTCGGACTACAATTTGCCCCAGATTTTATCGGCAGGCCGTTCCAGGGGGAGAGTTCGATCACAGCGGAAGCTGCAACCGACACGGAAATCTGCACCTTCCCCCGCCATATCATCGACCGCATGGTCGGAGATGTCCCGGACATGGAGCGCATGCTTCACACCCAGGCGCTGAAGGAACTTGACGAGGCACGTGACTGGATGCTGACGCTCGGCCGCAAGACGGCCCAGGAGAAGGTCGCAAGTTTCCTTTACCTGATCGCCATCCATATCGATCCGGAGACGCAGGCCGCCTCCACCTTCGATCTGCCGCTGTCGCGCGCCGATATCGCCGATTTCCTTGGCCTCACCATCGAGACCGTCAGCCGCCAGATGACCAAGCTGCGCAAGGATGGCATCATCGTCATCGAAAACAACCGACATGTCATCGTGCCGAATACGGAGCGTCTGCGCGACGCGGCCGGCATCGATTGAGGCGACGGCCGGACCTACCGCGCGATCACGATCCGAGTATTGCGCAGGCCCTTTGTTTGCGCCAGGGAAAAGAACACCGCCGCATTGTCGGGATGAAGCCGAACGCATCCATGCGAGGCCGGACGGCCGAGACGCTTCAGATCGAAGGTCGCATGCACGGCATAACCACCATTGTAGAAAATCGCATAAGGCATCGGCGCATTGTCATATTTGCGCGAGCGATGGTTCTTCGACGCCCATTTGGCACTGTAGCTGCCGGTGGGCGTGACATAACCTGACCGAGCGGTCGAAACCTTCCAACGATATTTCACAACGCCATTTTCCGTCACCGTCATCGTCTGCTTCGAGATGCTGACGCGTGCCACAACAGAACTGGCCTCGGCCGAAAGCGGCGCCGACAACATCGCACCAAGCATGGCTGCAAGCATAAACCCACGCATGACATCCCCCCTCCGATGATCTGCCTTGAACAGGAACAGCCTAGGCGGAAGACATGAAGATACGATTGCCAAGCTTACACTGTTTAAAACGCCTGAATGACCCGAACTTCCGGAGAGTGTTTCAAACTGTAGCCAATAGAAGGACGAAGAGTGAAGCAGCCAGAAGAATGTCGCAGGCTGCGTAGAAAACCTTCACGCCGCGCGTGATGTCCCGATAGTCCGCATCACCGCGACCGGCGGCATGCATCATCGGTTCACTGACACGCACGCCACCATAGATGCGCGGACCCGCCAGTTGCAGGTCGAGCGCACCTGCCATCGCCGCCTCCGGCCAACCAGAATTCGGTGAACGATGCAGGCCATGATCGCGCAGCGCCGCCGATAGCGACAGCCGGCCGGCAGCCCAGCCCAGCCGCAACCAGGCCGCAAGCGCAATCAGCACTGCCGAGATCCGCGCAGCCGGCCAGTTCGCCAGATCATCCAGTCGCGCTGAAGCCCAGCCGAAGTCGATATAGCGCTCATTCTTGTGACCGATCATCGAATCGGCGGTATTCAGCATCTTGTAGGCCAGAAGTCCGGGAAGTCCCGCTATCGCATACCAGAACACCGGCGCCACGACGCCATCGGCGAAGTTTTCAGACAGGCTTTCAATCGCGGCCCGGCAGACAGCTGGTCCGTCAAGCGTCTTCGGATCGCGACCGACTATCATCGACACCGCTTGCCGCCCGCCGTCGATCCCGTCCAGTTTCAAGCCACGCGCGACAGCCTGAACATGATCGCCAAGGCTTTTCTGGGCGATAAACACGGCGGCAACGACGGCTTCGAAAGCCATTCCGACGACACCGAAAGCGTCAAAAAACGCCGAGAGGACAGCACCCACCAGGACAGCAAGCAAAAGCAGCCCCAGAATCGACAACACGCCGTTCAACCGCCGGCCTTCCGGCGTGAAGCGCGCATTGTTCAGGTGCTTTTCGAGAAAACTGATCGCGGCACCAAAAAGCACCACGGGATGCGGCACGCGCGACCATAGTTTCGGCGGATCGCCAATCAACCGGTCCAACACGATCGCCAGGCAAAGCGTCAGCAGGTGCATCATCTGCGGTTCACCCGCCAGAGATCCAGCGCATCGCACAGCCGCTGATCGCCAGCCCTGTCGGGCGCAAGGCCGAATCTGAGCCAGGTCGGCGCATAGTCGAATTTGCGGGTCAGGATGTGGTGCCGGCAGAGATGCGTGTGCAAATCCGGCGCACGGTCATCTTCCACCAGCGCAAACAATCCGACTGTGCCCCGGCTTTTCAATTCATGCGCGGCCAATACACGGTCGAGGCCGGCGCGACGCTCGGCAATGCCATCCATGATCACCTGCCGGTCCGTCGAAAAGAGCTCGGTGGCAATGCTCAGTGCAGGTCCCGCAACGGCCCAAGGACCGAGCCATTCGGCCATTTGAGCGGTAATGGCTTCATCGGCGATGACAAATCCGAGGCGGATACCCGCCATGCCGAAAAATTTGCCGAACGAGCGGAAGACGATCACATGCTTCTCGGCAGTGCCCGCCATGCTCGTCTCTGGGCAGCTCTCGCCAAAGGCCTCGTCTACCACCAGCAACGCACCGGCTCCCCGAAGGCGCTCGATCAACGGCGAAAACTGATCAGGCGCAAATACCCGGCCGTCAGGATTGTTGGGATTGACGACGACAACCATGCCATGACGCGCATCGATCTCTTCTGGCGACGTGACGGCATCGACGACAAAGCCGGCAAGCTCGAAGGCACGGCGATATTCGCCATAGGTCGGAGAAAAGATCGCCACACGTCGCGAAGGTTCAACAAGCCGTGGCAGAAGCTGGATAGCGGACTGGGTGCCGGGCACAGCTAAGGGCAACCGTTCGCCCGATCTGTAGAAGACGCGTGCCGCCGCGCGGGCGGCAAGCTCCAGCTCGCGATCGGGCAGCCGGTGCCATGCCCGATCGGGGGTCGCGGGCAAAGGCGGCGGGCACGGATTGATACCGGTTGACAGATCGAGCCAATCCTCCGGCTGTCCGCCGTAGATGGCAGCCGCGGCGGCCAGCCCGCCGCCATGCTGGATCGGGCCGCTCATGTGCCGGTCTCCGTGATATCCACCAGATGCATATAGGAGCCGCACACCTTGCCGCGCCTGAGACCAACGGCACCAAGATCATTGTCCAGCGCATCCCTGGCAGTGAAGAGCCGATCGGCGTCACCTTCGGCAACCACGGTCGAATAGTGAAATTCATGCGCCGTCATTGCGCCTGCGAAACAACCGGTATCCACAGGCGTAACCCGCCGATAACCGAGATGACGCTTGCGAACGGCGTAGCTTGTCACCAAGGGCAAGAGCCCGAGCATGGCGTGTGAAGCACCTTCGCCATCGATCAGCGCATCACCGAGAACCATGTAGCCGCCGCATTCGCCATAGATCCGTGTACCGCGCGCGGCCGCATTCAGCATGCCGGAGCTGAAACGGGCGGCGGAAGAAAGCGGGCCGGCATGCAGTTCCGGATAGCCACCTGGAAGATAGACCGCGTCGGCCGCACCAGCAGGCGCTTCGTCGGCCAGCGGCGAAAAGAAGGAGACCTCGGCACCCTGCCCGCGCCAGCCTTCGATCAGGTGCGCATAGGAAAAGGCAAAGGCCATGTCACGCGCGATCGCGACATGCTGGCCGATCGGTGCGATCGACGACACGGCAGGCGATGCTGACTGACCGGAAGCCCGATCGGCGATCGCGACCAGGAGATCGAGATCGCAGCAGCGTTCCATGACGTCGGCCGCATGCCCGACAAAGGTTTCAAGTGCGGCATGTTCACTCGCCTGCACCAGGCCGAGATGGCGTTCGGGAAGCGCGAGGCCTGCATCGCTGCGGATCGCGCCAAGCACCGGCATGCCGATCGCGTCGAGCGCCATGCGCAACATCGCCTCATGACGATCGCTGCCGACCCGGTTGAGAATGACACCAGCCACCCGGACATCGGCGCGGTAAGCGGCAAAACCCTGGACCAGTGCCGCGACAGACTGCGATGTCTTGGCGCAGTCCACTACCAGCACGACCGGCAATCCGAGCAGGGCCGCGAGATCGCCCGCCGATCCGGAGCCGTCGGCGGCTCCATCGAAGAGACCCATCATCGCCTCGATCAGCAGCAGCCGCCCGCTGCCATGGCTTTCGGCCTGTGCGAGAAGAAATTCGGGGCGCATGGCCCAGGGATCGAAATTGAAGCAGGTCTCGCCGCTGGCCGCGGAATGAAATGCCGGATCGATGTAATCGGGACCGGCCTTGCCCGGAGCAAGCCTGAGGCTGCGACGTTTCAGCGCCCGCATCAGGCCGAGTGTCACCACGGTCTTGCCGGAACCGGATGCCGGCGCTGCGATCATAAGACCGCTCATGCCCGGTCTTTCCTCTCCTGCGCAGCAAATGGATCGGGGAGCAGCGCCCGACCATTCTGAGCACCGAGCCAGTCCAGGGAGGCCCGCAGCCGCACCACTTCGCCGACAACGACGATCGCTGGCGGCGCGATGCCCGCAGCCAGCATATCCGCCTCGGCACGGCCAAGGGTCGTTTCAAGCACGGCCTGCGCTGGCGTTGCCGCATCGCAGACAAACGCCACCGGTTCGTCAATCGAACGACCTGCGGCAATCAGATTGGCGGCAATCTGACCCATATGTTTCATCGCCATGTACATGACGATCACCGGAGACCCGCGACCGATCGCCTCCCAGTCGATCCTGTCCGGGACGATGCCGGACGAATCATGACCGGTCAGGAATGTCACCGCGTGATTGACTTCGCGATGGGTCACCGGGATGCCGGCATAGGCAAGGCCACCGATGCCGGCGGTAATGCCCGGCACGATACGGAACGGCACACCATGCTCGATCAGCGTGAGGGCCTCCTCGCCGCCACGCCCGAAGACGAAGGGATCGCCGCCTTTGAGACGAAGCACGCGCAGGCCGGATTTCGCCAGCTCGACCAACCGCAGCGAGATATCGCGCTGCTTGGCCGACGGCTTGCCGCCGCGCTTTCCGGCATATTCAAGCACAGCACCGCTTCGGGCGAGCTTCAGGCAGTCGTCATTGACCAGAGCATCGTGCACGATCACATCCGCTTCGCTCAGGGCCTTGGCGGCGAGCAGGGTCAAAAGACCGGGATCCCCCGGCCCCGCACCGGCCAGCCAGACGTGACCGGGCTGAATTGCCGGCAGGCTCGAAGGCAGCGAAAGATGCGTCATATCACTCATGCTCATGGTCTATGTCCGAGAGGCGAAAAATGCAATGTGCGGCAATGGACTGGACGCTTCCGGTCGCCACGTGCCTCGCCTATAAGAGGGCGATGAGCAAGCCGAGCAAAACCACATCCAGCGCACCGACCGAGGCGGACGACCTGCGCGTGGAAAGGCCTGATATCGCGCTGCGCACCGGCTGGACCACCGGCGCATGTGCGACGGCCGCAACCAAGGCGGCACTGACGGCACTGCTGACAGGAGAATTCCCCGACCCTGTTTCGATCACCCTTCCGCGCGGCGAGACACCGGCCTTTGCCCTCGCAACCGAAGGCATCAACGGCGATAGTGCCTTTGCAGGCATCATTAAGGATGCAGGCGATGATCCTGATGTGACCCATGGCGCTACCGTAGTGGCTAAACTGCGCCGGACAAATCCCGGAAGCGGCATCGTCTTTGTGGCCGGCGACGGCGTGGGAATGGTGACTAAGGCTGGCCTGCCGATCGCCCCCGGTGAAGCGGCGATCAATCCGGTGCCGCGCCAGATGATGACGAAGGAAGTGGAGGCGCTTTGCGCCAGCCATGGCATCGCGGCTGATATCGAGATTACCATTTCGGTCCCTGGAGGCGATCTGCTCGCAGAGCAGACCTGGAACCCGCGCCTCGGCATCCTCGGCGGCATTTCAATTCTCGGCACGACCGGGATCGTTCATCCCTTTTCCTGCGCCGCCTGGATCCACTCGATCCATCGCGGCATCGATGTCGCCCGCGCCGAGGGGCTGACCCACGTACTCGGCGCGACCGGCTCCACGTCCGAAAAGACGGCGCAGGCCTTTCACAATCTGCCCGATGGCGCTTTGCTCGACATGGGTGATTTTGCCGGCGGCCTGCTGAAATATCTGCGCGCGCACCCCGTTCCCCGCCTGACGATCGCCGGCGGCTTCGCCAAGATGGCAAAGCTCGCCCAGGGCGCGCTGGACCTCCATTCGTCACGCAGCCAGATCGATAATAATTATTTTTTATCATTGGATTGCATCAAAAACTTAAATCAAGAGACAAGAGATAAAATCCGGTTTGCGAACACAGCACTTGAAGTTCTTGAAATAACAAAAGAACATGGAGTAAAAATTGCCTCTCCAGTCGCCGAGGCGGCGCGTTTGTCGGCCTGCGGCGTCCTCAGGGGTGCCCCCATCCAGGTCGACGTGATCGTCACCGATCGCAAGGGAAACATCCTCGCCCATGCCCGGTAAACTGCCCACTGACACGCCTCAAGAACCGCGCACCGGAGACCGCCAAAGGATCCTCATCCTCGGCGGCACGGCCGAAGCGCGCGAATTGGCAGGCAAGCTGGTTGCGGACGGCCACGAGGTGACGACGAGCCTTGCAGGGCGCACGGCAGATCCGGTCCTTCCAGCCGGCGAAATCCGCATCGGCGGCTTTGGCGGCGCCGAGGGACTGGCGGCTTATCTTCGAGAAAATGCCGTTAGCCGGATCATCGACGCCACCCATCCCTTTGCCCGCCGGATCTCCGAAAATGCCATCCGCGCGGCTGCCGAAACCGGCATCGTGCTGGAACAGGTGGTTCGCCCGCGCTGGCAGAAACAGCCGGGCGACCGCTGGCGACAGGTCACCACACTGGAGCAGGCCGCCGGGCTCCTGCCGTCCGGAGCCACGGTTTTCCTCGCCCTCGGTCGCCAGTATCTCGATGCCTTCCTGCCACGTGTCGACTGCCGTTTCATCATTCGCATGGTCGATCCGCCGGAAAGGCCGCTCGGCTTTTTCGACCATGCGCTGGTCCTCGGCAAACCGGCAAGCGACCCGGCCCGCGAGGCGGATCTGATGACGGCACACGGCATCACCCATCTCGTTGCCCGCAATTCCGGCGGGCCGGCCGGTTACGCCAAGATCATCGCCGCCCGCGAACTTGGCCTGCAGGTCATCATGCTGGAACGAGAATGAACCAAAGCAGAGACAGCCAATACTTCAAGGAGTTTTCATGAAGGATACTGACGGGGAAAGCATCGCCTATCCGGTGCAGATGCAACTCGAGGCCTACAATGCCCGCGATATCGAGAGCTTCATGCAGTGGTGGCGGGAGGACTGTGCCTACTACGCCTTTCCCGACACGCTTCTCGCCCGAGGGACAACGGAGATCCGCGCCCGCCATGTCGAGCGCTTCAAGGAGCCGAACCTGCACGGCAAGCTGCTGAGCCGATCCGTCGTCGGCAATGTCGTGGTCGACCACGAGACCGTCACCCGCACCTTCCCGGAGGGTCCAGGCGAAGTGGACGTGATCTGCATCTACGAAATCGAGGCCGGCAAGATCGCCAGGGCCTGGTTCAAGGTCGGTGCGCCGCGCCTGGATCAGGCGTAAACGCGACGGCAAAAGTAGAAACGCCCCGGACTGGCCGGGGCGTTTGTCAAGCTTCAGTCTTCCTTGACCGCCACGATCGTGTCGTGGATCAGCTTCAACACTGCATCAGCTTCGACATCGACACAGATCTTCTGGCTCGGCAGGTTGCCATCCCAGTCGGATGGGCCAAATCCCTTGCCGTCGGGCTTCTGGATCGTCTGGCCATCGGCAATGCCACCGCAAACGACGCGGATCGGACCGGAGCGGGTGGTGAACAGTTCAGGCGCCACGACATAGACGCAGGCGCAGCTGTCATGCACGACCATGCCGTCCTGAACGCGGCCCTCGTAGAACTTGATGTAGAATTGCGACAGGTCGAACAGCAATTGTGCACGCTTGCCCGCCGCATCGCGGATATCGGCAAGAGCCTGGCGGGTCATTACCGTCTTCAGCGTGACGTCGAGGCCAACCACGACCACCGGCCATGTCGCGGTCATCACGATGTCGGCGGCTTCCGGGTCGCCATGGATATTGGCTTCGGCCGCCGGCGTGACATTGCCGTTGGTGTCGAAGGCGCCGCCCATGATGACAACCTCCTTGACCAGGGTGACAATTTCCGGATCTTCCTTTAGCGCATTGGCGAGGTTGGTCATGCGGCCGACGGCGACCAGCGTCACCTCGCCCGGATGGGCGCGGACCAAGTCGACGATGAAACGATGCGCCGGACGCGGATCCGGCTGAATGTCGGTCACCTCGGGCACGCCGATATTGCCGAGCCCGTCATCCCCGTGAATGAAGGTCGGCGGCGCATGCGTCACGCGATGGGGAATGAAGGTTTCGCCAGCCCCCCGGGCGACCGGAGCCGCGATCTGCCATTCACGCTTGAGGAACAGCGCATTGCGCGTGGTGGTCTCGATCGTTGCATTGCCGAAAACGCTGGTGATACCGATCAGGTCGATCTCCGGGTGGTGGTGGAGAAAGAGCAGCGCCATTGCGTCATCGACGCCCGGATCCGTATCGAAAATGACCTTGTGCATGAAAAGTGCCGCCATCGTGTCAGAGAAGGGATGCGCCAGATCACCCGCCGCAATACCACCGGATTAGCCGAGGAGCGGTGACGGTTCAAGGCAGGAAACGAAAGCGGCGACAGAGCGCGGCGCAGTCCTCAGCCGGTAGTCTCGGCGAAAGCCTGCATCAGTTGCGGAAAGTCGTTCGGCGGCGGAAACTTGCCATAACTGTGGACGGCCGGTGTGACGACCCAAGGCAGCTTTTCGTCCGTGCAGGTCTCGATGAAGGGCGCAAGCTCCGCGGCATTGTCGAGCATGGTCGCGCGCACATTGATCAGCGGCCCGAGCATCTTGGCGCGGGTGAAGATCCAGCTCAGGCAATGGGGACAGAAATTGTGATGGAGATCACCGTGCATGCCGCCGATGACTGGCTGAAGCCCATGCACCTCGACCGCATCCAGCGGATAGAGCGCGCTCAGCGAAAAGGCGCTTGCCGTCATCTTCCGGCAGCCGGTGCAATGACAGGCCATGGTGATCAGCGGTTTGCCGCGAACCTTCAGCTGGACCTGGCCGCAGCGGCAACTTCCGGCGTGAACATTGGTATCATCGGACATCAGGACATCTCCTCGTTTCACGGACCATCACATGACAGACCTTGCAGCCGCGCCACTGCCGCCGCATGGTCGCGACGCGCGATGAACGCAGCCGCACGCGGACGGGGATCGTGCAGATACTGATCCGGCCCAAGCATCTTGCGGGCATTCAGTTCGGCTGTGTCCAGCGCGTCGAAACCGACCGGCACGATCGTGCTGCGCCAGCCTGGGCTGTGGCGCGACCATCCCTTCGCATGATGGGCAAGCAATCGGTCACGCAGGCAATAGCCGTGATAGTCGAAAGCGACAAAGCCATTCGTCACGAACATGTGGCCACCGGCAAAGCCCTCGTCGGGAATGATGCGCTCGGCGTGGAAGCCACCAAGAGGTCGCGTCGCGAGATAGACTCCTGCGAGAATATGACAAGCGCCGTAGCCGAAGAATACTCGGTCCGGCAGCGCCCACCGCCGGACGGGATCCTTCTTGATTCCGTGTTTCAGGACATACATGCCGCAAGCGTACAGCCTCGGCGACAGAGGTCAATCTCGGTCAGGAGGCGCTAGCTTGCGACCTTCTTTTTCTTCTTGCCGGCATTGCGCAGCACGTGGGTAAAATCGGAATTGTAGAGATCGCTGTCGCGAAACTCGACATGTCCGAAGACCTGGCCGACCATGATCAGAGCCGTACGGGTCAACTTGGCCTTTCGAACCTCATCGGCCATGTCCTTCAATGTCGTGCGGATGAACATTTCGTCCGGCCAGGTCGAACGATAAGCCACCACCACCGGGCAATCCTCGCCATAGTAAGGCGTCAGCGTATCCCGGATATGCGGCAGGTTGCGGATCGACAAGTGGATGGCGAGCGTTGCCCGCGACTTGCCGAGGATCTCCAGCGTTTCGAATTCCGGCATCGACGACGCCTTCATCTCGGTGCGCGTGATGATGATCGTCTGGGCGATCTCCGGCAGGGTGAGCTCGGTTTTCAACCGTGCCGCGGTGGCCGCAAAGGCCGGAACGCCGGGCACAACGTCATACGGAATGCCGAGTGCGTCGAGCCGGCGCATCTGCTCGGCAATCGCGCCATAGATCGATGGATCGCCGGAATGCACCCGCGCGACATCCTCGCCACGCGCATGCGCTGCCTCGATATCGGCAATGATCTCGTCGAGATGCATCGGCGCCGTATCCTTGACGATCGCCCCTTCCGGCGCGCATTTGACCGTCTCCTCCGGCACCAGCGACCCGGCATAGAGGCAGACCGGGCAGCGCTCGATGAGCCTCAGGCCCCGCACGGTGATCAGATCTGGCGCGCCGGGTCCGGCACCGATGAAATAGACGGTCATGTGGTTGTCCTTCGCAATCTCTATTCGCGCCACCTGGCGCAATTTGCCCCTCATTCGGCTGCCGCCACCTTCTCCCCACAGGCGTGGCGAAGGCACAACAAGCGCCGTTTCGGCTCAATTCTCCTTCGCCCCGTTTACGGGGAGAAGGCAACGGCAGGGGATGAGGGGCAAAGTTAAGATACCCCGCAATCCCGCTCAGCCCTTCATTCCACTCTCGGCCTTGCCCGAATAACCACGCGGCGTATAGACCCAGGTCTTGCCGTCGCCGGTCGTGACCGTCCGGCTTTCGGAAGACCCGACCACCACCACCGTCAGCATGTCGACATCATCGACGTTCAGCGCGCCAAGCGGCACGGTGCGCACAGTTTCGCCTTCGCGCCCGAGATTGGTGGCAAGGATCACCGGCGTGTCGAAGGGGCGGTATTTCAGCAATTCGTCGCGGGCATAGGCAAGCTGGGTACGGCGCTTCATCGAGACGGGATTGTAGAAGGCGATGACGAAGTCGCCCTCGCCCGCTGCCTTGACGCGCCGCTGGATATGCTCCCACGGCGTCAGCAGGTCGGACAGGGAAATAGTGCAGAAGTCATGGCCGAGCGGCGCGCCGATCCGGGCGGCCGCGGCCTGCAGCGCGGAAATGCCAGGCGAAACCTGGACCTCGATACGGCTGGCCGCATCGGTGATGCCGCCCTTGTCAAACAGTTCGAAGACGAGCGTCGCCATGGCATAGATGCCGGCGTCGCCGGAGCAGACGAGCGCCACCGTCCTGCCTTCGCCCGCAAGCTCCATCGCATGCACGACGCGCGCCTCTTCCTTGCCAAGGTCGAAGTCGTGGCGCGCCTTGCCTTGGGCAAGCGGACCAAGCAGGTCGAGGTAGAGCGAGTAACCGACCAGATCGGTCGATTGGCTGACCATGGAGGAGACTTCCGGCGAACGCCAACCATCAGAACCTGGACCGATGCCGACGACGAACAGCGTGCCGCGAGCCCGACCGACCGCCTGCGGATCGATCACGGACGGCGCGCGCGCGATCGCGGCGGTTGCCCCCTTGGACTTGATCTTTTCAACGACCAGTTCGCCACGCGCGCCAACCGCCGCAAGTGCCGCCCCCTCGGCGACGCCATGGCAGCCGACCTCTGCGAAGACCACGTCGGACGGGTTCTTTAACCGCGGCGTCTCGGCTTCCAGCACCGCTGCCGGAAAAAAGCGGGCCGGCACGTTGAAATGGCGGGCGACGGCATGGATCGCGGCTTCATCGGCCTTGACGTCGATCGATGCAACCGCAGCCAGGCTTTCGGCTGCAAGCCCCCCGGACGCGAGCGCCTGTTCGGCCAGCACAATCGCTTCCGCAGCGCTGGCGTGACGTTCCGACCCCATGCCGAGCACAAGGGTTCGCGGATAGTAGACCAGCTCCAGCTCGTCCGCAGTCTTGGTTTTGTCTGTCACAGTCAGCGTCACGGATGCCTCATCATCGAAGGGAATGCGGGAATGGGAAAGCCAGGGGGCAGTGCCGATAAGCCTTGCCGAGCAGCCGGCGACCAGTTCGGCCATCACTGCCTTGGCATTGGCAGGGCAGGAAAGGCGGTAGCCCGCTGGCGGCTGGTCGAGCGCCACGCCGAATTTCAGGTCTCCGGCGGTGGTGATCGCGGCATGGGCTGAAAGACCGTCTGCAAGCAAGCGGGCCAGGTCATTGGCGCCGTGGTGGCCGCCGAGCAACGGAACCACCGAGGCGCCATCCTCCGACACGGCAAGAACCGGCGGCTCCGAATGCTTGTCGGAAAGGACCGGGGCCAGAAGCCGGATGAGCGCCCCGGACGCCATGACAGCGACCAGCGGGCGTCCTTCGGCAAATAGCACCTGGATATGGGTCTTCGCCATGTCGAAATAACGGTCGGCGTCAGTCACGCGCGCCCGCGCGCCATGCAGTTCGCCATCGACGATGCCGGCAATGCGCCGACCAAGATCGGCGGCGCTATCGCTGAGCACGAGCACTGCGGGCCTGTGGGTATCCTTCATGCGCCCGGCTCCACGCCCAGCCGGCTTGCCAGCGCCGGGTGCCATGCTTCGGCGCCCTTGTAGATCAGGATCATCGAGAAATAGGGCGCGACATCCTCGGACACGTCGGCAAGCGGTATCAGCCGCTGTTCCGCGAGACTGACACGCTCGACATAACCGGCCTGCGCCGTCAGCCCGAGCTCTGCGATCAAGGCGCGGATGCGGGAAAAATGGCGGCCGATCTTGATGATTGCGACCGCGCCGGAGGCCGCGATGCGTGCCGCCAAAACGTCGTCGTCAAGGGGACCGGGAAGCACGCTCAACACGTCGTTGCGCGCAGCCAGCGGTCGACCCAGCCCGGCGGCGGCAGCCATCATCGATGACACGCCCGGAACGACCTCGGTCAGATACCGATCAGCCAGCCGCTCGAACAGATACATGAAGGAGCCGTAGAAGAACGGATCGCCTTCGCACAATACGGCAACATCCGCACCGGCATCGAGATGTCGTGCCAGAACCTCGGCCGCATGGCTATAGGTTTCCTGCGCCGGAAAGCGCTCGACCCGCATCGGCACCACGATCGGCACCTCGAGTTGCGCAGCCGTCAGATAGGGCGCGGCAATTTGCCGGGCGAAGCTCGGCCCGGTATCCGGGGCGGGATAGGCGATGACTGGGCACGACGTCAGAATGCGATGCGCCTTCAGGGTCAACAGTTCCGGATCGCCGGGGCCAAGGCCAAGACCGTAGAGTTTACCAGTCATGATAGGTTACGCCTCCTCCTTGGTCGCGGTCCAGATCGTCACCGGCATCAGC
The DNA here is from genome assembly GCF_021729845.1 of Rhizobium sp. SL42. Classification (NCBI taxonomy): domain Bacteria; kingdom Pseudomonadati; phylum Pseudomonadota; class Alphaproteobacteria; order Hyphomicrobiales; family Rhizobiaceae; genus Rhizobium; species Rhizobium sp. SL42. The sequence goes on from NZ_CP063397.1 coordinate 2,840,725, forward strand.
GACTTCCAGCCACAATAGCGACCGACTGGCGCGGCGCGCGACACCTGGATGCGGATAAGGTCGCCGCCGTGAATGCCACGCAACTCGGCAAGTCGCGCCTCACCCTCGATCGTGACGGCGTTGGCCACTAGCCAACCGCCGAGCCCAAGCGCCTGCCAGCAGGCCTCGAACACACCCTCACCCGTGATGCCGCCACCGATAAAAACTGCGTCCGGGCGACGCAGGCCGGCTAGGGCCGCAGGCGCCTCGCCCTCGACGATGTCGAGATCGGGTACTCCGAGGTTCTCGGCATTTTCGCGGATCATCGCCACCCGTTCGGGTTTGGCCTCGATCGCCACCGCCCGCGTTCCCATTCCGGCGCGCATCCATTCGATCGCAATCGAGCCGCAGCCCGCCCCGACATCCCAGAGCATGGCATTGGGAAAGGGCGAGAGCTGCGACAGGGTTACCGCGCGGATCTCGCGCTTGGTCAGCTGGCCATCGTGGCGGAAGGCTTCGTCGGGAAGGCCGGAGACGGGCGACAGCAACGGTCCGTCGGAAGCGCAATCGATGGCCAGTGTGTTGAAATCGGAAAATTCCGGCTGATGCTCGAGGATCTGGCGCGCCGTCAGCGTCACGACCCGCTCCGTGCCACCGCCCATATGCTCCAGCACATGCAGGATCGAATTGCCAAAGCCGCGATGAACCAGCAGGGCCGCCGCCTGCTCGATGGTCGCTGCATCCGAGGTCAGCGCAAGGATCCGCGCGCGCGGCAGCACATGGCGATGGAGAAAGGCCAACGGCCGTCCATGCAGGGAAATCTGCGTCACCGATTGCAAGGGCCATCCGAGCCGGGCTGCCGCTAGCGAGAAGGCGGACGGGCTTGGCAGGATATACATTTCCTCGGCCGCAACATGCCGGCGAAGCGTCGCGCCGATACCGAAATGCATCGGATCGCCGGTGGCAAGCACCGTGACCGGCGAGCCGCGCAGCTTGAGGATTTCGGCCAGCGTTTCGCGAAACCCGGCGCCCCAGGTCAGGATCCGCTTCAATTCTGGCAACGAACTACCATCGATCACCGCATCGAGCCGTTCACCCAGCACCAGCGTTTCGGCCTGCCAGACATGCGACTGCGCCTCCGGCGTCAGGCTTTCCAGCCCGTTGTCGCCGATCCCGATGATGGTCAGCCAGGATTGGGAATGATCAGACATTGGTGCCAAGCCCTCCGGCAAGCGCGTTGACCGCAGCAGAGGCCATCGCCGACCCGCCGCGTCGGCCGCGTACGGCAATATAGGCAATACCGCGACTGTCTTCGATCAGGGCATCCTTGCTTTCCGCCGCACCGACAAATCCGACCGGCATGCCGAGGATCAAAGCCGGTTTCGGCGCACCGGCGTCGATCCGCTCCAACAGCCGGAAAAGTGCGGTCGGCGCGTTTCCGATGGCAACGACCGCGCCGGCAAGATATTCATCCCAAAGATCGACCTGGGCTGCCGAACGGGTATTGCCGATCTCTTCGGCCTTCGGGCGCACCCGGGCGTCATTCAGCAGGCAGAGCACATCATTGTCGGCTGGAAGCAACCGGCGGATAATGCCATGGCGAACCATTTCGACATCGACCAGAACCGGCGCGCCGCGTGCAAGTGCGGCGCCCCCGATTTCGAAGGCGCCTTGCGAAAACGCGATGTCGTCGACCAGATCAACCATGCCACAGGCATGAATCAATCTGATAGAAAGCTCATCCATCCCCTTGGGAAAACGCGACAAATCCACTTCGCGACGGATCGTCGAAAAGGACTGGCGGTAGATCTCGGCGGGGTCGCGGATGTAGTCTAGGGCGATAGTCATGCGGCCAGCTCCAGCGGTTGTATCCGTTGGTGCCCGATGCCGAGCACCCAGCCCTCTTCCTTCATGCACTGGGCAAGCTCACGCAGGTTCAATCCGGCCGGTGAAGCAAACAGGCCAGCCAGCTGGGCGCCACGATCAAATTCGGCAAAGCGCTCTGCCACTGTCTGAACCTGCAATGCATCCTTGATCTGCCCGTCGCCAACCGAAACCGGAAATAGCGAAGGATAGATCTCGGCGAAGATCACCGGCTTGAACGTCTGGACAGAAAAACCAGTTTCGAATGGCCACACGGAAATGCGATCGGCCAGCCCGTTGTCGTCAATGAATCGCGAAAGCCGGGCAATGCCAAGCAGCGACTGGCTACCGACAGAACCATTGTAGTGCAGTTGCCAGACGGACTTCGCACCTTTCGCATGTGTTTCGGAGATGCGAAATGACAAGGGCAAGTCAGCCGGCAGAGCAGGTTTCCTGTCGCTCAGATGCGTGTAGTCATGTCCCTGCGGCCGGCCCCAGAAACGCGGCACATCGGCAAAATAATCGCGGTTCCAGTTCGACGCCAGCTGGAATCGGTTGTTGGCATTGTCCGGGCCGTCCTCAATCTCACTGGCAATCTTGCGCCACAGCGCCCGCCAATCCGCCCTGCCCGTCAGGCGCTCGGCCGTTCCTGCCGGATAGCCGAAGGCAAAGTCGAAGCCGCAGAGCAGCCGCTCGCCGGCCGCCAGCGCCTCATCCACGATAGTGCCAAGCCGCTGCATGAAGGCATGGCGGGTGGAGAAATTCTCCAGCCAGTCGAGGCGCACCTGATCGCCTTGGCGCACAGCAAGGCAGGCCCATATCGAATTGGGCCCTTTGACCGGCGCGCCGGCGCCGGACCAGTCGACAATCAGGATGCGGTCGAACAGGGTCATTATTTCTTCTTTTGCATCGACTTCGGACCAAGCGGGTGGTCGGCATGCGGATACGGCGCGTGGTGATGGTCATGGCCGTGATCATGCGCGTGGCCGTGACCATGGGAATGGCCGTGATCATGCGAATGGGTGTGGTCACGATCGGCGCCGTGATGACCGTGACCGTGATGATGGTCATGATCGTGGTCGTGGTCATGCGCATGGTCGTGATCATGACCACAACCGCAGTTCGGTCCGTGCTCATGCGCCGCTTTCCTGCCGCTCGACGGTGCATTCATCACCGCCTCGAGTTCCGCATCCGGCGCCGCATTGAGCAGATGACCATATTTCCCACCCAGCAAGGTCGAGGCTCCGTAATCGAAGGCCGGCTCCAGCGCTGCCGGCTCGGCATGACTGTGCACCGGTGTCCAAGGCAGCCCATGTTCGCGGCAGAAATCCTCCTCGCGACACGAGGCATCGCAGTCCCCCTTGCACGGACAGTCTTCCATGCCACCGCCAATGCCTTCGACATGATGGTGGTGGCTTTCCTGCGGCTGGCCGATATCGGCCTCGAAGCCGAGCACCTGTTCACGATACTTGCACATCTGGCAGTTCATCACGGCCGCACCCTCGAGGATTTCCCGAACGCGGTCCTGGAAGGCGTCGAGCACCAGTGGGTGATCGTTGAGATAGCTCGCCTTGACGAACTGGATCTCGGGATGGCGGGCGGCGACTTCGTCGGTATAGCTGTAGATACGTTTGACCAACACGCCGGTGAACAGGAAGTAGGGGAAGACGATGATGCGCTTGTAGCCGAGTTTGGCGGCATGGGTCAGCCCGGGCTCGACCAGCGGGAAGGTCACGCCCGAATAGCAGGTCTCGCCCCAGCCGAAGCCCATGCCTTCCCAGAGCATGCGCATGACCTTGGTGGCGTTGGAATTGGCGTCGGGGTCGGACGAACCACGGCCCACGACCATCAGCAGCGTGTCATGCTTGTCGACGAAGCCCAGTTCGGAATTGGCGGTATCGACGGCTTCCTGGATCCGGTCGCCGGCAGCACGGATCATCTTCAGGTCGATGCCGAGTTCGCGACCATAGTTGATCACCATGCCCGGGTTCTGCGCCTGGTAGGTGTTGAGCACCGACGGAATGTCGTTCTTGGCGTGGCCTGCGGCAAACAGCATGCCGGGAACGGCCAGGACCCGCGTCACACCCTGCGCGCGCAGCCGGTCGAGGCCTTCGGCGATCACTGGATTGCAGAATTCGAGATAACCGTATTCGACCGGCATGTCGGTATTGCGCGCGCGCAACGCCTCGGCGATGATCGCGAATTCGCGCGCCGCGTTCTGGTTGCGACTGCCATGGCCACAGACCATGATTCCAAGTTTTTCAGCCATCATTTCCGGCCTCCCTGCTTCGTATTTTTTTCTATGTACGAAGCGCCGGGAGCTGCAGTCTGCAGCTCCTTGGCCTTTGGGACAGCTCCGGAATTGGCCCCCGGAATGGGTCGGCCGCACCGGACTATTTCCAGCCTGTCGAACAGGCGCCGTCGCACATTAAATAGAGCTTTATCGAAGCACGCTTTCAGGGTCAAACCGGTTTGCGCCGCTTCATGTGGAAGATGCGCCAGTCCACAGTAGAACAGGCGCTCCCTGCGCAAAGTCGGCGAGTATGGTTGCTCCCGCCGGAGACTCGGTGCACAAGTCCTGCGCCCATATCTGTGACTGACTTCCATCCGCGCCGGCTGGATGATCCTGCCCTTCCAGACGACACTGCACTTCCAGATCCCCCCTTTATGACATTGAGTGACCTGTGGCCGACCTTGCCTTCAACCTCCTCCTTCTGCTCTTCGTCGCAGCCTTTATCGCCGGATTTGTCGATTCCATTGCCGGCGGCGGTGGCCTGATCACCATTCCTGCCATGTTGATCGTCGGTATCCCGCCGCTGGAAACACTGGGCACCAACAAGCTGCAATCGATGTTCGGCGCCGGTTCCGCGACGATTGCCTATGCGCGCAACGGCCATGTCGACCTGAAGAAGCAATTGCCGATGGCGCTCATGGCGGTGGCGGGCGGCGCGATCGGCGCACTGATCGCGACCGTGGTCCCGGGCAGCGTCCTGCGCGCGCTGATGCCTTTCCTTCTGGTCGCGATCGCCCTCTATTTCGCACTGAAGCCGAACCTGTCGGACGAAGACCGACACCAGCGCATCCCGCCATTCCTCTTCGGCCTGACCTTCGTGCCACTGATCGGTCTCTATGACGGCGTCTTCGGTCCCGGCACCGGCTCCTTCTTCATGCTGGCCTTCGTCTCACTTGCCGGCTTTGGCGTGCTGAAGGCGACCGCCCATACCAAGCTGCTCAACCTCGGCTCCAATGTCGGAGCCTTCATCGTCTTCATGATCGGCGGCGTAGTGCTTTGGAAAATCGGCCTGATGATGGGGCTCGGCCAGTTCCTCGGTGCCCAGGTCGGCTCGCGTTTCGCCATGAAAAGCGGCGCAAAGCTGATCAAGCCGCTGTTGATTGTCACCTGCGTGGCATTGGCGGCAAAACTGCTGCTCGACCCGACCAATCCGATCCGGGTCTGGTTGGGGTTCTAGAGCACAGCCACCATGATCGTGCCGGCACCGATCATCGCAATGCCGGCCCAGGCGCCAAGGCTGAGCTTTTCACCGAGAAAGAGCAGGGCAAAGACAGCGACGAACACGATCGACAGCTTGTCGATCGGCGCCACGCGCGAAGCATCGCCCAGCTTGAGCGCCCGGTAGTAGCAGAGCCAGGAAGCGCCGGTGGCCAATCCAGACAGGCCAAGGAAGATCCAGGTCCTTGCCGCGATCGTCGATGGCGCCTGCCATTGGCCGGTCGCCGCCACGATACCGGTCAAGACGACGATAATCACAACGGTGCGGATCAGGGTTGCCAGATCGGAATTGACCCCGGCGACGCCGACCTTGCCGAATATCGCAGTGAGCGCCGCAAAGACCGCGGAAAGAAATGCCCAAAACTGCCAGCTTTGCGCCATCAGAACTCCACGCCGATCTGCGCCTTGATGCCGGAGCGGAACGGATGCTTGATCAGTTCCATCTCCGTCACCAGGTCCGCGATTTCGATCAGCTCGTCCTTGGCATTACGGCCGGTGAGCACGACATGCGTCATCTCCGGCTTCTCGTTCGACAGGAATTCGACCACCTCGGCAATATCGATATAGTCATAGCGGATGGCGATATTGATCTCGTCGAGCAGGATCATCGAATGGGACGGATCGCGGATCAGTTCCTTGGCCTTCTCCCAGGCGGCCTTGGCCATCGCGATGTCGCGCGCCTTGTCCTGCGTCTCCCAGGTAAAGCCCTCGCCCATCGTATGGAACTGGCAGAGATCGGAAAAATGCTTGAGGATCATGTCCCGCTCGCCGGTCGACATGGCACCCTTGATGAATTGCACGACCGCACATTTCTTGCCATGCGCGATATGGCGAAAGATCATGCCGAATGCCGCGGACGACTTGCCCTTGCCCTTGCCGGTATGGACGATCACCAGCCCCTTTTCGCCGGTCTTGGTCGCCATGATCTTATCACGGGCAGCCTTTTTCTTGGCCATCTTTTCGGCGTGGCGGGCAAGATCCGCATCGGTGGACGTCGTCTCTTCGGTCATGGTGCACTCCCGGAATTATCAAATGTTTTGACAAACCATATGCGCTGCGGTTTGCCGCCGATAGCAGGCAGGCGTCCGATTTCGGTAAATCCCTCGCGCAGGTAGAAGCGTGGCGCCTGGAAATCGAACGTGTCGAGATAGATACCGACAAAGCCCCTGGCTCGGGCGATGTCCTCGGCCCGAGACAGCAGCTTGCCGCCGAGCCCGAAATTGCGGGCATCGGCTGCGACCGCAAGCAGTTTCACATACAACCAGCCCTGCACCTCGGACCCGACAAGGCCACCCAACAGACGCCCCTCGCCGTCTTCGGCCCGTACCTGCACGGTTTCGCCATCAAACGGCTTATCAAGCGCTCGGGCCGCCTCGTCCAGAATGGCCACGGTTGCGTCGGCAAATTCCTTGTCCTCGCCTTCGACAACGCTGATCAGGATCGTATCGTTCATGCTCCGCCCTCACCCTTGGGAAGATCGTCGATGACATTGAGCCAGTCGACACGCTCGTTCCAATGCCAGTGCTCCCGGATCGCCATCTCCAGGCCGTGATCGAGGCTTGCCACATAGAAGTCGATTTCGGACGGTCGCCGCTCGGTCTCGAATGACATCGGTGACCCACATTGACTGCAGAAACCTCGCCGCACGCCGGGGGACGAGGCATAGTAGCGCAGACTGTCGCCAGCCAGCACCGTATCCGCGCGCTCGACGGTGAAAAAACTCGTGACCGGCGACGAGGCAGCCCGTCGGCAGCTTTCGCAGTGGCAATGGCCCGCCGTCCGCACCGTGCCGCGAACCTTGAATCGCACCGCCCCGCACAGACAATGTCCGGACAACTCAGTCATGGCCTAGATCTCCTCGGCAATTTCAAGCAGGGAGAATTTGGCCGAATTGCTCTTCGGCGTCCACAAGCCGCGATCGATGGCTTCGATCAGGCGCTCCGACATTTCCCGCAATGCCGGTCGATTCTTCTCGGCCATGAAGTCGCGCACCCGCTCGTCGAGCACGAAGGCCTGATAGACGGCCTCGAAATGATGATTGCGCACGGCGCCCGTTGTTGCCGCGAAAGCGAACATGTAGTCGACCGTCGCCGTGATCTCGAAGGCGCCCTTGTAGCCGTGGCGCATCACGCCTTCTATCCATTTCGGATTGACAACACGCGCGCGCACGACCCGTCCGATCTCCTCCTCCAGGGTGCGGATCACCGGCTTTTCCGGCCGCGAATGATCGTTGTGGTAGACGACCGGCCGTGCGCCCGAGATTTCTTCGATCGCCGCCGTCATGCCGCCCTCGAACTGGTAGTAGTCGTCGCTGTCGAGCAGGTCATGCTCGCGATTGTCCTGGTTCTGCACCACCGCCTGCACTGTGCGTAGCCGCTCCTCGAACAACCCGCGCTCGGCCTTTCCCTCGGCACCCGCCCCATAGGCATAGCCGCCCCAGACCAGATAGGCCTCAGCGAGATCACCGCGCTTTTCCCAGCCTTTCTCGTCGATCAACGCCTGCAGACCCGCCCCGTATGCGCCTGGCTTCGAGCCGAACACGCGGTAGCCGGCACGCCTTGTGGCGGCGGCGGCGTCGAGGCCATCGGCAACCAGCTGCGCGGTATCGGCCCGCATGCGCGCCGCAATCGGATTGTCGCCCTCATCTTCGTCAAGCGCACCGACGGCACGGATCGCCTTGTCATAAAGGGCGATCTGCTCCGGGAAGGCATCGCGGAAAAAGCCGGAAATGCGCAAGATGACATCGACGCGCGGCCGGCCGAGCAGCGCCTGCGGCAGGATTTCGTAACCAGTGACCCGCCGCGAGGCCATGTCCCAAACCGGCTTGACGCCAATCAGCGCGAGCGCTTGGGCTATGTCGTCGCCGCCGGTGCGCATGTTCGACGTACCCCAGGCCGTCAGCCCGAACGATAAGGGCCATTCGCCGTGATCCTGGACAAACCGCTGGATCAGCAGTTCGGCTGACGCCTTGCCGAGCTGGTAGGCAGCCGGCGTCGGCACGGCACGACTGTCGACCGAGTAGAAATTGCGCCCAGTCGGCAATACGTCGGGACGCCCGCGGGTCGGGGCGCCGGAAGGGCCGGGCGGCACGAAACGACCGTCGAGACCCTTTAGCAGGCCGGCGATTTCCGCCGGACCAGACCGGACAATCGACGGCTTAAGGCGGCATTCGATCTCCGCGAGGACCGCTTCGGTCCGGCTCCAGTCCGGCGGGCAGGCGGTCGTTCCGTCGACCAGAGCCGCCGCCAGCAATTCGATGCGCTCGACGGTGTCGCCGTGGGTGCGCCACGGTTCGTCGGTCAGGCGTGCGAGGATCTCGGGCCGTGATCCCGTCCAGGTATCGGACATGACACAGTCGAGAGGGTCGAAGTCGCCAGACGGAGATGGGCCCGAATGCAACACTTGCGCCAGCGCATCTGCCGCAATCGCCCGCTGCAGACTTGCGTCACCGCCCTCGCCCAACCCGCGCGGAACCCGTGCAAGCGCCACCGTCAGGTCCGTGAGCAGCCGTCCTACGGGTGCAAGGCCGAAAATGTGCAGACCGTCGCGGATCTGCAGTTCCTTCAGGTCGCAGAGATAGGCGTCGAGCTTTTCCAGCGCCGTCTCTTCCGCTTCCCCTTTGTCGATCCCGGCATCCTGGTCGAGCCCGATATCCGAGACCAGGTCGAGGATCTGCTTCTTCAGCAACTTCAGCCGGCGGGGATCGCCGCCCGACGCCTCGTAGTATTCGTCAACCAGCGCTTCCAGATCCTTCAGCGGGCCATAACTCTCGGCCCGCGTCAGTGGCGGCGTCAGGTGGTCGATGATCACCGCCGACGTCCGGCGCTTGGCTTGCGTTCCCTCACCCGGATCATTGACGATGAACGGATAAAGATGCGGCAAAGGTCCCAATATTGCTTCCGGATAGCAGGTCTCGCTCAGCGCCAGCGCTTTGCCTGGCAGCCATTCGAGATTGCCGTGCTTGCCCATGTGGATCACGGCATGCGCCATGAACCTGCCGCGCAGGAAAGCATAGAAGGCAAGATAGCCATGCGGCGGCACGAGGTCGGGAGAATGGTAGCTTTGCTTCGGGTCGATGTTGTAACCCCGCGCCGGCTGAATGCCTACCATCACCCGGCCGAAGCGCATCAGCGGCAAGGCAAACCCGCCATCGCGGAAGAAGGGATCGTTCGCCGCATCACCCCAACGAGCGCGCACTTCGTGTTGAATCTGTTTCGGAAGCGATTCAAAAAAACTATTGTAATCGCTCAAGGAAATGACTTCGCGGACAATGCGCCCATCATTGGCCGCATTGGTCGGCCCGTCCATCAGCGCCGTCATCAGCGCATCGCCGTCGGCCGGCAACTCACCCGTCGCGTAGCCTGCGGCAGACAAGGCTCGCAACACCTCGATTGTCCCGGCCGGAGTGTCGAGCCCGACGCCATTGCCGAGCCTGCCGTCGCGATTGGGGTAGTTCGCCATGATCAGCGCAACGTTGCGATCCTTCGGCGACATCTTGCGCAGCCGCGCCCAGTTGGCGGCAAGCCTGGCGACGAACGCCATCCGGCCCGGATCCGGTTCGTGGCTGACAAGATTGGTCTCGACCCGTTCATCGAAGCGGGCCGCCGACTTGAACGAAACGGCGCGTGTCAGCACCCGACCATCGACTTCCGGCAGTGAAACGCTCATGGCAAGATCGCGCGCCGAAAGCCCCTGGCTGGATGCTTCCCATGCCGCCTTCGGCGACGAAGAGAAAATTGCCTGCAAAACCACCGCGCCCTGTTCGTCGAGGATGGTCGAGGGATTGACCGATCCCGGCGCCGAAACGGCAAATCCCGTCGTGTTGATCACGACATCCGGCGGGACGTCGCCAAACACGGCGCGCAGGGTCTCGACCGACACGAGATCCTTCAGGCTCGACACGAAGACCGGCAACGGCGTGAGGCCCTCCCGTTGGAGTGCGCCGATCATGGCTTCCACCGGCGCAGTTTCGCCACTCTGGACGAGCGCACGGTAGAAGCAGATGGCAGCGACACTTCCGTTGGCGGCAGCCAGCTGCCGCCACTCCTCGACACCGATCGCGCCCTTGCCCGGCCACCAGATACCGGCTTTCAGCAGCGGACGCGCGGGCTCCGGCCTATCGGCGCCCGACAGCATTGCCGCCGCATAGGCAACGAAATGCGCGGTGTTGCGATCACCGCCCTCGGTCAGATAGGTCCAGAGCGCCGAGCGATCGGCATCCATGCAAAGACTGAAGGGATCGAGACCGGCATCCGGCTTGTCGTCGCCGGGCAGCGAGACGATCAGCGCACCATTGGCACGCGCGGCTGCCGTGAGCGCCTCCAGCGCATGGTGGAAATAGCTCGCCCCCCCGAGCGCCCTGACGACGATCAGCTTTGCATGGCGCGCCGTACGCTCGATATAAGTATCGACCGACATCGGATGCTTGAGCGCCATAAGGCTGGCAAGACGCCAGCTTGGCCCGGCCCCCGCCGCAGCGACGGCTGCGGCCACCGCCGACAGTTCGGTGTCGGCAGCCGACAGGAAGAGGATGTCTCCCGGCGTCTGCCCAAGGTCGATCGCTTCGTCACCGTCGGCAATCGAGCCTTTCTGGGCCAGCAGGAGATGCATGGTTCAGGCAGCCGCCTGAACTGCTTCGACAACCGCGCCAAAGTCCCATTCATGCAGGCCGATGACGACGAGGCGGGTCTCGCGCTTTTCGCCCGACGTCCATGGCCGGTCGAAATAGGTGTCGATCCGCGTGCCGACCGCCTGAATGACGAGGCGCATCGGCTTGCCGGGCACGTCGATAAAGCCTTTGAGGCGCAGGATGTCGTGGGCCTCAATCACCGGCTTCAGGCGATCGACGAAGCTTGTCGGATCGGCAATCGCGCCAAGCTTGAGCACGAAGCTTTCGAACTCGTCGTGGTCGTGATGATGGTCATGGTCGGCACCGCTCTCGTGCAGCGCCTCATGCTCCAGCTCGTGATGCGACTTGCGATTGTCGATATCGTCCTCGGTGCCGGCACCGAGACCCAGCAACACAAGCGACGAGACTTCGCCATTGCGCGCTTCGACAATCGATGGCTTGCGCTGTGTACGGCCCGTCACCTCCGCGCGCACCGCAGAGATGCCGGCAGCGTCGAGCAGATCGGTCTTGTTGAGCACGATCAGGTCGGCGCAGGTGAGCTGGTCCTCGAACAGTTCCTCGATGGCGCTCTCGTGGTCGAGGCTTTCATCTTCCGCCCTTGCCGCATCCACCTTGTCGTGGTCATCGGCAAAACGACCGGCGGCAACGGCTGCGCTGTCGACGACGGTGATAACGCCATCAACGGTGACGCGGGTGCGGATATCCGGCCAGTTGAAGGCGGCGACCAACGGCTGGGGAAGCGCAAGGCCGGAAGTCTCGATCACGATGTGATCGGGTTTCACGTCGCGTTCCAGGAGCTTTTGCATCGTCGGAATGAAATCGTCGGCGACCGTGCAGCAGATACAGCCATTGGTCAGCTCGATGATATCGTCTTCGGTGCAATTGTCGGCGCCGCAGCCCTTCAAAACATCGCCGTCGACACCCAGATCGCCAAATTCATTGATGATCAGCGCGATCTTCTTGCCACCAGCATTCATCAGCATGTTGCGGATGATCGTGGTCTTGCCGGCGCCGAGGAAGCCGGTAATCACGGTGGCGGGAATTTTCTGCTGCAACATGGTTCAACCCTTCATTTTCAGCGGCAAACCGGCCGCGACGAAATATACTTCCGCAGCCTTTGCCGCGATGAGCTGGTGCAGCCGGCCGGCATGATCGCGAAAAGCGCGCGCCATTCCATTCTCCGGCACAATGCCGAGACCGACTTCATTGGAAACAAGAACGATACGGGCTTTGAGCGACGGCAGCAGGTCAGCGAGTGCGCCGCTCTCTGCAGCTATATCACGCCCCTCCTGCATCATCAGATTGGTGACCCAGAGCGTCAGGCAATCGACCAGTACCACCCGGCCAGGATCGTCGATCGCCACGAGTGATCCGACAAGATCAAGCGGCTCTTCGTGCGTGCTCCAGCCGTGGCTGGCGCGATCCTGCTTGTGGGCCTCGATGCGTGCGCCCATCTCGTCATCCCAGGCACGGCAGGTCGCGAGGTAGTTAAGCGCAAGGCCGCTGTCGCGGCAGACCTGCTCAGCAAACCGCGACTTGCCCGAACGGGCGCCACCCAGGACAAAAACAGGGGAATGAATGGACTGCATCAGTCAGCCACGCTCCGCAAAACCGGAGCAACAACGAGGCGCCACCGGCAGAACGCCGTCGCCAACCAAATCGAACCGACCCGCATCCCGATCCGGATGCGCCGCCTTGCGCGACCGAGAGGTCCCGCCACATGCAAACGTCGCCACGACAACCTCCGTGCTGGCGCCGGGGATCTCTCCCCATAAATTGGGCCACAACGGCCCGTCACGGACGGCAGGTCTCCTGGCTCGCAGCTGCCGGCGAAAAAACGCCAACGGATCTTCCTTACCTTCCCAGGGCTTGTCGGCAGTCGCGAAAAGGCGGACGATTCGTAGATATAGAGGCGTCCCACCCCGGCTGATCGCGCTGCCACCCCAGTGGCTTTTCCGGTTCAAGACCTCCGGCATCGATCGCACCGCGCGACCCGTCATGACTTCGGCACAAAACCGGATGGAAGACCCTCGCTGCTCTACAGTCGCGGGGTCGGCTGCGTTTGGCAGTCCCGGTCTGGATCCCTGCCTCCGCATTCCCTTTTGCTTTCCAGGCAACACTTCTGTCGCCCGGAAACCATCCAGTCGAAAGGATTAGGCGGTGCCTCGCGGCAAGTCAATCGAGACCGTAGACGCATCGAAGGCAATTGCCGGAAATCATGATCGCGAAAACAGATCAGCTGTCAGGGCTTCGGCGCAAGGCACCCGGCATCCGTTGCCGGATCGCAGCTCCCGTCAAGCCGCACAGATCCGCTGGCTCCCTGCTCCACCGGACCACCTTGAGCCGGGGCATCCTTGGCCCTTGCCTTTGCCGGCTGCACCACGGGAGCGGCAATCACCGGCGCAACCATCTCGGCCGGAACAGCAACGGGCGCAGGCTGCACCACAGGCGCCGGCTTGGTCACGGTGACCGGTGCTGCAGCGCGCACTGGCTTCGGCATCGTAACAACCGCCTCAACAGGTGCTGGATCGGTTGCAAAGCGGGTCGACATCGTCCGCGGCGGACGCGTCGTCCTGATCCGTGGCACGGTCAGCGAAAAGGCAAAACGGATGCGGGCTGCAATTTCTTCGGCCAATGGCTCGCGGCCAAAGCGGGGATCATTGGTCGGGCTATTGACGGTAAAGTTTCCTGCCGCAACAGGCTCACCGGTCTCAACGGAAGCAGCCGTCACGGTAAACCGCACCTGCTCGAAGTAACGCCGGGCATTTGCCCCCGCACCGAACTTGTCGATCTTGACCAGCAGCACGACACGCTCGGCGCCTGCCGGCGGCCGTGTCGAGGAAATCGCCGCCGCAACGCGCCGATCGATGCCCCTCACCAGATCAAGGGGAACGCTTGCGTCAGCCATGACGGTAACGTCGCGCACGTAGTAGACCAGCGGCCTGTCAATGCCGCGTTCATTGGAATGTGCACACGCCGACAGCACGAGAAGGAGCCCGAGCGCAAAAGCGATGCGAAAACTGCGAGCAACCATCTGGACAACCCCGACGCGGTGATTCTAACCCGCTCCGAGCATTGGTCGATTATGGTTAGCCCTTGGTTAATCCTGGCTACGGAGGGCAGCAAACAGCGAAGCGGCCGCAGCTATTTCACCGTAGCGCGCCTCGCGACGCGCCTCAGCCTCTTCATCGCTTCCCCAGTGCTCGATCGTCCAATCCTCGTCGAGATGCGCCAGGCTCCAGACGGTGTCGAGGTCGTAGGCACCCTCTGCGAAGGCAAGCGCAAGGATCGATGATCCGGCAAGCGTCGTGACCACATGCAAGCACGAAAGGCGGAAAGCTTCACGGTAGCGCTCCAGCGCCGCCGCATAAGCTTGCAGCGCATGGCCGGGCTGTTCCTGATGGATCACGCCCTCCGCCAGGATGAACCGGGCATGATGGACTTCCGCCACCCAGGCGAGCACCGGATCCCAGCGGCCGGCCTGGCGGTCGACCAGTTCCTGCGGGCTGTCAGCACGGTAGCAAAGCAGGTCGCTGCCGGCAAAACGCACGATCTCGTCGAAGACTTCCGACAGGTTCGCGCTCACGGCATCGATCGCGGTATTGGCAAGCTTGGTAACCGGCATCGTGCCCGGATCAATAACCTGACCCTGTGCGGCCCATTCCGCAGCGACCAGTTCCGCCGCCTCGCGCGTTGGCAAACACAGCGTATTCTTGGCGGGGGTCTTCACCGGCTTGCCATCGAGATGGATCGCAAATCCGTTCCCGTCGGCTGCAATCGATACGGCGGAGTAAAAGCGCTTCGGCAGCGGCCGCTTCATCTGGATCTGGGCGCGGCGCACGGGATCGGCATCGCTGTGCTCGGGCATGAAGGTGCCGGAAATGTTGCTGAGTTCGTCACGCATCTAGAGGCCCTCAGTGGATATAGGCGAGAAGATCGGCAGGGTGGTCGACAACGGCGTCGGCACCGGCCTTCCACAATTCATCGACAGATGCGTAGCCCCAGGAAACGCCGATAGCGGTGGCACCGGCAGCCTTAGCCATCTGCATGTCGAAGACGGCATCGCCGATGACGATCGTTTCAGACGGCGCAATTCCCGACTGGTCGCAGCATTCCGTCACCATGGCCGGATGCGGCTTCGACGGGCAGTCATCCGCGGTGCGGCAGAACCGGAAATGCGGGGCAAAGCCATGCCCCTCCAGGACCATGGCCAATCCACGCCGCGACTTTCCCGTGACCGCGCCCAGGACTACATCGTCTCGTGCCGCCAGCGTTTCGATCACGCCATGGATACCGTCAAACAAGGGCTCTTCAAAGCCGCTGTCCCGACGGACATCGCCAAAGATCGACTTGTAATAGGTCGCCATGTCGACCGCCTCGTCATCCGCATGCGGCTTGCCGTCCATGCGAGCAATGGCAATGTCGAGCGTCAGGCCGATGATCGCCTTGGTTTCCGCAACATCCGGTTCGCGCTTGCCGAAATGAAGAAATGTCCGTCGCATCACTTCATGGATCAGCCCGGCGCTGTCGACCAGCGTGCCGTCGCAATCGAACAGAACCAGCTTCATTCCTCGTCTTCCCGCTCACCCGATGCCATGTCGAAGCCGAACAGGTTCCAGGTCTGGACCATGTGCGGCGGCAACGGCGCCGTAATTTTCAGACGTCCGCCGTTCGGATGCGGGATGTCGATGTGCCGTGCATGAAGATGGAGGCGCTTCTGCACCCCCCCGGGGAAGTCCCAGTTATGGTCGTCATCGAAATACTTCGGATCACCGATGATCGGGTGCCCCATATAAAGGGCATGGACGCGCAACTGGTGCGTGCGACCGGTATAGGGCTCCATCTCCAGCCAGGCGAAGGTATGGGCAGCCGTCTCCAGCACACGGTAGTAGGAAATCGCGTGATCGGCGCCGTCCTCGCCATGCTTGCAGACCCGCATGCGGTCGCCCTCGTCCGTCTGGTCCTTGACCAGCCAGGTCGAAATCTTGTCGCTCTGCTTGCGCGGCACGCCCTTGACCAGGGCCCAATAGGTCTTCTTCGTATCGCGCTCGCGGAAAGCGGCGGTCAGCTTCTGTGCCGCGCCGCGCGTCTTGGCGACCACGAGCACACCGGACGTATCACGGTCGAGGCGATGGACAAGGCGCGGCTTCTCGCCCTTCTTGCTGGTCCAGGCTTCGAGCATCTTGTCGATATGACGCACCAAGCCGGAACCGCCCTGCACGGCAAGACCGGCCGGCTTGTTGAGCACGATGACCTTTTCGTCTTCATGCAGCAGCATGCGTGACAGCAGTTCGCTGTCTTCGGAATGTTTGAGATCGTGCGAACCGATCGGACCGGACTTGCCCTTCAGGTCGACGTCGAGCGGCGGCACACGCACCACCTGCCCCGGCTGCACGCGTGCATCGGTCTTCACCCGGCCGCCATCGACGCGCACCTGACCGGAGCGCAGAAGTTTCTGCAGCGGGCCGAATCCGAGCCCCGGGAAATGCACCTTGAACCAACGGTCCAGGCGCATGCCGGCCTCGTCGGCTGCCACGGTGATATGTTCGATGCCTGCCATGTTCGTTTGGTCTTTCTTTTTCGCAACAGGCCCTGCCTGCGCCTTTTTATGAGCGCTTTAGAGCATTTCGCCCCAATATGGAAACAGGAAAACCGGTTAGGCGAAGCTGCGGGCAAGACCGAGACCGAGCAGGGCTGCTCCGATCGACAGTGTGACACTGGCCAGGACGTAGACAAGCGGCATCACGACGGCACCGCGCTCGGCCAGCACGATAGCATCCAGCGTGAACGCTGAAAACGTGGTGAACCCGCCGAGAACGCCGGTGATCATCAACAGGCGCAAGGCTTCGGAAGCACCGAAGCGCGCCATGATGACATGCGACAGGATGCCGATCGCAAACGAGCCGACGACGTTGACGGTCAGCGTACCCCAAGGGAAATTGGGACCCATCATCCGCAACGCGGCAATCCCGGTAAGATAGCGCAGGGCCGAGCCGATAGCGCCGCCGATGGCGACCAGAACCACATGATACATCCACAAACTCCAGTCACGAGGCAGCCGCCGGACGTGCCGAAAGCCTAGGGACTATCGTGCGGCCGCTTTCACAAATTCTGTAGTGAACGTGGCAAGCTCAGTCCAGTCGGTAAATTCATGGTTCTGGCTGACGTCGGTCGGCGCTCTCTCGCGCGCCGCCATGCGTCGCATCATCCAGCGCTTGAAGAAATCATATTCGCTGTAGCGCAGCGCACCGGCCGCATGATGTACCATCCCGGGCTGCCAATGCGTTTGCGCAAAAAGGCTGTCGGCGAAATGCTGCGCCTCCAGCCGCTCTTCCTCAAACTCACTTCGGATCAGCAGCGAAACGGAGACAAAGGCAGTCGGGACCGATTTCAGCCACTCGGCCTCGCGACTGACGAACGCAACAAAGGGATCCGGGTAACGGCCGGAATGCACCGGCGCGCAAAGGATCGCAGCCTGCGGATGATCAACCCCATACTCGACCATCTCCCCGACATTGAACAACAAGGCGCGGTCACCACGCTTTTCAAGCTCCGCGGCAACCGCCTCCGCGATCTTTCGCGTCTGTCCCTCGATGCTGACATAACCGACCAGAACAATCATTCCACCCTCCCGCCTGCGCCAGATGGGGCGCCATAATGATGATTGCCCTTCTACCAGACCGGTGCGCCGCACCTGTTGATCTAGCACAAATACGGTCATTTCGATGCATATAGCGCGAGGAATTCAACCTCCGGCATTTTATTAAAAACACGTCATTCGATTTAAAGATGCAGAGATATCCGTGCTTTATGATCAAGTGGTAAAGTAATATCTGGATGTAACCCATGACACAGGTCGTGACAGTTTCTGCTACCACCGCCGCCTATGCGATGGAGCCGATCAAGCCGCAGCAGCGGGTGACCGGATCCACCCATGCGGAGGAAATCACCCGTCTTTTGGCTGAAAAAGCGGCGAAAGGCGAAGATTTCAAGCTGAGGGCAATGGTCAGCATTGTCCAACCACCGGCACTTGCACTCTATTTTCTGACGGCTAGTCAGCAGAAATTGGAGCAGGCAACGCTGAAGGAAACAATCTCAGCTTATCGGAGTTCTGTCGCCTGACAGGAACTCTTTTCCACCCCGTTGCAAAACCGCGGCCAATGATTGGCCGCGGTTTGCTTTTTGTGGCTCGGTCGCCCTTCGTCGCCAGGGCTTGACCTAGTTGGATTTGGCCGGTCCGATCGGCAATGCGATCTCGACGCTGCCCGCCTTCTGGAAGTTCAGCGTCACATTGACCATAGCACCTTCCTTGAAGGGCTCGCTGATCTTGAAGAACATCAGGTGCAGACCGCCCGGCTTGAGCTCCACCGACTGGCCGGCCGGGATAGTGATCCCTTCCGGAAGCTGCCGCATCTTCATCACATCGTTGACCATGGCCATTTCGTGGAGCTGAACTTCGCCTGCTGTCGGCGACGTGGCGGAGATCAGAACGTCATCCTGGCTTCCCTTGTTGGTGATGGTGACGAAACCACCGCCGACCGGCTGGCCGGGCAACATTGCCTTTGTGAACCCGCCCGTCAGCTCCAGATCGCCGACGGTCACCGCCTCGAAGCCACCCGGATTGACGGCAGCGGCATGATCGCCATGTCCCGCATGCGCGTCGTGCCCAGCATGCCCCGCCGCATGGCCGCCCGCTGCCGGAGCACCATGACCGGCATGTTCATCGGCGCCCTCGGCCGCCGCGATCTTGAGAACCGGTGCTGGGCTCTTCAAATCATGCGGATCCTGACCGGCAGCCGCAATATCGGTCCAGGCAACGGTAGCGTCGGCGCCGCACAGCTGCACGGTCGGAAACGCCAGTCCGGTTGCCGGATCAGCCGCAGCAACCTTTCCGTATACAGTGAACGTGTCGTAGAACTCGTCCGGCAGATTGCCGTTCTTGAAGCGGATCTCGACCGGACCGGAGGTGACAGCCTTGCCGTGATTGTCATACGAATTCTGGTAGTCGCCGGTGATGATTTCCAGTTCCCAGCCGGCCTTGGGCTGCGGCTTGGCTGAAATGAACCCTTCCGGCAGTTTGATCCGAACTTCATTCGTCGCCTTGCCGTCACAACCATGGGGCACCTGCAGGGTGGCCGCGACATAGGAGCCGAGCTTGACCGGTACATTGGCGAATGTGGCATGTGCCAGTGCCGCCGTGGAGGAAGCAAGCGTCAACACGGCGGTTGCGATAATGAACTGGGTTTTCATGATGTGTCTCCTGGCCACGGCCCGTCTCTGCGGTGCACGCGGCATGTCTTCTGATCAACGGTCGTCGGCAAATGCGATCAGGCGAATGCAGGCGGTCCACGTGATCGCGGTCTTTCGACGGGCTTGAAGACAAAACGGGACGCCGTATTTTCCAGCCGGGCGACGAGGCTTGGGAAGACACTTATCAGCCAATGATCATGATCGGGCGTCGGCAAAAGTGCCATGGAGTGAAGACGGCAGACGTCGCAGCCCGTGCCGCCGATATCATGCTTGACCGCCGTATCGCTGACGCAGAGATCGGCAAAACTGCCATCCGGCAGTTGATAGGACGCAGACAGAAATGGCGACGCCATCGCCTGGGGCGGTTTGTGGGCAAATCCCAGCGACAGGAAGACCATGGCGCAGAAAATGCGCAGGATCCTTGCCATAAGCTGTGACTTCGTCTTCATCGCGCTCCTCGTTTCGACGACTGCTTTACAGCGGCATTGTCTCGGTGCCAAGCGACGAGATGCCGCGCAGCCACGGAAATGGCCCCCTGTTTGCGCCAGCGCAATCATGACGCGTCAACGACAAATATTTTCTCGGACGCGACACATCCCCTTGCCAAGTCACCCTCCAGCCGGATAATGCCTCCACCACGACCTTGTTGGGAGAAACCGGTTCACTCCGGTGCCGAAGGAGCAACCGCCCCGGAAACTCTCAGGCAAAAGGACCACAAGGCGTCGACTGGACTCTGGAGAGAGGTCTGTTTCCAAAGCAGATCGCGCCGAAGGGATAACAATCTCAGGCACAAGGACAGAGGGGGCTCATGACACCGGCACAACTGTGCCCAGACTTGAGCAAGCGCGAACGCGCGACACCGGAGACGCACCGTGGACGATAATGCCGCCCTGAAACGCACCCCCCTCTACGATCTCCACCTGTCGCTTGGCGGCAAGATGGTGCCGTTCGCCGGTTATGACATGCCGGTCCAATATCCGGCTGGCGTGCTGAAGGAACACCTGTTCACCCGTTCCGATGCCGGGCTGTTCGATGTCTCGCATATGGGACAAGTCGTGCTGACGCCGAAATCCGGCAAGGTCGAGGATGCGGCCCTTGCGCTCGAAACCCTTGTTCCCGTTGACATTCTTGGCCTCAAGCCCGGCCGCCAGCGCTACGGTTTTTTCACCAATGATGAAGGCGGCATTCTCGACGACCTGATGATCACCAATCGCGGCGACCACCTGCTCGTAGTCGTCAATGCGGCCTGCAAGGACGCTGACGTTGCGCATATGAAGGCGCATCTGTCGGATAGCTGCACAGTAGAACTGCTCGAGGACCGGGCACTGCTGGCGCTGCAGGGGCCGCGCGCCGAATCGGTGCTCGGCGAACTCTGGGCCGGCGTCTCGGGCATGAAATTCATGGATGTCCGCGAGATCCCCTTGCTCGACGTCGACTGCATCGTGTCGCGCTCAGGCTACTCCGGCGAGGATGGTTTCGAGATCTCCGTTCCCAGCCACAAGGCCGTCGCGCTGGCCAAGGCACTCTTGTCGCATCCGCATTGCGCCCCGATCGGCCTTGGCGCCCGCGATTCATTGCGCCTGGAAGCAGGCCTCTGTCTGTATGGAAACGACATCGACACCACCACGACCCCGATGGAAGGCGCCATCGAATGGGGCATCCAGAAGGTCCGCCGCAAGAACGGTGCCCGCGAAGGCGGCTTCCCGGGCGCGACCCGTATCCTCGCCGAACTGGAACATGGCGCATCGCGCCGCCGCGTCGGCCTGAAACCTGAAGGCAAGGCGCCGGTGCGCAGCCACGCGAAGCTTTTTGCCGATGCGGAAGGCAAGACCGAGATTGGCGCAGTTGCCTCCGGCACCTTCGGCCCGACCGTCGAGGGCCCTGTGGCCATGGCGATGCTGCCGATGGCCTACACCGCATCCGGCACCCAGATCTTTGCGGAAGTTCGCGGCAAATACCTGCCGATGACGGTGGCTGATCTGCCTTTTGTTACACCGACCTACAAACGCTGAGACGACGAATTGCTGGACTGCCCCTCATCCGGCTGCCGCCACCCTCTCCCCGTTCAAGGAGAGAGGACCAATGCGGTAACCGCTCTGTCCGCTTCATCCCACTTGCGGGCGAAGGTTCCGGCAGGGGGATGAGGCGCAACCATCCCAAAACAAGCCTTTGAACAAACCATACGAGAGGAACAAACCATGCTGAAATTCACCGCTGAACACGAATGGCTGAAGATCGAGGACGGCATTGCGACGGTCGGCATCACCACCCATGCCGCCGGCCAGCTCGGCGATCTGGTCTTTGTCGAATTGCCGGAAGAAGGCGCGACCTTCGACAAGGATGCCGTTGCGGCGACCGTCGAAAGCGTCAAGGCTGCGTCCGACGTCTACTGCCCGCTGGCCGGCGAAATCACCGCCTTCAACCAGGCGATCGTCGATGACCCGTCGCTGGTCAATTCCGATGCCGAAGGTGCAGCCTGGTTCTTCAAGCTGAAGCTTGCAAATCCGGCAGACGCCGATGCCCTGCTCGACGAAGCAGCCTACAAGGAGCTGATCGCCTGATGTCGACCTCGACCGAATTCCAGTTTACCGACTACGATCCTTACGATTTCGCCAATCGCCGCCATATCGGCCCCTCGCCGGCCGAAATGACCGAGATGCTGAAGACCGTCGGTTATCACTCGCTCGACGAGTTGATCGATGCCACCGTGCCCGGCTCGATCCGCCAGAAGGTGCCGCTCACCTGGGGTGCGGCGATGACCGAGCGCGAGGCCCTCGACAAGCTGCGCGAGACCGCGAACAAGAACCTGGCGCTGACCTCGCTGATCGGTCAGGGCTACTACGGCACGATCACGCCACCGGTCATCCAGCGCAACATCCTGGAAAATCCGGCCTGGTACACGGCCTATACGCCCTACCAGCCGGAAATCAGCCAGGGGCGCCTCGAAGCGCTCCTCAACTTCCAGACCATGGTCTGCGACCTGACCGGGCTTGACGTGGCGAACGCCTCTCTGCTCGATGAAGCGACGGCTGCGGCCGAAGCCATGGCGCTCTGCCAGCGCAGCGCCAAGACCAAGGCGACCGCCTTCTTCGTCGACGAGAACTGCCACCCACAGACCATCGCGGTCATCCAGACCCGCGCCGAGCCGCTCGGCTGGACGGTCATCATCGGCAATCCAGATACCGATCTCGATCCGACGGACGTCTTCGGCGCGATCTTCCAGTATCCGGGCACCCATGGCCATGTGCGCGATTTCTCCGGCCTGATCGCCCGCCTGCACCAGACAGGTGCGCTCGCCGCTGTCGCCGCAGATCCACTCGCCCTGCTGCTCCTGAAATCTCCCGGTGAAATGGGCGCCGACATCGCCATCGGCTCGACCCAGCGCTTCGGCGTTCCGGTCGGCTACGGCGGCCCGCACGCGGCCTATATGGCGGTCAGGGACGCGATCAAGCGCTCCATGCCCGGCCGCCTCGTCGGCGTCTCAGTCGATGCACGCGGCAACCGCGCCTACCGCCTCAGCCTGCAGACCCGCGAACAGCATATCCGCCGCGAAAAGGCGACGTCGAACATCTGCACCGCGCAGGTCCTGCTCGCCGTGATGGCCTCGATGTATGCCGTCTTCCACGGACCGCAGGGGCTGAAGGCGATCGCCCAACAGGTGCATCGCAAGACCGTACTGCTTGCCAAGGGTCTGGAAAAGCTCGGCTATACGATTGAGCCCAAGACCTTCTTCGACACGATCACGGTTGAAGTTGGCCATATGCAGGGCCTCGTGATGCGCGCTGCCGTCGCCGAGGGCGTCAACCTACGCAAGGTCGGCGAAACCCGGATTGGCATCGCGCTCGACGAACGCACCCGCCCGGCAACACTTGAAGCTGTCTGGCGCGCCTTTGGCGGCAAGTTCGAGGTTTCGGATTTCGACGCTGACTACCGCCTGCCGACCGATCTGTTTCGCACCAGCGAATACCTCTCGCATCCGATCTTCCACATGAACCGCGCCGAAAGCGAGATGACGCGTTACATCCGCCGGCTCTCCGACCGTGACCTGGCGCTCGACCGCGCGATGATCCCGCTCGGCTCCTGCACGATGAAGCTGAATGCGACAGCCGAAATGCTGCCGATCACCTGGCCGGAATTTTCCGACATCCATCCCTTTGCACCGGCCGATCAGACGCTCGGCTACAAGGAGATGATCGACGACCTGTCGGAAAAGCTCTGCGCCGTCACCGGCTATGACGCGATCTCGATGCAGCCGAATTCGGGTGCGCAGGGCGAATATGCCGGCCTGCTGACAATCCGCAACTACCATCTCGCCCGGGGCGACGGGCATCGTACCGTCTGCCTGATCCCGACCTCAGCGCACGGCACCAACCCCGCCTCCGCCCAGATGGTCGGCATGCTGGTCGTGCCGGTCAAGTCGAAGGACAATGGCGACGTCGATCTCGACGACTTCCGCGCCAAGGCCGAGCATCATGCGGCAAACCTCTCCTGCTGCATGATCACCTATCCCTCGACCCATGGCGTGTTCGAGGAAACGGTGCGCGAGATTTGCGAGATCACCCACCAGCATGGCGGTCAGGTCTATCTCGACGGGGCCAACATGAATGCCATGGTCGGCGTCGCCCGTCCGGGCGACATCGGCTCCGACGTTTCCCACCTCAACCTGCACAAGACCTTCTGCATTCCGCATGGCGGCGGCGGACCGGGCATGGGCCCGATCGGCGTCAAGGCGCATCTGGCACCTTATCTTCCGGGCCATGTCTCGACCGACGGTCGTCCGGGCGCGGTTTCGGCGGCACCCTATGGCTCGCCGTCGATCCTGCCGATCAGCTGGTCCTATTGCCTGATGATGGGTGGCGAAGGCCTGACCCAGGCGACCAAGGTGGCGATCCTCAACGCCAACTACATCGCAGCAAAGCTGACCGGCGCCTATGACGTGCTCTACACGTCTGCCTCGGGTCGCGTGGCGCATGAATGCATCATCGACACCCGCCCGCTGAATGTCTCGGCCGGCGTCAGCGTCGATGATGTCGCCAAGCGCCTGATCGACTGCGGCTTCCACGCCCCGACCATGAGCTGGCCGGTGGCAGGAACCCTTATGATCGAGCCAACGGAATCGGAGACCAAGGCCGAGATCGACCGGTTCTGCGAGGCCATGCTGGCGATCCGCGAGGAAGCCCGCGCCATCGAGGACGGCCGCATGGACAAGACCAACAACCCGCTGAAGAATGCACCGCATACGGTGGAAGACCTGGTCGGCGAGTGGACGCGTCCCTATAGCCGCGAACAGGCCTGCTACCCGCCGGGCGCCTTCCGGGTGGACAAGTACTGGTCTTCGGTCAACCGCGTCGACAATGTCTATGGCGACCGCAACCTGGTCTGCACCTGCCCGCCGATGGAAGACTACGCGGAAGCGGCCGAGTAAGCGGCACGAGACACAGCCATGGGCCATCGCGTCATCGGACACCCTTTGGGGGAACCGTGCCGCGATGGCCGCAATATGATCAGTCGGCAGTCAAGACAGGCGTGACTCCATCGAGGCTGCTTTTGTGCTATAGTTGCACCAGGGGTTTCCCCTCGATGATCGGACGCCAGGCGGAAAGCGCCTTTTCAACCGAGAGTATTTCCGGGTGGTACGACCACCGGCATCGGCCAGCCGGCAGAGCGATGACCTTCACTTGACCTCGGTTTCCGAATCCCGCAACAGTCCTGACCGGATGCAGGCCAAGATCACCAAGCGAGGTAGTGAAGTGTCGTTAAGAGAAACGTTTTTTCAACTTGGAACACTTTGCGACAAGTTCGAGCATTACCTTCCGCTCTATGAAAAGTGGTTCGGGAAGTTTGTAAACCGCGCGCCGCGGATCTTGGAAGTCGGTGTTCAGTTCGGCGGCAGCGCCGAGCTCTGGTACAAGTATTTCGGCGCCGAGACGGAAATCGTCGGCATCGATATCGCACCGCGCAGCGCTGGCACCAGCTTCCTGAAAGTCATTCAGGGCGACCAGGGCAGCACTGCCTTCTGGGACGAGATTGCCCGGATCTACGGCGAAGGCTATTTCGACATCATCATCGATGACGGAAGCCATGATAACGTCCACCAGATCGTCACGCTGCAGAAAACCTACGGTTTGCTGCGTGATGGCGGGATCTACTGGTGCGAGGATGTGCACACCAGCTACTACAAGAATGTGCGCGTTCAGGGCGGCGGCCTGCGCAATCCTGAAAGCTTCATCGAATTCTCCAAGCAGATCATCGACGTGGTCAACGAGAAGCACACCAAATTCGCGATCGGCGTCGGCAAGACGCCGGCAGGTCCACATGTCGACCCGGAGCTTCTTTCCCTGTTCCGCAAGGTCCAGGGCGTGCATTTCTACGACAGCATCGTGGTTCTGGAAAAGGGCGAGCCGCTCAAGTTCAACCGGATCAATTCCGCACCCAACATGGTTTACAACCGGATGGACAATCCCCAGGCGGAAGAATTCACCCTG
Source organism: Rhizobium sp. SL42 (assembly GCF_021729845.1). Lineage (NCBI taxonomy): Bacteria > Pseudomonadati > Pseudomonadota > Alphaproteobacteria > Hyphomicrobiales > Rhizobiaceae > Rhizobium > Rhizobium sp. SL42. Next base: position 2,866,442 of record NZ_CP063397.1, read on the forward strand.
GACTAGCGTCTCAGGTAACTTGCCTGACATCAAACTTGAAAGAGCGCCCTCGTCTCCGATGGCGCTCTTTAGCGTCTTGAGGTCTCTCTCAACCTTGGGCCGGCTTAAAACCTATTGGATTGCGTGTATGGCATGGCCTCCGCTGAAACGGTCATCGTCTTCTGCAAGCCCCACCTGCGGACCGGCGCGGTTCAACTTGCGCTGCAATGCCAGCCAGCCACAAACAAGGAACAGTTATACGCAAGTTTCAGGCAGCATTACTGTCCCCATCGAGATTCGTATGAGGTTATCATGGCTCTTGCCGCCGAAACGCCAATGCCGCTGCTGACTGTCGAGTGGCTCACGACGCGCACCTTCGATTTTCGCGCCGAGCCAAAAGGACAGACGATCAGCGACAAGCTGGTATTCCATCGGAACGGCTTCATCGTCGGATACAATCATCCCAACGAAGCCTATTGGGATCTCGACGGCAACGACCTCTTGATCATCGACCTTCAGGGCATGACCACCTGCCGATTGTCATTCCAGATGGACAGCAACGGCATACCCAGCCTTGGCGGCAATTTCATCAGCCCGTGGGACAACTATGCGACCACGGCCACGCGGCATATCCTGACGGAGAACGGTTCCGACCTCCATAGCCACATCCAGAGCTTCGATCTGTTCGATACCCTGGTGGCCCGCCGCTGCTTCGGACCGCTTGAGATATTCCGCCGTGTCGAAGAAAAGAGCGGTGTCGCCAACTTCGCTGCACGCCGCCATCTTGTCGAGATGAGCATGTTCGGACGCCGCAACTATGGCCTCGACGACATCTACGACCTGCTGGTTCAGGAAAACACGCTCACCGACAGCCAGGCCAAGATGGTCAAGCTGATGGAGCTCGACGAGGAATGGGACAACCTCTTCCCGATGAGACAGGTGACGGCGTTCGTCAATCCGGACGACATCATCATCTCCGACATGTATTTGCCGCAGTCCTTTGTCGAACGGGTCGTCCGCGAGAAATGCGGCCTGAACAACAAGGTCTATCTGAGCAACTACGGCAAGCATCACCGCATCATCTGGCCATCGATCAAGCAGGAATACAAACTGCGCGCTCACTACGGCGACAACCAGAATGCCGACATCAAGGGAGCCGCCGAATTCGGCATCCCGGCAACCTATGTCAGCCTTTCGAAATGGGACAGGACCGAAGAAATCCTGCATGAAGCGAGCCTCGGCCCTTATGCCCATGCCCTGCGCGAGACGCGGCTCCAGACATTCCATCGCAATGCCCAGGTGCGCAACGCACTGCAGGCACAGGTCAGCATCAACATCCCCCTGATGTTGATCGGCACCTTCTGGCTTCGCCACCAGGCCGACATGTTTGGCGCAACCCAGGTCATGGCCGCAGCGCGGGACTGCAATCTGCTGATCCACCTGCTGTCATCCACCCATTTTGCCCGCCATGGCTTGCCGCCTGCCGAGTACGTTCGCATGTCGCGCACCCTGTGCTATTCCGACACAGCGGAATTCGAGTCCTATTTCCGCTCGAAGCTCGGCGAACGCACCTTGCTTGTCGACTTTGTTGGCACGGGACGTTCGATGAAAACCTTCGTGGAAAGAACCGGCCTGCAGGACAAGGTCATGCCATGTCTTCTCGTTGGAGACGATGTCGCCCCGGAAGCCCGTACATTGCGAACCATGATCCACCGGGACTACTACAAAAACCGGATGTATCTCGAAGCGCTGAACGCTTCCCTAGACGGATCGGCCGTGCTTGCAAGGGTGAACAACCACCTTGTCAGTGTCGAGCAGCAGCCGAACGAATTCAGCGACTTCATGAAGGTCATCATCACCGAGATGCGGGCGAATTTCTTCAGGTTCCTGCCAAGCCTCGATCGCTTCGCGCCACCCAAGGCGCCGGTTCCCCTCGACAAGCTGCTGACTGCCGCCGAAGCGATAGCCGATCTGTTCCCGGCCCACATGCTGAAAATGCATTATCTCGGCGAAGAGCAGAGGCGAAACATGCGCCGTGGCGTCGCCGCCCAAGCGGCAGCTGAGTAACAGACACCAACACAACTCCCGCTCGCGGGCGGGAGACAACAGGCCAATATCCGCAGGTGTACCATTTCGGCGCAACTGCCCTTTCAAGCTTTTCTAACGTCTTCGCTCTAAACTGCGCGTGTCGATGAAAAGCCGGAAAGCGCATGATGACCATCACCGCCGCAATCAACAGTGCCGCATCCGGGATGTATGCCCAGCAGCGCAGGCTCTTGGCCACGGCGGACAATATCGCCAACGCGCTCTCTGCGGGCTACGATCGCCGCGACACGCACTTTTCCACCGGTTCGGCGGGCGGAGTGACGGCTACAGTGACATCTGCACAGGCGCAGACCGTGGATGAAGGCACGCACGTCGATCTCGCCACGGAAATGCTGACCCTGGTGGAAACCGAAATCTCCTTCAAGGCCAATGCGTCAGCCTTCGAGACCGGCGCTGACCTGTGGGACGTGCTGTTGAGCATCAAGCGGGATTGACCTGGCGAAGCCGAGCGTGCGCCAAACCTCAAAGGATCGCCTTGACGGCCATGCCGAGCGAGACGATGCCAAACAGCAGCAGAACTCCACTGGAAGTCCGTGACACCCAGACCACAAAGCCTTGCGGCAATCGTGAGCGCAGAAGGCTGACCAAACCGCTGAGGAAGAACCACCAGCCCAGCGAGCCGATGAAAACGCCGGCGACCAGAAGTGCTGCCGACAACCCTCCCTCACCGGCGGCGAGACCCAGCCCCGCAAAGATGGCAGCGAAGGACAGGATTGTCGCCGGATTGGCGATAGTCAGAAGGAAGGTAGCCGCCGTAGTCGTCAATAAGCCCCTCGCTTCGACGCGGGCAGCGACCACGGCGCCGCGCGGCTTGATCCCGATCAATCCAAGATAAAGTAGGAACAGGCCACCGAGGATCTGCAGCGGCAGTTCGATGAACGCCAAAAGCCCTCCCATCGCGGTGAAGCCGGCCGCAGCCAGGCTTGCATAGGCGCCATCGGCAAGCGCCGTCCCGAGACCACCGGCGACGCCGGCCCAGAAGCCGCGCTCCAGCGTCCGATTGATGCAGAGCGCGCCGATCGGCCCAAGCGGGGCTGCAATCGCGACACCGAGGACAAGGCCCTTACCGAAGACGACGGCGTCCATCTCAGCCCTCCATCCCGGCGAAGCCGCGCTCACAGACCGTCGAGAGTGCGATTATGGTCTCGCTCCGCGCGACGAAACGACCAGCCTTCAGGTCTGCAAGAAACGCCTCGATCCCGCCGAGGTCGGCGGTTCTAATCTTCAGCATGTAGGACCAGCCCCCCGTGACATGATGGCATTCGAGCACCGCCGGATGCGCCTTGATCGCGGCCTTGAACGCATCTTCGCCGGCGTCATAGTTCAGCGCGACCAGCACGAAGGCGGTGATGGGCAGATCGAGAGCTGCAGGATCGACGTCAACGGTAAAGCGCCGGATCGCGCCGATGGCCACAAGCCGACGGATACGCTCGTTGACAGCTGAAGCCGAAAGCCCCACGACCTCGCCGATACTGGCGAGCGAGCGGCGGGCATCCTCAGCGAGAAGATTTATGATTTTACGGTCAATGCTTTCCATAAACGCAAAATATGCGGAACCTCTAAAATCCTCAAGATATTTTCTTACGAAACTAGAATTTCACCGCATCTTCAATCAAGCTACCGACATTAATAGGCATAAAAAAACGCCCGGCAAAGCCGGGCGCTAATCTGCAGAAATCGCTTACCGGTCAGGCCGTCTCGGCCTGCTTCTGGCGTGCCAGTTCGGCCAGATCCGCCGCCTTGAGCTCGACCGATTCGCCGCAGCCGCAAGCCGAGGTCTGGTTGGGATTGTGGAAGGTGAAGCCCGAGCGCAGCGTGGTGGTCTCGAAGTCCATTTCAGTGCCGAGCAGATAAAGTACAGCAGCAGGATCGACCCATACGCGCGCGCCATCGCGCTCGATCAGATCGTCTTTGGCATTGATCTCCCGGACGAGATCAATCGTGTATTCCATTCCGGCGCAACCGCCCTTCTTTATCCCGACCCGGATACCCTGAGCTTCCGGTCCGGAATTCTCGACGATTGCCTTGACGCGGCTCGCTGCCGCATCGCTCATGCTCATGATCTGAAAGCCCATCGGCTCATTCTCCTTCAACAGCCGGGTTCAAGGCCCGGAGTTTCTCGGTGCCAATGTAAGGGAGCCGGGTTAAGCGTTCAATAGTGCCAGCCGCATCCGGCACCGTTTCGAAAGGTCAAAATCGAGGGAAGCCTCAGAGCCGATACAAGCGCCCTGCTGTCCCGCCGAATTTCTGGGCATTTTAGCAACAAGCCTTAAACTTGATCATTATCAGATGTTTGCCCCCCCGGAAGCCGATGTCACAACCTGGCAACGATCAAATTGCGCGCAAGGCACGCCCATCACTTCGGCAAAAACTGGAATTTTCACCTCTTGTTCGTTGAAATTTTGACCAATCGGTAAATTATTTTACGGACCATAGATCAACATACTGTTTCAAATGAGTTTTTTTGAAATGGCACGCCGATTGCTTTTATATCTCCGAACCCATCCGGGCATCCCATGCCCCTCGAAGCGGAGAATATGACATGGAAATCGGCGTCTTCATTCCGATCGGCAACAATGGCTGGCTGTTGTCTGAGAATGCTCCCCAGTACAAGCCGACGTTCGACCTGTGCAAGGAAGTCACCCAGAAGGCCGAGCAATACGGCTTCGACTTTGCCCTTTCGATGATCAAGCTGCGTGGCTTCGGCGGAAAGACCGAGTTCTGGGACTACAATCTCGAATCATTCACGCTGATGGCCGGCCTAGCCGCCGTCACCTCGAAGATCAAACTCTTCGGCACCGCGGCAACCCTGGTCATGCCGCCGGCGATTGTCGCCCGCATGGCGACCACCATTGATTCCATCTCCAACGGTCGCTTTGGCGTAAACCTCGTGACCGGCTGGCAGCGTCCGGAATATAGCCAGATGGGCCTGTGGCCCGGCGACGAATATTTCGCCGACCGCTATGCCTATCTCAGCGAATACACCACCGTCCTCAAGGATCTGCTGGGCAACGGCCAGTCCGACCTGAAGGGCAAGTATTTCCAGATGGATGATTGCCGGATGAAACCGGTGCCACAGGGCGACGTCAAGCTGATTTGCGCCGGATCCTCCAATGCCGGCCTGGCATTCTCGGCAGAATTCGCCGACTACAGCTTCTGCTTCGGCGTCGGCGTCAATACGCCAAAGGCCTTCGCCCCGACCAACGAACGCCTGCTTGCCGCAACGGAAAAGACCGGCCGCGACGTGCGCTCCTTCGTACTGACCATGGTTCTGGCCGAGGAAACGACCGAAGCCGCCTTTGCCAAATGGGAGCATTACAAGGCCGGCGCCGACGAGGAGGCGATCAAGTGGCTCGGCTTGCAAAGCGCAGCCGACACGAAGTCCGGTTCGGACACCAATGTCCGCCACATGTCCAACCCGGTCTCCGCCGTCAACATCAACATGGGCACGCTGATCGGCTCCTATGCGGAGGTGGCAAGCATGCTCGACGAAATGAGCGAGGTGCCGGGAACCGGCGGCGTGATGCTGACCTTCGACGATTTCGTCGAGGGCATCGAGAAATTCGGCAAATACGTGCAGCCGCTGATGAAGAGCCGGCAGCATGTCACGTCGATGTTGGAGGCCGCCGAATGAGCGAGGCCGTTGTCGCGGGCTACCAGCCGCGCCCCGAACGAACAAAGAGCGTCACCCTGCCCGCCCGCCCCGAGCCAATCAGCCTGAAACCGAGCGAAACCGCCGTCGTCGTGGTCGACATGCAGAACGCCTATTCGACCGAAGGCGGCTATGTCGACCTCGCCGGTTTCGACATTTCCGGCGCCAAGTCGACCATCGGCAACATCAAGAAGACCCTGGACGCTGCCCGTGCGGCCGGCGTTCTCGTCGTCTATTTCCAGAACGGCTGGGACAAGGATTATGTCGAGGCCGGCGGCCCGGGCTCACCGAACTGGCACAAGTCGAACGCCCTCAAGACCATGCGCCAGCGGCCGGAACTGCAGGGGCAACTGCTCGCCAAGGGCACCTGGGACTATGCCATTGTCGACGAGTTGCAGCCGCAGCGGGGCGACATCCTGGTGCCGAAGACCCGCTATTCCGGTTTCTTCAACACCAACATGGACAGCGTGCTGCGCGCCCGCGGCATCCGCAATCTCGTTTTCGTCGGTATCGCCACCAATGTCTGCGTCGAAAGCTCGCTGCGCGATGCCTTCCACCTCGAATATTTCGGCGTGATGCTGGAAGACGCGACCCATCACCTAGGCCCGGACTTCATCCAGCAGGCGACCGTCTACAATGTCGAGAAATTCTTTGGCTGGGTCGCAACCGTCAACGACTTCTGCAGCGTGATTTCGCAGGCAGCCCCCGCCGACGCCATCTGAAACCCAACAGGACAACACGGAGAAGACCATGCCGAAGACCATCATCGTTCCCGAAGGCACCCAAAAGCCGATAGCGCCCTATTCTCCCGGCACGCTGGCAGACGGCATCGTCTATGTCTCGGGCACGCTTCCCTTCGACAAGAACAACGACGTCGTGCATGTCGGCGACGCAGGCGCCCAGACGCGTCACGTCCTGGAGACGATCAAGTCGGTGATCGAGACCGCCGGCGGCACGATGGAAGACGTCACGATGAACCATATCTTTGTGACCGATTGGGCCAATTACCAGGCGGTCAACAAGGTCTATGCCGAATACTTCCCTGGCGACAAGCCGGCCCGCTACTGCGTTCAGTGCGGCTTGGTAAAGCCGGACGCACTGGTCGAGATCGCCACGGTCGCGCATATCGGAACGAAGTAAGAGGCACATACACCCTCACCCGCCCACGGGCACCTTCTCCCCCGCAAGCGGGGGAGAGGAGACAAGACCGCAATCCGCCTGCATCGGAGGCTTCCCTCGCACAAAGGGCAGCCGTGCCCTCTCCCCGCCCGCGGCGAGATGGGCCTGGTGAAGGCAAAGCCAGAGCAAAGCACGCATGCACTACGACATCCATGGCAATCAGGCCACAGGCGCCGAAACCATCATCCTGTCCTCCGGTCTCGGCGGATCAGGCGGCTATTGGGCTCCTCAGATTTCGGCACTGTCCAAGAGCTTCCGCGTCATCACCTATGATCATACCGGCTGCGGCAGGACGGGTGGCGAGGTCCCGGAAAACGGCGGTATCCGCGCCATGGCCGACGACGTGCTGTCGATCGCCGACGGCCTGAAGCTTGAGCGATTCCATTTCATCGGCCATGCGCTGGGCGGCCTGATGGCGCTGGACATTGCCTTGCGCCAGCCAGGACGCATCGCAAAACAGGTTCTGATCAATGCCTGGAGCAAGGCCGATCCGCATTCCGGCCGCTGCTTTGACATCCGCATCGAGCTCCTGGAAAAGTCCGGCATTCCGGCCTTCGTCAAGGCGCAGCCGCTCTTCCTTTATCCCGCGATCTTCATGGCGGAAAACCCGCAGCGCATGGCGGCCGAAGAGGCCCATGCCATCGCGCATTTCCAGGGCAAGGCCAATATCCTGCGCCGCATTGCCGCCCTGCGCGCCTTCGATGTCGATACCGATCTGGCTGCGATCGCCACGCCGACGCTGCTTATCGCCACGCGTGACGACCTGCTTGTCCCCTATTCCCGCTCACTGCGCCTGGCCGAAGGCCTCCCGAACGCAACGCTCGCGCTGCGCGACTTCGGCGGCCATGCCGTGAACGTCACCGATCCCGACGCCTTCAACCAAACCGTGCTCGACTTCCTGTCGTAAGCTGATGCCGATCAAGGAGACTGCCATGCTGGCTGCCAAGACCATTGAACCCGAGCCCATGCAAGCGCGCAGCGAAACCAGCGAGGACATCCGCCTCGCCTATCGCAATGCCATGGCGCGCATGGCAGCCGCGGTCAATATCGTGACGACGGACGGTGCTGGCGGCAGGGCAGGCTTTGCCGCCACCGCCGTGACCAGTGTCTCCGACAATCCGCCGACCCTGCTCGTCTGCCTCAACCGCGGCTCCTCTGCCTATCCTGCCGTCAAGGCCAATGGCGTGGTCTGCGTCAATGTGCTGGAAGGCGGGCATCGGGACCTGAGCCGCATCTTCGGCGGCAAGACCCCCGTCGAGGAACGTTTCGCGGCTGCAGAGTGGGAAAGAACGCAAACCGGCAGCCACCGCCTGCCGGGCGCACTCGCGACCTTCGATTGCCGCATTGCCTCGATCGCCGACGGTGCGACGCATGATGTGCTGTTTTGCGAAGTGATTGACGTCAGGACACGCGAAGACGGCCAGTCGCTGGTCTATTTCGATCGCGACTATCGACTGGTCTAAGGCCTTTCCAGGCCAGACATCGGTCCAGCACCAGCGAGGGGGAGAAACAGAGAGAGCATAGCCGAGGGAACACGGTTAGCTTGAGGCAAGTGACTCAGTCACCCGCATCCTCCGGTCGAGATGCGCAGAAACGCCAATGGATTCTGGCGTGGGGACTATGGCACCGGCTGTGCGGAAACGCCCATTTCCTCGTCGACAAGCGCCTCGAAGGCATGCTTCTTCTCGGCAACGAAGCGGCGATATCCTTCGGGATCGACCCATGCCGAAACGCCCTCGGTTTCGGCCCGCTTGCGCTTGTTTTCCATGTCGAAATATTCCGTATGGTGCCCGGCCCAGATATCGGGCTTGAGCATCTCCAGCACGTGGTGTGTGATACGATAGTCGCCTTCGATGCCCGGATAGGACGGCTGCTTGACCACATGATAGCCGGGATTGAACCCAGCGCCGTCCGGAAAAACGACCGTATAGGCCTTGCCGTCATCGACAAGCTGCGTCACCCATGTCGTCGATCCCCGCGTATGTCCGGGCGTATTGTAGCCCGTCAGCACGAGTTCACCGAGCCTGACCGTATCGCCGTCGCGAAGGATGCGATCCACTTTCACCGGTGGAAAGCCCATGATCTTCCAGTCGTCGCCATAGTGAAAATCGCTTTTGCCACCGTCCTCCATCGGCCCGACATCGGCCTCCATGACGGCGAGTTTCGCGCCGGACAGTTGCTTGATCTGGGCAAAGGCGCCCGCGTGATCGGAATGAGCATGCCCGTTGATGATGATCTTGATGTCCTCGGGCCTAAACCCCAGCTTGCGGATCGACTGAAGGACAAGGGCGCCAGTCTCCGGCATGGCCGTATTGAGTAGGATCAGCCCTTCCGAGGTCGAAAACAGAAACGAGCTGAGCCCCTTCGTTCCGACGAAATAGAGCGGTCCGACCATCCTGAACGGTTCGGTCGGCTCGTCCCATTTCAGCACCTTTCGCGCCAGATTGATGAAAAGCTGGTTGTCATTTGCCAGCTCTTCCTCAGTCGGAAGCTTTGTGGATGCGTCCTCAGCGTGCGAGACTGCCGGAAGCGTCGTCGCGATCGTCAGTGCACTGACAAGGATAAAGGCATGAGGCCTGCCGAGCATGTCCCCCTCCATTTCATGGCCCAGCCTCATATGCGGCTGTCGGACCATGCAGGGACACATTAGCAGTCATTGATCATCGAGCATAGGCACGCGGCTTGCCGGCTAGTCACGAACGGTGGCCGGCCGTGTCGCGGCTCAGTACCAGCCGACGGCGACCTGGGCTTCCTCGGACATGCGGTCCGGCGTCCATGGCGGATCAAAGGTCATCGACACGTCAACACCCGAGACGCCCTCGATCGAACCGACGGCGTTTTCCACCCAGCCCGGCATTTCGCCGGCAACCGGGCAACCGGGCGCCGTCAGCGTCATCATGATCTTCACCGAACGGTCGTCCTCGATGTCGATCTTGTAGATCAGACCGAGTTCGAAAATGTCGGCCGGGATTTCCGGATCGTAGACAGTCTTCAGCGCCGCGATGATGTCGTCAGACAGGCGCGCCACTTCCTCGGCCGGCAGGCTGGTCTGTACGATGCCTTCGCGGACATCCGGCTTGGTTTCGGTATCACTCATCGGGTCATCCTCAGGCGAAGAAGGTTCGGGCATAGTCGAGCGCATCCGCCAGCGCATCGACTTCCTCGCGGGTGTTATAAAGGGCAAATGAGGCACGACAAGTCGACGTCACGCCAAATCGTGCGAGCAGCGGCTGGGCGCAATGCGTGCCCGCGCGCACGGCAACGCCGCGCCGATCGATCATCGTTGACACGTCATGGGCATGGATGCCGGCAAGCTCGAAGGAGAAGATCGAGCCCTTGCCCGGCGCGTTACCGATGATCCTCAGCGAATTGATCGCCGACAGCCGCTCATGCGCGTAGGCGCGCAGGCTCTCCTCATGGGCTGCAATCGCCTCACGGCCAATGCTTTCCATGTAGTCGAGCGCATAGCCGAGCCCGATCGCCTGAACGATCGGCGGCGTGCCGGCCTCGAAGCGATGCGGCGGCTCGTTATAGGTCACGAGATCCTGCGTAACCTCGACGATCATCTCGCCGCCGCCCATGAAGGGCTGCATTTCCTTCAGCCGCTCCATCTTGCCGTAGAGCACGCCAATACCCGACGGACCATAGAGCTTGTGGCCGGTGACGGCATACCAGTCGCAATCGAGATCGCGGACATCGACCGGCAGATGGACTGCGCCCTGGGAGCCGTCCACCATGACCGGAATGCCCCGTTCATGGGCGATCCGGCAGACCTCCTTGATCGGAACGACAGTGCCAAGCGCATTCGACATATGGGTGATGGCGACGAGCTTGGTTCGTTCGGTCAGGCTCTTTTCGAAGGCTTCGAGATCAAACGCACCATCGTCGGTGACCGGAGCCCAGACAAGCTTGGCACCCTTGCGCTCGCGCAGAAAATGCCATGGCACGATGTTCGAATGATGCTCCATGATCGAAAGGACGATCTCGTCGCCCTCGCCGATATGGTTCATGCCCCAGCCATAGGCGACCGTGTTGATCGCCTCGGTCGAGGACTTGGTGAAGACCAGTTCGTCGATCGAGCCGGCATTCAGGAACCGCCGCACCTTTTCGCGCGCGCCCTCATAGGCATCGGTCGCGGCATTGGACAGGAAATGCAGGCCGCGATGCACATTCGCATACTCGTGGCTATAGGCGTGGCTGATCGCGTCGATCACCATCTGCGGCTTTTGTGCCGAAGCCGCATTGTCGAGATAGACCAGCGGCTTGCCGTAGACCTCGCGCGACAGGATCGGGAAATCCCGCCGCACCGCCTCGACATCATATCCTGCCTTGATCACGCCGGTGTCAGCCATGATGCTCCAGCCAATCCGTGATGATGGTTTCCAGCGCCTCGACGAGCGCCTCGTTTTCCAGCTCCTCGACGATTTCGGCGACGAAGCCGTTGATCAGCAGACCACGGGCCGTCTTTTCCGGAATGCCGCGCGACATCAGATAGTAGAGATGGGTCTTCTGGATATCGGTGACCGTCGCGCCATGAGCGCACTGCACGTCGTCGGCAAAGATCTCAAGCTCCGGCTTGACCGAGAATTCGGCATCGTCGGACATCAACAACGTGTTGCAGGCCATGCGCGCATCGGTCTTCTGGGCATCCGGGGCAACCCGGATCATGCCCTGGAACACGCCCTTGGCGCGATCGAAGACGATGTTGCGGATGATTTCCGTCGACGTCGTATGCGGCACGTTGTGGCCGAGCGTCATCGTAACGTCGGTATGGGTATCGCCACCCAGTAGATTTACGCCGCGCAGCGTGAAGTCGGAGCCTTCGCCCGTCGTCTTCACATGCACTTCCTGTCGCACCAGCTTGCCGCCGGCATTGACGACGAACAGGCGGAACTTGGCATTTGTGCCGAGATCGGCGCGGATCTGGCCGAGATGGCTGTCGGCATCCCCCTCGCCCTGGAGAATAACCCAGGTGATCTCCGCGTCCTCACCCAGTGTCAGGTCGGCAACGACGGTCGCAAGGGCGGCCGAATCCGACTGGCCGACATGGCGCTCGACGATGGTTGCCTTGGCACCCTTGCCGAAGACGGCCGGGAAGCGCAGGTGCAGATGTCCGGCGGCATGCACCGACTGCAATTCGATCAGCTGTTCGATCTCGGCGCCATCGGCAACGCTCAGGCTGAAACCATCCCGGACGAAGGCACCGTTGATCCGGCCGATCGTGTCTTCGCTGCTATAGGCGGTCAATGCCGGGGCGGCAGAGCCATCCTTCAGGCTGTCGCGATAGGCAGTCACCGTCAGGCCTTCCGGCAGTGTACCGACATCCTGCGCCACGCCCTGGCGAATGGCCAGAACCGTCGCACCCGTGACAATCGGCCGAACGCTTTGGGCAATGGCCGAGATTTCGTCTGCCGGCAGCGCACGCAGCAGTGCCTTGAGATCGGTATAGTGGAAGCTCTCGACACGTCGGGTCGGCAGACCTTGACGCTTCAAGGCGTCGAACAGACCGTCGCGCTGCAGTAGCACGGCTCCGTCGCCCGGCAGGCTGCCGATCTGGTTCGTATAGGCGTCGATGAGCTGGGTCTCGGCTGCGGTGAGCCGGTTGGCCGCTTGCAATGTCATCGTTGCAACTCCTTCAAACTTGAGAGCCCTCAGGCTGCCTGACCGGTGATGTCGGCATAGCCGTTGGCTTCGAGTTCCAGTGCAAGATCCTTGTCACCGCTCTTGATGATCTGGCCCTTGTAGAGAACATGGACGCTGTCCGGCACGATGTAATCGAGCAGGCGCTGGTAGTGGGTGATAACCACGGTGGCGCGATCCGGACGCTTCAGCGCATTGACGCCATCAGCAACGATCTTCAGCGCGTCGATGTCGAGGCCGGAATCGGTTTCGTCGAGGATGCACAGCTTCGGCTCGAGAAGCGCCATCTGCAGGATTTCGGCGCGCTTCTTTTCGCCGCCCGAGAAGCCGACGTTCAGCGGACGCTTCAGCATGTCCGGATTGATCTTCAGCTCGGCGGCGGCTTCCTTGACGCGGCGGATGAATTCCGGCGTCGTCAGTTCATCCTCTCCGCGTGCCTTGCGCTGCGAATTCATCGCGACCTTGAGGAACTGCATGGTAGCCACACCCGGAATTTCGACCGGATACTGGAAGGCAAGGAAGATGCCCTTGGCGGCGCGCTCGGCCGGGTCGAGTTCGAGGATGCTCTCACCATTGTAAAGGATGTCGCCCTCGGTGACTTCATAGTCCTCGCGGCCCGACAGGATGTAGGACAGCGTCGACTTGCCGGAGCCGTTCGGACCCATGATGGCAGCCACTTCACCAGCCTTGACGGTCAGGTTCAGGCCGCGGATGATCTCGGTGCCGTCTTCGGCGATACGGGCGTGCAGGTTCTTGATCTCAAGCATAGCAGTTCTTTCGGACAGATTGTGGGTGCGCTTTCGCGCAGCGTAATGCGGTGCGAAGTCGGTCGGCGATCAGCCGACCGAACCTTCGAGCGAGATGTTGATCAGCTTCTGGGCCTCGACGGCAAATTCCATCGGCAATTCCTGGATGACGTCGCGGACGAAGCCGTTGACGATCAGGGCGATCGCCTCTTCTTCCGGGATGCCGCGCTGCATGGCGTAGAACTTCTGGTCCTCGGAGATCTTCGAGGTGGTGGCCTCGTGCTCGATCTTGCCGGTGGAGTTCTTCACTTCGATATAAGGCACCGTATGGGCGCCGCATTTGTCGCCGATCAGAAGCGAGTCGCAATTGGTGAAGTTGCGCGCATTTTCCGCCTTGCGATGCATCGAAACCTGGCCGCGATACGTGTTCTGCGACACGCCGGCCGAGATGCCTTTGGAGATGATGCGGCTGCGGGTATTCTTGCCGAGATGGATCATCTTCGTGCCGCTATCGACCTGCTGGTGACCGTTGGACACCGCGATCGAGTAGAATTCGCCCTGGCTGTCGTCGCCGCGCAGGATGCAGGACGGATATTTCCAGGTGATCGCCGAACCGGTCTCGACCTGGGTCCAGGCAATCTTCGAGCGATGGCCGCGGCAATCGCCACGCTTGGTGACGAAGTTGTAGATACCGCCCTTGCCATCCTTGTCGCCCGGATACCAGTTCTGGACGGTCGAATACTTGATTTCGGCATCATCCATGGCGACGAGTTCGACGACCGCCGCATGCAGCTGGTTTTCGTCGCGCTGCGGCGCTGTGCACCCTTCAAGATAGGACACGTATGCGCCTTCTTCGGCGATGATCAACGTGCGCTCGAACTGGCCGGTGTTCTTCTCGTTGATGCGGAAATAGGTCGAAAGCTCCATCGGGCATCGAACACCCTTCGGGATGTAGACAAACGAGCCATCGGTAAACACGGCGCAGTTCAGCGTCGCATAATAGTTGTCGGTGACCGGCACGACCGAGCCGAGATACTGCTTTACCAGATCTGGATGCTCGCGCACGGCCTCAGAGATCGACATGAAGATCACGCCGGCCTTTTTCAGCTCTTCCTTGAAGGTGGTGACAACCGAGACCGAATCGAACACCGCGTCTACGGCGATCTTCGAAGTCTGTACGCCAGCCAGAATTTCCTGCTCACGCAGTGGAATGCCGAGCTTTTCGTATACCCTCAGCAGTTCCGGATCGACTTCGTCGATCGAGGTCGGGCCGGCCGTGCTCTTCGGCGCGGCATAATAGTAGATGTCGTTGAAGTCGATTTTCGGATAGTTGACGCGCGCCCAGGTCGGCTCTTCCATCGTCAACCAGCGCCTGTAGGCGTCAAGACGCCACTCCAGCATCCATTCCGGCTCGTTCTTCTTGGCCGAGATGAAGCGGACGATATCTTCGGACAGACCCTTCGGGGCCTTGTCGACTTCGATGGTGGTTTCAAAACCATACTTGTACTGATCGACATCGATCTGGCGGACCTGATCGATGGTTTCCTGCACAGCAGCCATGGTCGTTCTCCAATCTTGCCGGGTCAAAGTCCGGCAGCTTGTTAACGTTGGGCGGGATGTCCGCCATATGTAATGTTCGGAGGCACTATTTCACCCCCTCTTGGCAAGGTAAAAATTGGCAAAACCCAATTTCTTCCTCAATTTCACGCGGCCTGCCCCGAGAGCTTGCGCCGTCCGGCCACCTTGGCGAAGACGTCGATCGCCCTGTCGATTTCCGCATCGGTGGTCGAAGGCCCGAGCGAAAGCCTGAGCGCGCCGGTCGCTGCGTCTTCGCCCATCGCCGTCAACACATGACTGGCGCCGACCTTGCCCGAAGAGCAGGCGGCACCGGCCGAAAGCGCTACGCCCTCGAGATCGAAGGCAATTTGTCCGGTCTCGGCCTTCAGCCCGGGCAGATGGAAGAAACTTGTATTGGCCACGCGCTGTTCGCCTCGGCCATAGATCAGCACATCCCGCGCATATTGCAGCATGGCGGTCTCCAGGCGATCGCGACGCAGCGCGATGGCAGCATTTCTGGCCTCAAGCCCATCGAGCATAAACCGGGCCGCAGCACCAAAACCGGCGATCGCCGCAACATTTTCCGTACCCGCCCGATGCCCTTTTTCCTGGCCGCCGCCCCGTACGAGAGGCTCCGGCATCAGGGCCTCGCCGCGCGCAATCACCGCCCCGACGCCTTTGGGACCACCGATCTTGTGTGCGGAGATGATCAGGAAATCGGCACCGAGCGCCTCAATCGAAACAGGCAGGCGACCGGCTGCCTGAACGGCATCGACGACCAGCAAGCCACCGTGTTTGTGGACAAGCGCCGCCGCCTCGGCGATAGGCTGAACGATGCCGGTCTCGTTGTTGACCAGCATCAGCGCCACGAGCGGCAGCCCGGCAGTCGCATCGTGTTCGGCAAGATGCGCGGCAAGGGAATCAAGATCGATCACACCAGACGGCTTAACCGATATCTCGCGCATCCGATCTGCGGCAAAGCGTCCGCCGGCGCGAATGGCCGGGTGCTCGATCGCAGAGACATAGAGCCGGCCGATGGAAATGGCCGAGCGCCCCATGCGATAGACCGGCGACAGCAGTTGATTGGCAGCTTCAGTCGCACTTGCGGTAAAGATCACCGTTGCCGACGATGCACCGACCATCGCACCGACATCGCGGCGCGCTTTCTCGACAAGCGTCCTGGCAGACCGGCCTTCCGCATGCACCGAAGACGGATTTCCGGGCAAAGACAGCGCCTCGATCATGGCATCGCGCGCGCAGCCGAGAAGCGGCGCGGTCGCGTTCCAGTCGAGATAGATGCGCTCAATCGCCATCTGTTGCGGAAAACCTCTGATTAGCACCGGCGCATTTTTCTTGAAATTTTGGCCGGGCTTGCACTATGACACGTTCATCCCGGATGCACAGCCATCCAGTTTCGAACAATTCTAAACTTCGTTTTAGAAAAGCTGACTGGCGTCGTCAAGTCAGGTTTCTAAATTGGTGGAACAGAACTGTAAAATTCTTACTGACCGGAGTCCCAATGCCCGAAGTCATTTTCAACGGCCCTGCGGGTCGTCTCGAAGGACGTTACCAGCCCTCGAAGGAAAAGAGCGCGCCGATCGCGATCATCCTGCATCCGCATCCGCAATTCGGCGGGACGATGAACAACCAGATCGTCTACCAGCTCTTCTACATGTTCCAGAAGCGCGGTTTCACCACGCTACGCTTCAACTTCCGCAGCATCGGTCGCAGTCAGGGCGAATTCGACCACGGCGCCGGCGAACTGTCGGACGCAGCCTCGGCGCTCGACTGGGTCCAGAGCCTGCATCCGGATTCCAAAAGCTGTTGGGTCGCCGGCTATTCCTTCGGTTCCTGGATCGGCATGCAGCTTCTGATGCGTCGCCCGGAAATCGAAGGTTTCATGTCGATCGCGCCGCAGCCGAATACCTATGATTTCTCGTTCCTCGCGCCCTGCCCGTCGTCCGGCCTGATCATTCATGGCGACAGCGACAAGGTCGCGCCGGAAAAGGATGTCCAGGGCCTGGTCGACAAGCTCAAGGCCCAGAAGGGCATCCTGATCACCCACAAGACGATTCCGGGCGCAAACCACTTCTTCAACGGCCAGATCGAAACGCTGATGGGCGAATGCGAGGACTACCTCGACCGCCGCCTCGAAGGCGAACTGGTTCCTGAACCGGCTGCCAAGCGCATCCGCTAAGTCCCGGAAAAAGCAAGTGCAAAGCGCCGTTCGAAAGACCGGCGCTTTTTTTGTGGCCGTCCGTCAGTGCAGTTCCGATGTCGATTGACAAAAATGCCAGGGATCGCACCTTGTGGGACAGCAAGTTTGATGGCTCTGCCGATCACCAAGTATCGCCCGACCTGACCATAGGTAGACATGCCAGAACATCCGACCTTCGATGCAATCGGCTTTGCCGGCGGTGGCAACCGCTGCTACTGGCAGAGCGGCTTTTTCCAGTCGCTCAATGCCATGCACCCGGTAAAGCCGAAGTTTTACGTCGCCGTGTCGGCCGGCGCCTATCATTGCGTGATGAATGTTGCCGGCGTTGGTGAAAGGGCGCGCAATGCGGCTTTCTCATTTGCCGAGAAAGGAATACCCGGCATCGACTGGTCGCGATTGCGGACGCGGCAGTCGCCGCTCGTCGTCGGCGCCCTCTTCCGGCATTTTCTCACCGAGCAATTCGGCGCCGCTGAACTCGTTGCCCTGAAGGCCGCCCCACCAATCCTGATCCAGTTATCGCGCCCGCCGGCATGGATGCCCGGCGGTCTGGCCGCGATCGGCTCGATAGCAGCTTACCAACTCGAAAAAGCGGTCACCAGTGGTTCCTATTCCAGGGCCGGGGTTATCTCGGCCTCAAGCCGGCCTGGATCTCGACCCACGACATCGAGACACCGGCGGATCTGGTCGATGCGATCATGGCAACCTCGTCCGTACCGCCTTTCATGCCGATCGGACGGATCCGAGGGATAGCTCACCTGGACGGAGGACTGGTCGACAATCCGCCGCTGCGCAAACTTGTGGAAACCGAACGACAGGGTGGCCGGACCTTGTTGCTCTCCACCCGGTACGGGCGCCCGCCGCCACAGGCGCCGAACAGGCAAGTCGTTGCCCCAAGCGAAGATGTTCCGGTCAACAAATTCGCCGTCGGCGATGCCAAGGGCCTACGTCATGCCTTCGAACTCGGCTTGCGCGACGGCGAGGCCTTTGCGACAACACTCTCGTCGGCATAGCAACGGGAGAAGGCCATGCGACGGACCTATCATGGCAGTTGCCACTGCGGCGCAGTCACCTTCGAAGCCGACCTCGATCTCGGCCTCGGTACGGTGAAATGCAACTGCTCGATCTGCGCCAAATACCGCATGTGGGGTGCAAAGGCGGGACCGGATGATGTTCGCATCAGCCAGGGTCGCGAGGCGCTCAAAGATTACGCCTTTGGCAGCCATGTTGCGCATCACTACTTTTGCCGGACCTGCGGCGTGCATCCCATCGCTTATGTCGACATACCCTCCGACGGACGCCGCTACTGGAATGTGCAGATCTGCTGCCTGGAGGGTGTGGATGCGGCAGAAGTGGCGAGCGCGCCGATAACCTACGAAGACGGACGTACGGACCGCTGGGACCGCACCCCGGCGGATATCAGGCTTTTGTAGGCTCCGTTGCGGGCAGCGCATGCGCCCTGACCAGAACGCCCCCTGTCACCGGCTCCCTGACACCGGTCGTTGTTGGAAAGGTCAAAGGTAACCCCATGGTCGCCCGCACGGCGAGATAGGCCCAGGCCTCGGCTTCCATTGCATCGCCGTCGAACCCCGCCTCTTCCGCGCGCAGCACAGTCGCTCCCTGCAAGTCCGCCAATCGCGCCAGATCACCCATGATGATCCTGTTCAGCCGACCGCCGCCACAGACCACATAGGTCCTGGGTGTTCGCGGCAGATGCGCCGCAGATTTGATGATCGCCGCGGCCGACACATAGGCAAGCGTGCGAGCTCCATCCGACAGTTCCGCTTCGCTTCCTGTCGGCGGCACAAAGTCGTTGCGATCGAGCGATCGGCGTATGCTGGTCGTAAAAAATGAGTTGGCAAGATAGCGCCCGGCCAGCGGCATCAGCACCCTGCCCTCCGATGCGATACGCCCACCTTCGTCATAGGGAATGCCGGCATGTGCCTCGACCCATTGATCGATCAGCGCATTGCCTGGCCCGCTGTCGAAGCCGATGACGGCGCCATCACGATCGAGATAGGTCAGGTTGGAGATCCCACCGATATTGACGAAGCAGACCGGCCATTGTTCGGGCGGCAGCCGATGAGCAAGCGCCCGATGATAGACGGGCACCAGCGGCGCACCCTGGCCGCCATGCACCATGTCATTGGCCCGCATGTCGAAGATGATGTCGATCCCCGTCTCCCGCGCCAGCAGCGCACCGTCGCCGATCTGCACCGTCAGCGCCAGATCCGGTCGATGCAGCACGGTTTGGCCATGAAAACCGATGAGGTCGATATCCGCTGCCGAGAGCGCGTATCGTTGCAGGAACAGAGAAACGCCCTCGCTATGACGCAGGGTCAGATCTCGCTCGATACCCGCCAGATCCCCCGGTCGCTGCTCGCGGATGGTGATCGCCTTGGCGTCCTCCAACCCCTGCTTCAGCCGATCACGAAAGGCGGGCTCGTAAGGTATGGACAGAAACGGTCCACGCTCCACCAGGGTTTCACCATCGGTCTTCACCAGCGCCACGTCGATGCCGTCCATCGATGTGCCGCTCATCAGGCCGATCGCCGTTTTCAATGCCGTCATGGGACCATCACCGATTCGCATGCCACCTATCGCGCACATTCATGGTTGAAACGGGTGCACATTTCAAAAAAACAATGCTAAAGCGCCGACGGAATTTACTGAAAACCCGAAAGTTAGACCGTCATGACGAAGTTCAAGTCCGATTTCCTCCGCACGCTCGACGAGCGTGGCTTCATTCACCAGATCTCCGATGAGGCAGGTCTCGACGAACTGTTCGCCAAGGAAACCGTGACCGCCTATATCGGCTTCGACCCGACGGCGCCTTCGCTGCATGCCGGCGGCCTGATCCAGATCATGATGCTGCACTGGATGCAGCAGACCGGTCATCGTCCGATCTCGCTGATGGGCGGCGGCACCGGCATGGTCGGGGACCCGTCCTTCAAGGACGACGCCCGCCAGCTGATGACGGTCGACACGATCGAAAGCAACATCGCCTCGATCAAGCGCGTCTTCTCGAACTACCTTTCCTACGGCGAAAGCCCGAAGGACGCCATGATGATCAACAACGGCGACTGGCTGCGCGACATCAACTACCTCGAATTCCTGCGCGACGTCGGCCGGCACTTCTCGGTCAACCGCATGCTGTCCTTCGACAGCGTCAAGACGCGCCTCGACCGCGAGCAATCGTTGTCCTTCCTCGAATTCAACTACATGATCCTGCAGGCCTACGACTTCGTCGAGCTGAACAAGCGTTACGGCTGCCGCCTGCAGATGGGCGGCTCCGACCAGTGGGGCAACATCATCAACGGTATCGACCTCGGCCACCGCATGGGCACGCCGCAGCTCTACGCTCTGACTTCTCCGCTCTTGACCACCTCGTCTGGCGCAAAGATGGGCAAGTCGCTGAACGGCGCCGTCTGGCTCAATCCGGACATGCTGTCGGCCTACGATTTCTGGCAGTACTGGCGCAACACCGAGGATGCCGATGTGTCGCGCTTCCTGAAGCTCTACACCACCCTGCCGATGGATGAGATCGCAAGGCTGTCGGCGCTTGGCGGCTCGGAAATCAACGAGGTCAAGAAGATCCTCGCGACCGAAGTTACCGCCATGCTGCACGGCCGTGAAAACGCCGAGCAAGCCGCCGAAACCGCGCGCAAGACCTTCGAGGAAGGTGCAATGTCGGGCAACCTGCCATCGATTGAGGTCGTCAAGGGTGAACTCGAAACCGGCATCGGCCTGCTCGCGCTGATCGTCAAGGCGGGCCTGGCGGCCTCGAACGGCGAGGCCCGTCGTCATATCCAGGGTGGCGCGGTCAAGATCAACGACACTGGCGTATCGGACGAAAAGATGATTGTCGGTTCCGGCGAAGTGACCGGCGACGGCGTGATCAAGCTCTCGCTCGGCAAGAAGAAGCACATCCTGGTCCGCCCGGTCTGATAAGTCAGAACACCGGCCTAATAATCGACCGCATCAAACCCGCCATCGGCGGGTTTTTTGTTACCTGAACTCGAAGATCTGGCGAAACACGCCCGGCGCGATGATCGACAGCGGATTGATCACGAGATTGGGTCGCTCAACAGCGCCCGTCAGCTTGAAGGTAATGCCAAGCAGTCCACGGTCGCGACCATTGCCCAGAATGGCGCCGATGATCGGAAGTTCGCCAAACAGTCGGTTGAGGCCATAGGCCGGCATGAAGGTGCCGGTGAGATCGATCCGACCGCTGCTGTCGCGCACGATGCCCTGGAATGTCGCCCCGATCTGGTCTCCCCTGACAATGCCATTTTCCACGCTGAGCGTGCCGGCATTGTAGTACAGCCGCGCGAACGCCCGCTGGAACCGGGCCGAGCTGACATCGATGTCGCGCTTCACCGCACTGTTGAGGCTGCGCCCATCGCTGCCGGTCGGTGTAGACACGATCGACTGGAGCCGCTCTTCGTTGTCGACCTGAAAGCTGCGCAGATCAAGATTGCCGGCCCATGCCCCGCCCGGCGTTTCATTCAGCTTCAGGTTCACCAGGCCACCCACCAGCCGCTTGTAGAGATCGATGAAACGCACCAGCGCGCCGGCATCGCTGCTGGTCACCGAGACTTCGCTGAAGCCGTCCGGTCGGCGAAGCTTGGCGACCACCGCCTGGCCACTGCTGGTGACGGCAGAGAAGTCCAGCGCCGTCGTCTTGCCCTGTCTCGCGCTGTAGATCACCGAAGATCCAGACAGTGCCTCTCCGCCAAAGCCTATGACGCGATCGACCTTGCCCTCGATCCGCAAGCTGACATCATCGCCTTTCCCCTTGCCGGCGACGGCCGGAGCCTTGAGCTTGGAAATCAAAGACCGCGCATCGAACGAGCTGCCCGAGACAGTCACGTTGTACGTGCCTTTGACCTGACGGATCGCAATCGAAAGATTGTCGTCCGGCGCCAGCCTCACCTTGCTGAAATTGGCCGCGATCAGGCCTTTCGGGCCGGTGGACAGCTCACCGCTCGCCCCGAAACCATCGCCATCCAGCACGAACTTTTCAATCGTCGTCTGTCCGTCCACTTCGCTCAGCTCGAATGTCGCCTTGGCGCCGATGCCTTGCCCCTTGGACCAGCCGATCCACGGAATATTGAGATTGGCATTGCGCAGATCGACGGAGGCCGCCTGACGCTTGTCGCCCAGGCGGGTGAGTTCCACCGAGATCGGACCATCGATGATATCGTCGAGCCCGGGCACCAGCTTGTTGCGCGTGGCATTGTCGAGCTTGGCCGTCACCACCCGTTCGCGCCCGCTGTCGGTATCCCGCGCAACGGGTTCGCTCATGCGGATGTCCATCGGCACGTCGTCGATCCTTGCCGAGCCTTCGATCTGCGCCAGCTTGGGATCGACGGCAAGCGTGCCGGTGAAATCGCTGATCCGGCGCCCGTCAAACGGCTTTTCGATTGCAACCTTGTCCAGTTGCAGATAGGCGTTCCACACCGGCGCTGGCGGTTTCTGATCGGCGATCAGACCCAGGGTGACCTCCGCCGTGCCCTTGATCGCGCCGCTAAAGTCTTCTGCGACAAATCCGATACGTTGCAACGCCTGGATCGGCTTGAACGACACAAGTTCGGCGACCGCATCCGCAGCACCATTGACGGCCACCGAGATGGTCGCCATCAGCGGCTTCTCATAGGCACGGGCGATGGTCACCGCGCCACTTTCCAGCGCCACGACACGCCCAGACGGAAAATACGAGGCGGCCGATTTGATCTTCACCTCGATCCGCTCGCCCATCATGTCGAAGCGAGCATTGGCATCGCGCAGCGGTGGAATATCCCCGGTCAGGTTCACTCTGGCATCGACCACATCGAAGCCGATGCGCAGCTCGTCACCCTTCAGATGCACCGGACGCGGTTCCAGCGACAGGCGGTTTTGCGGGATGAAAACCGAAATCTCGCCATGCGATACCGTTCCACCGAAGATATTCTTCAGCACCCAGCTGCGAGGCTTGTCGGCAATCCAATAGGGCCAGAGCTGCTTGACCACAGCAGCCTTCATGTTCTCGACCACGCCGTCGAACTTCACTTCAGGGCCGGTGCCACCAAACCGAATCTGCAATGTGCTGACCATCTTGCCATTGGCCGTGGACACGTCGAACGTATCAAATTGCAGCAGGGTGCCATCGAACAGGTAGCGGCCATAGGCCTTCATGTCGAAGGGGAACGCAGTTTCACCGGAGGAAGGCACATCGGCACGCCCCTGGGCGACGAGCAGGTCGATACCGATGCCCTTGCCAAAATCCTTGCCCTCGGGCAGCCGGTCCAGATCGATCAAGCCGCCAGAAAGCGGCAGGATCATCGGCCCGAACTCGGCCCTGGAATTGGCGATCTCGATCGTATCCTTGCCAAAGTCATAGGCGAAGTTCAGGTCGGCCCCGGTGATCTCCTGCGGCTGGCCATCGGTATAGAACGTGGCGGCTCTCGTGTTGACCGCCAGGGACATTTCCGGCTCCTGCCCCGCGATATCGCGTTTGGCAGACAGAACAAGCTCGGCGGAACCATCGATACCTTGGCGTGGCAGGCCGGCCTTGGATCGCCGCAACATGAATGGCGTCAAGCGGAAGTCCGCTATCCGGAGCGTCATCGAATGGACGGCACCGCCGACATTCGTCGTCAGGGCAGTCAATTCGGTCTGCTGGCCATTCACCGAGATCGCGCCGAAGATCGACAGTGAGTCGTCACTGCCTCGCTCCATCGCCAGATCATCGATGGATAACGTCAACGGCCGTCCGCTTGCACTGGTGGCCGCCACCTCGAGGCCGCCCAGGCGCATGCGATCGAGCCCGCCCCGCGCGATGAAGCCCTGCAATCGGTCCAATTCGCCGAACGCGCCGTCCAGCACCGCCGGCATGTTGTCGATCCGGAACCTGGATAGATCCATCGGTTCGCGCTTCGGCAAGAGCCGGGCATCGAGGGAGATGCCCTGACTGTCTATTTCTCGAACCGAGAACCGGCCACCAAGCAAAGCCATGGGCTCCAGAATGAGGCTTACCGACTGCGTCATCGCCACCTGCTGGCCGCTCGCCGCATCGACGACCGAAACATCATGGGCATCGACGGTGACATCGAGCCCGCCCGAAAAGCGGATCGCCGTACGACCGATCTTCGCGTCGTATTGCGGGCCCATGGCATTGGAGAGCGCTGTCGTGGCACGTTGCGCCAAAGCAGCATCCAGCGTCCCGCTTTCAACTACGGCAAACACGCCCGCGATGACGATGACCCACAAACCGATGAACGCGACGAGACCCCGCAGGCAACGGCGCACGAGACTGCGACGCGGCGGGCAGTGGACGATCATGGGATCTTCCACCTGCGCGGAAGGCAGGGCATGCAGCGGCACGATGTCCCGCGTGCGAAACCGTAGCTTGTCGCCCCGGATATCCGACATGTCCTGGTGATTGTCTCCGTCTATCGATGCAGCTATCAAGTCGCTCTGGACGACTCCGCAGCGGACTATATATCGATGACGACCACAATCATCCAAAAAGCGGGCAAAAGAAAGGTTTTCCCATGACGGAATTGGCAGTTGGAACAGCAGCTCCGGATTTCTCCCTGCCCAGCAACGGCGGCGGCACCGTTTCTCTCGCCGATTTCACAGGAAAGCCGCTCGTCATCTATTTCTACCCCAAGGACAGCACCCCGGCATGCACCACGGAAGCAATTGATTTCACTTCGCTTTCCGAAAGCTTCGCGAAAGCCGGCGCAGCCATCGTCGGCGTATCGCCCGACTCCGTGAAAAGCCACGACAAATTTGCCGCCAAGCACAATCTGTCCGTGATCCTTGCAGCAGACGAAGAGCACCAGATGCTCGAAGCTTATGGCGTCTGGAAGGAAAAGAGCATGTACGGCAAGACCTACATGGGCGTCGAGCGCACGACAGTGCTGATCGATGCCGCGGGCAAGATCGCGCAGATCTGGCCCAAGGTCAAAGTGGCCGGCCACGCGGAAGCCGTCCTTCAGGCGGTTCGATCTCTCTGATGAACCTTGTCGTGAAGGAACCTGCAACGCCGTTCCGCTCCCTGCGCGAGGCCGCGACTCTTGCCATCATGAGCGCCGATCTCGATGAGAAGACCAGCCTTGCCCAGACCGCCGCGATCCGCTGGCAGGAGCGCAGGCTGTCGCTGCGCTCACCTCTCGACCCGGCCTTGCCGGATCGTCCGGGTCGGCCGGAAAAGCCAGTTCTTGTTCCGCCAAAAGGCACCGAAAAGCGTTCGCTTCACACTCTGCCGGGACGCATCGCCACGCTGCATGCACTGGCGCATATCGAACTCAATGCCGTCGATCTGGCGCTTGATATCGTCGCCCGATTCGCTTCGCAGCCCGTGCCGCATTCCTTCTTCGACGGCTGGATGAAGGTTGCCTTCGAGGAAGCGAAACACTTCCGCATGGTGCGCGACCGATTGCGCGACCTCGGTGCGGACTACGGCGACATGCCGGCCCATGACGGATTGTGGCAGGCAGCCCACTCCACCCGCAACGACCTGACTGCCAGGCTCGCCGTTGTGCCGCTGATCCTGGAAGCACGCGGTCTCGATGTAACGCCCGCCCTACAGGAAAAGATGCGCGAAACCGGCGACATCGAGAGCGCCGATGTCCTGAGCATCATCTACGAGGACGAGAAAGGCCATGTCGCCGTCGGCGCCAAATGGTTCCGTTTTCTCTGCGCGCGCGAAAAACGTGATCCAGCCAGGACATTCCAGGACTTGGTCCGCGCAAATTTTCGCGGAAACCTCAAGGCGCCGTTCAATGACGTTGCCCGCGCCGAAGCCGGTTTGACGCCATCATTCTATCGATCCCTTTCGTCGAAAAACACGTCTTGACCAATCCGGCGGCACCGCCGGACTAAATGTTTGTTAACCCTAACCATGCGTAAATACGCATGAACGAGCGGGGCCAAATGAATCGGTTTCGCCATCTTCCGGCGCCTCAAGCGGCACTGAGATACGGTGGGGACAGACGTGACAGCCAAGGCAAACAACCAGGTCTTTGGAAAGCGCCGTGAGCAACACGTCGTGATTCTCGCCAGTGGCGACAAGATCCGTCACATGACCATTCGTCCGTGGATGGCTGCGCTGACCTTCTGCTTTCTCGGCGTCATGTCGATCGGCTATCTCGGCGCCACCACCTATCTCGTTCTGCGCGACAACCTGATCGGAGCCACCATGGCCCGCCAGGCCCGCATGCAGCATGACTACGAGGATCGCATCGCGTCCCTGCGCGCTCAGGTGGACCGTGTCACGTCGCGCCAGTTGCTCGACCAGCAGGTGGTTGAGGAAAAAGTCGAAAAGCTGCTGGAGCAGCAGATGGCGCTGACCTCTCGTCACGGACGCATCGACGCGCTGCTCGAAGGTGCCGCCAGCGCCGACAGCCTGCCGAGCGACGGCCCTCTGCCGGCAAATCGACCGTCGACCGGCACCAAGGACGAGGCATCCCTTACGACCACCGGCACCCATGCGTTTGCTGCACTCCTGGGCGCGAAAGCTCCACCGAAACCCGCCAAGACCAACCTCGCTTTGGGTTACGTGCCGATGACGGACGAAAACGTCGCCGACCGCGCCGACAAGCTGTTTTCGCACATGACACTTTCGCTGAAGGACATCGAAAGCGAGCAAATGCAGCGCATTGCCACATTGGCATCGGGAGCGACCCAGACGGCCGCGGAAATCGCCTCGATCCTGGAGCGTAGCGGCGTGGAACTGGACGAAGCATTGGATGCAAAGACCTCTGATGCAATCGGCGGTCCCTACATCGCACCCAGCCCCGAACGCGACTTCAACGCGACCCTGAATACGCTCGACGCGGCACTGACCAGACTGGAGACCGTGCGCGATACCGCCAGGCGTCTGCCATTTGCCAATCCAGCTCCGGGGCGCGAAATCACCAGCCGCTTCGGCAACCGTCCCGATCCCTTCTTTGGTGGCCTGGCCATGCATGCCGGCATCGACTTTCGTGCACCGACAGGAACGGAAGTTCACTCCACCGGGGCTGGGAAAGTCGTCACCGCCGGCCTATCCGGCGGCTATGGCAATATGGTCGAGATCGACCATGGATACGGATTGTCGACCCGCTACGGTCACATGTCGCGCATCCTGGTAAAGGAAGGCGACAAGGTCGAGGCCGGCGATTTGATTGGTCTGTCTGGTTCGACCGGCCGATCCACCGGACCACACCTGCACTACGAGGTCCGCCGCGGAAAGGATGCGGTCGACCCCATTCGTTTCCTCAATGCCGGGATGAAGCTCACCACCTTGATCAATTGACGCGCTTCCCATTTCAGCCAATGATTGCAGCAACGATGTGACCGGAGCTGCCATGGACACGACGTCGCTGCTTGCCTTTGCTTTGGCTTTTTTTCTGTTTGCCGCCTCCCCCGGTCCCGACAACATGACCATTGTCGCGAAAACGGTATCGAGTGGCCCAGCGTCCGGCCTCGCCTATGGCCTTGGTACCGTCATCGGCATCCTGATCTACCTGGGCCTTGCCGCTTTCGGCCTGTCACTGATCGCCAGCAAGATGGGTCTGCTGATGACGATCCTGCGTTATGCCGGAGCCGCATACCTGATTTACATGGCCTATCGCCTGTGGACCGAGCCTCCGGTCATCCCGGAACTCACACCGGGAGAAAACCGGCCGCGCAATCTGGCTGGTGTCTGCATGACGGCCGTCGCGCTCAATCTGGGCAATCCGAAAATGCCGCTTTTCTACCTTGCGCTGCTGCCGGGTTTCGTAGGCACCAGTTTTGGGATGGCCAACTACGGCAAGCTCGCGTCGGTCATCGTCCTGGTCGAGTGCATTGTCGTCGGCGGCCATGTCTGGATTGCCGATCGTGCACGCGCCCTGCTGCGCACGCCGGCGATCGTCAGACGAGCCAACCGGATTGCCGGCTCGGCATTGGCACTGGCTGGCATCCAGGTGCTTGTGACAACGCGCAGCAGTTAAGCACAGCTGTTAAGCCTTTGTTGCGCCAGATACCTCAGTTTCCTTGACTTTCAGGTAGTTTGGGACTATTCGCCCCTTCCATTAAGGCCCGCGTTAAGGGCGATTCATGGATGTTCGCAAGAACAGGAACGGAACTACTTCCCTTTGATAACTTTTGCTGACCTTGGCTTGAGCCAAAAAGTCCTCTCTGCCGTCACCGATGCCGGCTATGTGAACCCGACCCCAATTCAGGCCGGCGCTATCCCGCCAGCCCTGCAGCGCCGGGACATCTGCGGCATTGCTCAGACAGGCACCGGCAAGACGGCGTCCTTCGTGCTTCCCATGCTGACGCTCCTGGAAAACGGTCGAGCGCGCGCCCGCATGCCGCGTACGCTGATTCTCGAGCCGACCCGCGAACTCGCAGCCCAGGTCGCGGAGAATTTCGATAAATACGGCAAGAACCACAAGCTCAATGTCGCGCTTCTCATTGGCGGCGTGTCGTTCGAAGAGCAGAACCGCAAGCTGGAACGCGGCGCCGACGTGCTGATCTGCACCCCCGGCCGCCTGCTGGATCATTGCGAGCGCGGTAAGCTCCTGATGACCGGCGTCGAGATCCTCGTGATCGACGAAGCCGACCGCATGCTCGACATGGGTTTCATACCGGATATCGAACGCATCGCAAAGATGATCCCGTTCACCCGCCAGACCCTTTTCTTCTCGGCCACAATGCCGCCGGAAATCCAGAAACTGGCCGATCGCTTCCTGCAGAACCCGGAGCGCGTCGAGGTTGCCAAGCCTTCGTCGACCGCCACCACTGTGACGCAGCGCCTCGTCGCAGCCCACAACAAGGACTACGAAAAGCGCTCGGTCCTGCGTGACCTGATCCGCTCCCAGGAAGACCTGAAGAACGGTATCATCTTCTGCAATCGCAAGAAGGATGTTGCAGACCTGTTCCGTTCGCTCGAACGCCACGGCTTTTCCGTTGGCGCCCTGCATGGCGACATGGACCAGCGCTCGCGCACCAATATGCTGGCCGGCTTCAAGGACAACCAGATCACCCTGCTCGTCGCATCCGACGTTGCTGCGCGCGGTCTCGACATTCCTGACGTCAGCCACGTCTTCAACTTCGACATCCCGATCCATGCAGAGGATTACGTCCACCGCATCGGTCGTACCGGCCGCGCCGGTCGTTCAGGTGCTGCTTTCTCGCTGGTTACGCGCAGCGATTCCAAGTTTCTCGATGCAATCGAAAAGCTGATCGGTCAGAAGATCGAATGGCACAATGGCGACCTTTCTGCCTTGCCAGCCCCTGCCGAGAGCCACGACGAAGGTCGAGGCAAGCGCGGCAGCCGCGACAAGGGCCGCGAAGGCAGCCGCGATCGTGCACGTGATGGTAAGCGTGAAGGCCGGGGCGATGGAAATCGCGAAGGACGTGGCGAGCGTAACAGTCACAAAACCGAAACGCCCGCAGAATATACCAAGCCCGCAGAGGAAGTCGTAATGGAACCGGCAAGGATCGAAGCACCCGTGGCAAACGAGCGTAAGGCGGACAGGCGTCCGAACCAGCACCCGCGCAATGCCCGCAACAACGCGACCCCTAACCCGGCCAACGACGATCATCGCGAGCGTCGCCGCAGCCACCACCGCGACCACGACGACGGCCCGACACCGGTCGGCTTCGGCGATGACATTCCCGCCTTCATGCTGATCGTGGCTGCTGCCAAGGCCTGATCCGGTCATGGCTGCACCCGGCATTGATTTCCCCGGCCTCGGCGTCGGTCTTGCCATCCTTCGGGATGGCAAGTTGCTTTTGTGCAAGCGCATGAAAGCACCGGAGGCCGGCCATTGGAATATCGTCGGCGGCAAGGTCGACCATATGGAGCCAGCCGAACGCGCGGCCCGTCGCGAGGCTGAAGAAGAAACCGGTATGACCATCGGTGAAATCCAGTATCTCGGGCTCACCGAGCAACTGATCGAAGCTGACCGCCAGCACTGGGTATCGCTGCTCTACAAGACGACCGACATAAAAGGCGAGCCGCAACTGACCGAGCCCGACAAGCTTTCGGCCATCGGCTTCTTCTCGCTCGACGACCTGCCGCAGCCGCTGTCTGCATTCACCGTGGCACTCCTGCCCTACCTGCGCTGAAGCCTATTTCTTGGCCTCGGCCCTGACTGCTGCCTCGAAAGCCAGCCGCGCCCATTTCGCCATCTCGTCGGGATCGTCATACGCCTCCTCGGGAACAGTCCAGTAAGGCATGGCAACCGGCTTGCCTGTTTTGCCCGCATAGGACCAGCGCCGAGCACCGGCTGCCTCCAGCAGCGGCGCAGTCTCGCCATCGCCCTTCAGCATGATCTCGTCGAACAGATCGAGGGCAAAGATGATGCCCTGATGATAGATGCCCTTGCCGCCGAACATCCGGCGGATGGACACAGAGCCAAGTGCTTGAAACATCTCTTCGATCGCATCGTTGTCCATGTGTCTGCTCAATCCTTGAGAATTCCGCCGGCGGCCACGACAGCATCTGGCGTATCGACATCGAGCCGCGCCGCCACGCCGATTTCGACATCGATCACCGGCAGGCCCGCGCTTTCGATCACCGGTCGTGCACCGATATCGCCTTCGATGGCCTTGAGCGCCTCAAAGGTCGAACGCGGCAGGATGACCGGATTTCCTCGCTGCCCGTCGGCGACAGCGCGCACGATAGCTGTCCCGGACACACTGGCAAAGGCGTTTGCGAGCGCCCTGATATCGCCTGTCGCGACATTCGGCATATCGGCAAGCAGCACCATCATACCTGGCGCTGCGCTGACATCGTTTCTCTCAAGACCCGCCTTCAGCGAACTGGCCATACCGGTCGCGTAGTGCGGATTGTCGATGATCGTGACATCCAGCCCGTCGAGCGCGGCGGAAATCTCGTCACCTCGATGCCCGACGACGACATGCACCGGGCCGATCTTTGCCTCGATCGCCTGACGTGCAACCCGGTGGACGAGTGCTTCACCGTCGAACTCCGCCAACAACTTGTGCTGCCCACCGTCTCCCATGCGGCTTGCCCGGCCTGCAGCGAGGATGACAACCGCGATGCCGTCGCCCGCCCGGTCCGGCGTTGCCATCAGGCGCGGCAGCGGTCGGCTCGGGATCTCCATCAGCAATCCTCCAACCCCAAGGCCCGTCATTTCGTCGCGCGTCGGCGCCTCGCCGGCAAGAAGACGGTTGAGCACCCAGTCGAATCCGTTTTCCTTTGGCGACCGTGCGCAGCCCGGCGCTCCAATTACCGGCACGGTCCCGAGATAGCCAAGCACCAGCAGATTGCCGGGATCGACAGGCAGGCCGACCTGCACGACCGTCCCACCCGCCAACCGGATTGCCTCAGGGATAACGTCATGTGGATCACTCATCGCCGACGCGCCGAAGACGACGATCATTGCAGGCGACGCCTGCTCACCGCTGCGTGCAACCGCGAGTGCCGCCTGCATGGCGTCTGCAACGGCGCCGGCCCCATGCGGCACGCGTGCTTCAGACATCAATTCGCTGCCGGATGAAACGAGGCGCTGCTGTAGAACCCTGACCGTCTTGTCCATCACCGAGGGTTTCAGCGATGGCAGGGTCGTGGCGATCAGGACCACGGAATGGGCGACGTAAGGTTTCAACTGGAAAGCCGCATGCCCATACAAGACCTGACAGGCACGCTCGACGCTGTGCCCGGCAACCGCAAGCGGGATGATCTTGATTGTCGCGACCAGATCCCCGGCCCGCACATCGGCATGATCGGCCAGACACGCCAACGTAATCGCGGGATCAATACGATTGAAACGGTCGACCACCGATTTGTCGGCAACGAAGAGGCCATTGGCATCGGCGTAGAAATTGACCCGGCCGGTCGTCGCCGGCGAACACCGCATCGCGGGCCGCTCCAGCATCGCGGCCAGTTTGGCGGCCGCAGCATCCTCGTCCAGATCTCCCGGCTCCATGCGGCAACCAATCACCGAGGATACCCCATGCGAGCGCAACGCATCCAGGTCGGCCACCGTCAGCCTGCATCCCTTGCCGAATTTGCCCGATGCAATCGAAACCGAATGCGCCAGGATCACGCCTTCGGCTTCATCCACCGCGATGCTGCCGAAGATCATGAAGCAGTCCCTGTCGATGTGGCGAGCGTGCGGCGACGAAAGGCGCGAATGATATCAGCCAGCACCGCGACGCCGATTTCCGCCGGTGTGGCAGCCCCGATGTCGAGCCCGATCGGTGCCGAGATCACGCCGATCTGTTCGGGCCCGAATCCAGCCGTCATCAGACGCTCGACCCGTTTGGCATGGGTTTTCCGGCTACCCAGTGCCCCGACATAAAAACAATGCGCCTTCAGTGCCGCGACGATTGCCGGATCGTCGATCTTCGGATCGTGGGTGACCGCCACCAGCGCGCTATAGCGGTCAAGCGGGCGTTGCAGGAGAACGTCCTGCGGCCAGTCGGCGATCAGCTCGACGTCCGCGAAGCGCTCCGGCGTGGCAAAAGCAGTGCGCGGATCGATGATCGTCACATCGAAATCGGCAAGCACGGCCATCGGGGCCAGCGCCTGGCTGATATGCACCGCGCCGATCACGACGATGCGCGGCGGGGGCAGATACACATTGAGGAAATAGTGACGATCATTGATCTCAACCGAGCCCGCCTTGCCCGAAAGAAAGTGTTGTGCCACGGCCTCGCCAAGCGCGCCGCTCACATCCTCTCCTTCGAAGACCAGTCTGTCGCCGTCCCCCGTCAGATCGGTCACCAGAATGGCGGCACGTCGCCTGCCTCTTGCCGCGTTCAACGCCTTAAGATGCGCCGGATCCATCAACCGAGCCTTTCGACATAGACACGGATACGCCCGCCACAGGATAGGCCGACCCGCCAGGCCGTCTCATCCGCCACCCCGAACTCAAGCATCTTCGGCTGACGGCTGTCCAACACGTCCAGCGCTTCGGTGATCACGGCGCCCTCGACACAGCCGCCGGACACCGAGCCCTCGAAATTGCCGTCGCGGTCGATCACCAGGTGGCTGCCGACCGGCCTGGGTGCAGAGCCCCAGGTCTCGACCACGGTGGCGATGGCGACCTCGCGGCCAGCACCGATCCAGTCCTCGGCGATCAATAGCGGATCGTGCCGCAAACTGTCTTTGGTCATGACATACCTTTCATCGACACAAGGAAACGACGCGGATCGGCGTCCTTTTCGGGCGGTCCGGTCAGCGCCCTGACAAGATCAGCCAGGGCTTCGAGATTGTGAACCGCGCGCAATTCGTCAACATGCGGCAACATCGCCCGCACGCCGCGCGCCCTAGCCTCAAAGCCGGAAAATCGCAGCAGCGGGTTCAGCCAGACGAGCCTCCGGCATGAGCGGTGCAGTCGGTCCATCTCCATGCTCAGGGTCTCGACATCGTCCCGTTCCAGACCGTCAGTGATCAAGAGGACAACGGCACCCTGCCCCAAAACCCGTCTCGCCCATTGCCGGTTGAACAGCCGCAATGTCTCGCCGATCCGGGTGCCGCCCGACCAGTCGGCAACGGCGTCCGTGCATTGGGAGATTGCTTCGTCCGGGTCGCGATGCCGCAACTGCCGGGTGACATTGGTGAGCCGCGTGCCGAAAAGGAAAGTATGCACCCGTTGCCGACGTTCGCTCAGAACATGCAGGAAATGCAGGAAAATCCGGCTGTATTGACTCATCGATCCGGAAATGTCGGCAAGCACCACCAGCGGCGGCGGGCGCTGACGCCTTTCGCGAAAACGCGGCAGCATCAGATCGCCTCCGGTTCGCAGTGCCTGCCGCATGCTCGCGCGCCGGTCGATGTGGCGTCCGCGGCTCGACGCCCGGAAACGGCGGGTAGACACCTTGTCGAAGGGCATAGCGAGACGTTCGATCTCCCGTCGAGCCTGAGCCAGCTCGCTCGATGTCATCTGGCCGAAATCCATCTGCCGCAGAACCTCCTGGCCAGACACTGTCAGCCGCGCGTCAATCTCGACCTCTGGTTCGTTGCCCTCCCTCGCCGGCCTGTTCTTCTCGGCATACAGCGCATCGCTGACCCGCGCCGCCCCCGCCTTCGGCCTTTGCCGCTCTCCGAGATCCACCGCGACCGGTGACATCAGCGCGATCATCTTCCCGACAAGGTCGCGGCTGCGCCAGAAAATCGAGAAGGCTTCGTCGAAAACCGGCTGGTCCTCATGACGCTTGACGAAGATCGACGCCAGCGCCGCATGAAACTCTACTCGCGAACCGATGCCGATAGCATCGACGGCTTCGATCGCGTCGATCACCGCCCCCGGCCCCGGCTTCAGGCCGGCCTTGCGCAACACGCGGGCGAAATGCACGATGTTGTCGGCCAGCCGGGCTTCGCCCCGATGTGGCGGCACGACAAATCCATCCCTATTGTCGGTGAGCGCGTCAAACGTCTGCATACGTCAGCCCGCCGCCAAGAGTTCAGCCTTGACCTCCGCCAGCACCTTCTGGCCATCGCTGCCCTGTATGCGTGCGATATCTTCCTGATATTTCAACAGCGTGCCAAGCGTGTCGGCAATTGTCTCCGGATCGAGCGCCAGCCGGTCCAATTCGGTCAAAGCCGTTGCCCAGTCGATGGTTTCGGCGATGCCGGGATTCTTGAACAGGTCAATCGTCCGCAACCTCTGCACATAGGCCACGATCTGTCGCGACAGTTGTTCATTGCAGCCGGGCACCTTGCGGCGGATGATGGCAAGCTCGTCTGCCGCTTTCGGATAGTCGACCCAATGATAGAGACAGCGGCGTTTCAAGGCATCATGCACCTCGCGGGTGCGATTGCTGGTGACGATGACGATCGGCGGCTCGGCAGCTTTCACCGTGCCGAATTCCGGGATCGTCACCTGGAAATCGGAAAGCACCTCCAGCAGGAAAGCCTCGAATGCTTCATCTGTGCGATCCAGTTCATCGATCAGGAAGACTGGCGCCCGACCGGGCACGCTCTGCAGGGCCTGCAGCACCGGACGCCGGATAAGATAACGCTCGGAGAAGATGTCATGTTCAAGCCGGTCGCGATCGGAAACACCAGCGGCTTCGGCCATCCGGATCTCCAGCATCTGTGCCGGATAATTCCATTCATAGACGGCGGACGCGACGTCCAAGCCCTCATAACACTGCAACCGGATCAATGGCCTGCCAAGCGCCTTGGCAAGCACTTTGGCCACTTCGGTCTTGCCGACGCCGGCCTCTCCCTCGAGAAACAGCGGGCGCTTCATCTTCAGTGCGAGAAACAGCACGGTCGCCAGCGCACGGCCGGCGAGATAGTCTTCCGCCGCCAGAAATTCTATAACAGAATCAATTGATTCCGGCAGTCCCTTTGCCGAGGTTTCCGCCATGTCTCCTCCTGTTCGAGGAGAAGCTTACAGCGTGTGATAGCCTCGGTCCAGATAGATGAGTGGCGCGTGTTTCGGACCAAAATGCACAGCCTTTACCTCGCCGAACAGCACGGTATGCGTCGCCGTCACCTTGCGGTCCACCACGACGCAGTCGAAGGCGGTCACGGCATCGACCAGCACAGGCGACCCGGTCTCAATCACCTGCCACTCGGCCAGCAAAAAACGCTCTTCGACCGAAAGACCGCCGAAACCGGCAAAGGCATTGGCCAGTGGACGATGGTGATCCGCAAGGGAGTTCAGGGCAAAATGCCCGCTTTCGAACATGACGGTGTTATTGGCATTGCCATTGTTCAGGCAGACAAGAACGGTGGGAGGTTGGTCGGACACCGAGCAGGCTGCCGTGATCGTCACGCCGCGCCGGATCCCGCCATGCTCGGTCGTCACGATCTGCACATGGCCGGCATAGCGGCTCATCGCGTCGCGATAGATGACCGGATCCAAAGTCTTGTTACTCAAATGCTGCCTCCCGCACGTCCACGCTCCCTAGCCGAGGCGAATATGGGCCGCAAGCCTTACCTTTTCCACAACGGCACGGCCCGGCTGACGAACGGGCCGCCATCAATGCGAAAACCGCGCATTTCCAAACAGCAATCCTTTGCGCTAGGATCACTGCAACTGAGATGGATATGACCTGATGAAGCGCCTGCTGATCACCTCCGCCCTTGTGCTTACCGGCATTGCCGGCGCCGAGGCAAAGACGCTGACATTGGCGGTTGTGGCCCCGAAAACCGGCATGTTTGCGCCGCTGGGCGACCAGATCCGCCATGGCGCCCAACTGGCAGCCGACAGGCTTTCGATTGACCTCGTCGAGATCGACGAAAGCTGTGAGGCCGGCAGCGGCCCCGCCGTCGCGACGAAGATTACCGAGGCGGAGGTCACCGCCGCAATCGGATTTCTCTGCAGCGAGAGCCTGGAGGGTGGGCTTCCGCTCCTCGCGGCCCGCAAGATACCGGCCATCTCGCTCTCCGTCCGCTGGAAGGGACTGATGGAGGATGCCGCCAAGCAGGGCTGGCCTTTCTTCAGGCTTGCTCCAACGGCCGAAGCCGAGGTGCAGATTCTCACCGACTTCATTCTGCGCGACTGGGAAAGCAAACCCGTTGCATTGCTGGAGGACGGCACCATCCGCGGCCGCGAACTGACGGAGGCAATCCGCAACAGCCTGGAAGAGCGCGGTCTGAAACCTGTCTTCACGGACACATTGCGCCCCGGGCAGGAACAGCAGCTATCATTGGTCCGCCGTCTTCAGAAGGCAGGCGCCACGCATGTCTTCATCGGCGGCGACCGCAATGACGTGGCAATCATTGCCCGCGATGCAGCCGCGGAGAAAATACCGCTGACGATCCTCGCAGGCGACACGATGCAGGCCGCCAACGAACCGGTCCCGCTTCGCAACGGTGTGATGGCCGTTGCCCTGACGGAGACACCGGAGGGCCCTTCTGCGGCCGATGTACTGGCCGCACTGACGGAACGAAAACATGCGCCGGACGGATATTTCCTGCCAGCCCATGCGGCCGTGACCATTGTCGCCGACGCGGCGGGTATCTCGTCGGCCATGGGCACTCCGCTGACGGAAGCCCTGTCCGGTACGATGTTCGAGACGGTGATCGGGCCGATTACCTTCACCGAGGCGCATGAACTGGCAGAGAACCCCTACCGCCTGGTCGAGTGGAAGGACGGTGCCTTTGTACCGATTGCCGCAGGGACCCAGTAGGATTTAGTCGCGATAGGGCCAGAAGGCCTGGCTGAACACGCCGCCATCGACCCAGATCGTCTGACCGGTGACGAAGCTCGACTGATCGCCGGCCAGAAACAGGGCCGGTCCGGCGATGTCCTCTGGCGTACCGACACGTCTCAGCGGCGTCACGTCTCCCCATGTCTTGCCGTAGTCCGGCGCCTCAGCGCGCGTGCGGGCCGTTTCGATCGCACCTGGCGCGATGCAGTTCACCCGGATCCCATGCGGTCCGAGTTCGACGGCGGAGACTTTGGTGAACTGTTCGATGCCGCCCTTGGAGGCGGTGTAGTCGACCAGCTTCGGAAAGGCGAGCTTGTTGCAGCCGGAGCCGAGATTGATGATCGAGCCGCCCTTGCCCGCCTCGATCATGCGCTGCGCGGTCAGCTTGGTGTTGAGAAACGTACCCTTGAGATTTGTCCGGATGACCATGTCCCAGCGTTCTTCGGACAATTCAAGCAGCGGTGCCCAGGTCTGGATCCCGGCATTGTTGATCAATACGTCCGGCGCCTGGCCAGCCCAGGAAATCGCCTGATCAAGGAAGCCGGCAACGGCCAAGCTGTCGGCAACATCCGTATCATGGCCGATCACCCGTCCCCCGCCATGGGCTGCATCCTGCACCACTTCGTCGGCGGCATCCATCTGGCCAAGATGCGTGAAGGCAACATCGTAGCCCGCCGCCGAAAACGCATGGACCAGATGCCGGCCGATACCTGAACTGCCGCCGGTGATGATGACGAATTTCTGCATTTAATCCTCCCTGCCGGGCTCCGCCCCGTGGACGATGGATGAAGGGGCCGCGGCCAACAGTCAAGCTCGCCGCACCGTCTTGAGCCTGTCTGCACCTTTCGTTGACGTCTCGGATGGTTGCCGCAACAGGCCCACGGTGCTAAGGCGAGCCGCAACAAAGACCGCCATCGAGGACCCTGGCCCATGACCCGCCCGCTGCTGATTTCACCTTCCATTCTTGCTGCCGATTTCGCCCGGCTGGGACAGGAAGTCTCCGACGTGGTCGATGCCGGCGCAGAATGGGTCCATCTCGACGTCATGGATGGCCACTTTGTCCCGAATATCTCGTTCGGCCCGGCCGTCATCAAGGCACTTCGTCCGCATACCAAGGCCGTGTTCGACTGCCACCTGATGATTGCGCCCGCCGATCCCTATCTGGCAGCCTTCGCCGATGCCGGTTGCGACATCATCACCGTTCATGCCGAGGCCGGCCCGCATCTGCACCGCTCGTTGCAGACCATTCGCAGCCTTGGCAAGAAGGCCGGCGTGTCGCTCAACCCGGCAACGCCGCTTTCGGCCATCGAGCATGTCATGGACGATCTCGACCTGATCCTCATCATGAGCGTCAATCCGGGGTTCGGTGGCCAGAAATATATCCCGGCCATGACCGACAAGATTGCCAAGGCGAATGCCCTGATCGGCAACCGACCGATCGACCTCGAAGTCGATGGCGGCATAACGGCCGCGACCGCACCTCTGGTCACCGGTGCAGGCGCCAACGTTCTTGTGGCAGGCTCGGCCATCTATCAGGGCAAGGGCGTTGACGACTATCGCAAAACCGTCGACATTCTCCGCAAGGCAGCCGAGGGAGGCAGGGCTTGAGGCGAGTGCAGGAAAGCATCGCGGCGCGCGGCGCCATCTGCCTTCAGCTCCCGGTGAAAGCCGGGAATATCGCGAGCCTGGAACTGCGGTGCTTGCACCAGTGAGCGCCGCGACACTCCCGCAAGGAACAATACCCGCGTCGCGACTTTCGGCCTGTCTTCCGCCGGCAAAGCTCTGCCTTTTCGGCGCGATCGTCTGGGGACTGGCGATGGCCGGATGTTTCGCTCTATCGGTTCACCTGATCGGACGCGCGGGGGGAAGCAACCCACCTCTTCTTGCACTTGTCTATGGATGCGGCGGCGCGCTTGCCTGGTTGATCGCCCTGCCGTTCATCCGTTTTGCGTCCCATGGCCGGCTGCGTGAAACGCGCCTGGCTGCCTGGTTCCTGTTTCTCGGCATGGGCACGATCGCTGTGACCGCCGGGCTTTTCGCGCTGCAGTACAGACTCTTTTACGCACAATGGCACGCGCCATTTCCCTCGCGCGTCTGGTTTCTGCAGCAGATCTTCACCACCGCCTCCGCGCTCTATCAGTTTGCTGTGCTGGGCTTGCGCCATTTCCTGCCCTTTGCCTTCGTGCTCTTGTTTGCCGTCAGCCTGCTTATGTCGCGCCGTAGCCGTTGAGATTACGGGTGGTCTTTGCTAAAGCGGGCCACGTTGCCAGTGTGCCAATCTCAAGCTCGCCAATCCGAAGCTTGCCAATCCAAGCTTGACAGCCCCAAGTTGAACGAAAGAAATCCCGATGATCCCGCGCTATTCCCGGCCAGAAATGGTCGCCATCTGGTCGCCTGAAACCAAATTCCGCATCTGGTTCGAGATCGAGGCCCATGCCTGCACGGCGCTCGCCAATCTTGGCGTCATTCCGCAGGAATCCGCCAGGACCATCTGGGAAAAGGGTGCCGCAGCCGAGTTCGACGTCGCCCGCATCGACGAAATCGAAGCCATCACCAAGCATGACGTCATCGCATTCCTCACCCATCTTGCCGAATTCATCGGCCCCGACAGCCGCTTCGTTCATCAGGGCATGACCTCGTCGGACGTGCTCGACACCACCCTGAACATCCAGCTCGTACGCGCAGCCGACCTTCTGCTGGCCGACATGGACCGGGTGCTGAATGCACTGAAGACCCGGGCGTTCGAGCACAAGGACACGGTCCGCATCGGCCGCAGCCACGGCATCCATGCTGAGCCGACGACGATGGGCCTCACCTTTGCCCGTTTCTACGCGGAAATGCACCGCAACCGCGACCGTCTGATCGCCGCCCGTGCGGAAGTCGCAACCGGCGCAATCTCCGGCGCCGTCGGCACATTCGCCAACATCGATCCGCGCGTCGAGGAATATGTCTGCGAGCAGCTTGGCCTCGTCGCCGAACCGATCTCCACCCAGGTCATTCCGCGCGACCGCCATGCGATGTTCTTCGCAACGCTCGGCGTCATCGCCTCGTCGATCGAAAACGTCGCCATCGAAATCCGCCACATGCAGCGCACCGAGGTGCTGGAAGCGGAGGAGTTCTTCTCGCCGGGCCAGAAGGGCTCGTCCGCCATGCCGCACAAGCGCAATCCGGTCCTGACCGAAAACCTGACCGGCCTCGCCCGTCTGGTCCGCATGTCGGTTGTCCCGGCACTGGAAAACGTTGCACTCTGGCATGAGCGCGACATCAGCCATTCGAGCGTCGAGCGCGCCATCGGTCCGGACACCACCATCACCCTCGATTTCGCCCTGAACCGCCTTGCCGGC
The DNA here is from genome assembly GCF_021729845.1 of Rhizobium sp. SL42. Classification (NCBI taxonomy): domain Bacteria; kingdom Pseudomonadati; phylum Pseudomonadota; class Alphaproteobacteria; order Hyphomicrobiales; family Rhizobiaceae; genus Rhizobium; species Rhizobium sp. SL42. The sequence continues at coordinate 2,906,960 of NZ_CP063397.1, forward strand.
GTCATCGAAAAGCTTGTGATCTACCCGGAAAACATGCTCGCCAACATGAACAAGTTCAAGGGCCTGGTCATGAGCCAGCGTGTGCTGCTGGCCCTCACCCAGGCTGGCGTATCGCGCGAGGACAGCTACCGTCTCGTCCAGCGCAATGCCATGAAGGTCTGGGAAAAGGGCGCCGATTTCCTGGAGGAACTGCTTGCCGATGAAGAGGTGCGCGCAGCACTGCCGGAAGCCGAAATCCGCGAAAAATTCGACCTTGGCTATCACACCAAGCATGTCGACACGATCTTCAAGCGCGTCTTCGGCTGAGCCACACGACAAGCCCTATCGATCCAAGGCCCGGCGCATCAAGCGACCGGGCCTTTTCCGTCTCACCGTGGCAAAGCATTCAACGCGGAGACGAGACCACCAGCTTTCTATAGAGATGCCAGGTGGCGTGGCCGAGGATCGGCATGATCACCACAAGCCCGACCATCATGGTTGCCATGCCGACCGCGAGCGAAAGCGCGACGATCAAGCCCCACACGGCAACCGGCACCGGATTGAGCATGCTGACGCGAACGGAGGTGTGAACCGCGGTCGCGGCGCCTGCGTCGCGATCGAGCAGCAGCGGGAAGGCAACAATGCTGATCACCAGCGCGATCAGGGCCAAGGCGAAACCGATGACGTTGCCCCAGACGATCAGCCCCATGGCATTCGGATGCGAAAGCACACCCTTGGCAAAGCCCATGAAACCCGGCGCCGGATAGTCGCCGATGAAATGCACGTAAAGTGCTTGCGCGGCAACCAACCAGACCACAAACAACATCAACAGATAGAGGCTCATCATCAGCAGCGATGGCAGGGCCGGAGATTTACGCAAGGCAATGACATGCGACCAGCTGGAATCATCGCCGCGTTCCCGACGCCGGCTGATTTCCATGAGGCCGACCGCCAGAAGCGGCCCCAGCAGGGCAAAGCCCGACATCAGCGGATAGACCATGGGCAGGAGTTGAACGCCGGCACTCCAGGCAATCATGATTGCGCCGGCGATCGGGTAGATCAGGCAAACGAAGGCATAATGCGAAGGCTGCTCGCGAAAGTCATTGATGCCGGCGCGCAGCGCGTCAAAGACATCATCAACCGATATTCGACGAATATCGGGCCGTTCCAGAATACCGGCTGATCCGGTCATGACATGAAAGTTCGACATCCTCATTTCCTCCTCAAGCAAACCAAGTCTGCATTCTGGCAATGAAATTCAGAGGCGGTATCGTGTCTCATACCGTCGGGCACACCCTGCAATCTCCGGCCAAGGGCTCACGCGAGATCACCGTTCAGGTGGCGGTTGTTCCATCAGTGTGGACAATACGTCCGATCAATCTGAAATCTAACAGGTTTTTACGCCGTTGTCGCGGGGGATGCCCCACGCATGTCAGATATGTGATCCGCCACCGGGCAGATCGACGTTCAACCCGGCAAACGACCGTTGACCTGTCCAATAACGTCCCGTGCCTTGCTCTGCATCTCAGCCGGCATGGGTGAGCGGCCTGCAATTTTTCACCCCATCGAACGATCTTGCCATCTTGACGTATGGTGCATGCGAACGCAGATAAGGCGCATGAAAGTATCTGAAGCAGATATCCTCATCGTCCCCGGCTACACCAATTCTGGCCCTGATCACTGGCAAAGCCGTTGGGAGACTAAACTCTCAACCGCACGCCGCGTCGAACAGGCAGAGTGGTCGAAACCGGTGCGTGAGGATTGGGTTGCCCGGTTGGTGGAAGAGGTCAATGCATCGACCCGTCCCGTCGTGCTGGTTGCGCACTCGCTCGGCGTTCCGACCGTGCTCCATGCCGTGCCTGCATTGAAGCAGCGCATTGCAGGCGCGTTTCTGGTCGCGCCTCCGGATGTCGCCAACCCCGAGATCCGCCCGAAACACCTGATGACCTTTGGCCCCTATCCACGCGATCCCCTGCCATTTCCGTCGATCATGGTTGCCAGCCGCAATGATCCCTTCGGCACCTATGAACATGCCGAGGATGTTGCCAGGTGCTGGGGCTCCATGCTGGTGGATGCCGGGGAATCGGGCCACATCAACGCGGAATCCGGCCATGGTCCATGGCCGGAAGGCACGATGGTCTTCGCCCAGTTCGTCGGCAAGCTGTAATAGGCTGCAATCGCTTCAGATCGACACAAGGACCGCGCTACTCTAAGGTTTCATCAAGTATACTCTTGGTTTTATTAGCATTGCGCATTAAAGCGATATTAAGACGACAAACCTAGCATGGCACGATGTTCTGCGTTCCATGTGAGCAAATCGATTGCAGCCAAAGTTTGTTTATCAGGACCCCTCCGGCATAGACCGGCAACTCGGCATCGAAAGCTTGCCGATTCCGGCCGCTTTGATTGATGCAAACTGTTTGCTGATTGCCGAGAATGCGGCTTTTGCAGCGGTCACAGGCGAATTCCGTACCGGTTCGTCAAACCTGATGGATTGCCTTCACCCGGAAGATCGCCCACTTTTTCTCGCGGCCTTGTCTTCAGCATTCTCTGCCTCGACCGTCAGCAATCTCGAAGTCAGGTTCGGCAGGACCCATGCACATGCCACCTACCTGGCCGGTCTGTCATCGCAGGCGACCGATGTGAACGAGCTTCAGGCGATCGTGCAGCTGACGGATATTTCGGGGCTGAAAGAAACGATTGCAGATCTCGAAATCAGCGCAAGCCGGTGGAACAACGCCTTGCGCAGCTCTCTGTCCGGCGTATGGGACCAACGCTTCGACGGCCAACTCTACTATTCCGATGTCTGGCGCGAGCTGCGCGGCATGGCGCCCGACGACCCGATCCCAGGATCGACGGAGGAATGGCTGGAAATGGTCCACCCGCAGGACCGCGAACGCACCCTCCACTGCATCGAGCGGCAAAACGCCGGCGATCCAAACTACACAGTTTTCCAGTATCGCGAGCGCCACAAGGACGGTCACTACATCTGGATAGAATGCCGTGGCGCCTGCGTCGAATGGGATGAAAACGGCCAGCCCGCGCGCATCACTGGAACAGATACCGACGTCACGGCTCGCAAGGAGCAGGAAGAGTGGCTGGAGCGTATTTCCCGCCGTCTGAAACTGGCCCTCGATGTGTCCCGGATCGGCGTCTTCGAAACCGATTTCGCCGCCGGCACCAGCGACTGGGACGACAGCATGCGGCGCATCTTCGAGGTCAAGCCAGGGGACGATATCCGCATCGGCGAGTTCTGGGAATCAAAGCTCCATCCCGACGACAGGGAGCGCACCCTCGCCCATGTCGAGGAGCGCATCAGTAAACTAGAACCCTTCACCGACGAGTACCGCATAATCGCGGAAGACGGTTCCGTTCGGCATATACGCTCAAACAGCCTGCCCTACATAGACCACGATGGCCACCTCAAGATGATCGGCGTCAATTGGGACGTCTCGGAAGATCATCGCCTGCGCCAGGAACTCGAACGGGCCAAGACCCTCGCTGAAGCGCGCAATGCCGAATTGGAACAGACCAGGGCAAAAGCCGAATACAGCGCCCTGCATGATTATCTGACCGGCTTGCCGAACCGCCGCTATCTCGAAGCAAAGCTGGAAGAATGGCAGAAATCGACAATCAACACATTCGGCCGTCTGGCCGTGTTGCATGTCGATCTTGATCGCTTCAAGCAGATCAATGACACACTGGGCCACAGCGCCGGCGACGCGATGCTCAAACATGCGGCCAGGATCTTGCGCACCAATATTCGCGCCAGCGATTTTGTCGCCCGCATCGGTGGAGACGAGTTCGTCCTGCTCGTTGCGTTTGATGGCAAGGCCAAGACGCTCTCACAACTGGCCGACCGGATTATCGCCGAGCTGAGCCAGCCGGTCACCTATGACGGTCACCAATGCCGCTTCGGCGCCAGCATCGGCATCTCCCATTCCGACGGTGAGATCATCGATCCGCAGCAGATGCTGCTGTATGCCGACATTGCGCTCTACAATGCCAAGAACCTGGGAAGAAACCGGCACGAATTCTATTCGCAGGGCAGCCGCAAGCTGTTGGCCAATCACCGCCGGCTGTCCGACGATCTCCTGCGTGCGCTGGAAAACAACGAGATTGTTCCCTTCTATCAGCTGCAGTTCGATGCCCGCAGCCGCCGGGTGGTCGGAGCCGAGTGCCTCGCCCGATGGCAGCACCCCACACACGGTCTGTTGGCACCTGATCGTTTCCTGCCAATTGCAGAAGAGATGAGTGTCCTTGCTCAGATCGATGGCTTGATCCTGGAAAAGGCACTCGCCGATTTCCGGCAGTGGCGCGCCATGGGCATGGGCATCCCCAAGATATCCGTCAATGTTTCCGCCAAGCGCCTGAACGACCCTCGCCTTCCGCAACTGTTGACAGACCTAGACATCGAACCGGGCATCGTGTCATTCGAATTGCTGGAAACGGTCTTTCTCGACAGCCACGACGCCATCGCCATGAGCAATCTCGCCCATCTGCGTCATCTGGGCATCGATATCGAGATCGACGACTTCGGCACCGGCCACGCTTCCATCGTGGGACTTCTCAATCTGAAACCTAAGACCCTGAAGATCGATCGCCAACTCATCCACAAGCTGCCAAGCAGCCAGGAGCAGAGGGTGCTGGCAAAATCGATTATCGGTATCGCGAAATCACTGAATATCAGGGTGATTGCCGAAGGGGTCGAAACCGAGGATCATGTCGCGATCCTGAAAAAGCTCGGCTGCCATACGCTTCAGGGATTCGGCCTGGCAAAACCGATGGATTTCGCTGCAACCACGGAATTCCTGACCGGCCTAAAATGATCCGCCCGACAAAATGCGGGCGGATGTGTCATAAACACAGGAGCGATAAAATCAGGCGTTCTGGATCTGCTCGACGGCCAGGACGAGAAATTCGCTCATCTTGGCGCGCAATTCTTCATCGGTAACCGAGACGCCGCCGGCGGAAAGATCGGCGCGCAGCTTGCGCAACACGTCTTCGTCGCCTGCTTCCTCGAAGTCCGAAGCAACCACTTCCTTGGCATAGGCATCGGCATCGGCTTTGCCGAGCAGACCGGCGGCCCAGAGGCCGATCAGCTTGTTGCGACGCGCTTCGGCCTTGAAGCGCAGTTCCTGGTCATGGGCGAACTTGTTTTCAAACGCCTTTTCACGATCACTCATGCCGCTCATCTGCCTCTCCCATTTTATGCCGCCATCGTGCGGTATCGTTTCCCCATTAATCAAAAGGGAGTACAAAGTGCAATGCAAACTTGCGCGATTCCGTATGCTTCGGGCTCGCGGAGAGGTTTTGGCGGGAAGGAGAAACTGCTGCATTGTGAAAACCGAGGTTTTCCGTTATGGGACCGCTTCGATACCCAACCACTGCGTCCGCAATCGGATGCCAACAACAGAGAAAACCAGCCATGAACCGTCGCCGCCGCGTTTACGAGGGCAAGGCTAAGATCCTCTATGAAGGACCCGAGCCCGGCACGTTGATTCAATTCTTCAAGGATGATGCAACGGCGTTCAACAAGAAGAAACATGAAGTCATCGACGGAAAAGGCGTTCTGAACAATCGCATCTCCGAATATCTCTTCACGCATCTGAACAAGATCGGCATCCCGACGCACTTTATCCGGCGCCTCAACATGCGCGAGCAGTTGATCAAGGAAGTGGAAATGATTCCGCTTGAGATCGTCGTGCGCAATGTCGCCGCCGGCTCGCTGTCGAAGCGCTTGGGCATCGAAGAGGGCATTGTCCTTCCTCGCTCCATCATCGAGTTCTATTACAAGTCCGACGCGCTCGCCGACCCGATGGTCTCGGAAGAGCACATCACGGCCTTCGGCTGGGCAAGCCCTCCCGAGCTCGATGACATCATGGCGCTCGCCATCCGCGTCAACGACTTCCTGTCCGGCCTTTTCCTCGGCATCGGCATTCAGCTCGTCGATTTCAAGATCGAATGCGGCCGCCTCTACGAAGGTGACATGATGCGCATCATCCTCGCCGACGAGATTTCGCCCGACAGCTGCCGCCTGTGGGACATCGAAACCCGTGAAAAGCTCGACAAGGACCGCTTCCGCGAGGATCTCGGCGGCCTGCTCGAAGCCTATCAGGAAGTCGCTAAGCGGCTCGGCATTATCAATGAGAACGAACCGCTGCGTGGCACCGGTCCGGTTCTGGTCAAGTAAGATCTGGAGAAAGCGCAAGTGATCAAGGCACGCGTCACCGTTACGTTGAAGAACGGCGTACTCGACCCCCAGGGCAAAGCAATCGAAGGAGCGCTCGGCGCACTGGGCTTCGATGGCGTTGGCCAGGTCCGCCAGGGCAAGGTCTTCGACCTCGAAGTCGAAGGCACCGACAAGGCCAAGGCCGAGGCCGACCTCAAGGCGATGTGCGATAAGCTCCTCGCCAACACGGTTATTGAGAACTATACTATCGCTCTCGCCTAAGGGTTGCCTAACGGTTGAAGGAGCGATGGCGCATGGCCGACCAGACACAGGATTTGATGTTCGAGATCCTGCGCAAGATGCAGGCGGACATGGCTCTTCTCAAGGACGGCCAGCGAGAGACACGGCAGGATCTCAACAGCCTGCGCAACCACATGCATTTGATGCAGGGCGATTTCAACAATATGCGCGGTACGCTGACGCAGGTTTTGGATCGCCTTGATCGCATTGAAAATCGCCTGGAGCTGCGAGAGCTGCAGGAAGCACAAGCAAGGTTTGAGACACACCCATGAAGTCCGCCGTCGTCCAGCTCCCCGGCCTCAATCGCGATCGCGACATGATTGCCGCCCTCACCAAGATTTCCGGTCATGCGCCGACCACCATCTGGCAGACAGAGACCCAGATCCCGGACGTCGATCTGATCGTCATCCCGGGCGGCTTCTCCTATGGCGATTATCTGCGTTGTGGCGCGATCGCCGCCCGCATGCCCGTCATGCAGGCGATCAAGGAAAAGGTTGAAAAGGGCGTCAAGGTCATCGGCGTCTGCAACGGGTTCCAGATCCTAGTCGAAGCAGGCCTGCTTCCCGGCGCCCTCATGCGCAACGCATCGCTGAAATTCGTCTGCAAGGAAATCAAGCTCGAAGTTGCCAATGCAGACACGGACTTCACCCGCGCCTATGCCAAGGGCCAGATCATCCGCTGCCCGGTCGCCCACCATGACGGCAACTATTTCGCCGACGCAGAGACCCTGAAGGCGATAGAAGGCAATGGCCAGGTGGCCTTCCGCTACGCAGAAGGCACCAATCCGAACGGTTCGGTCAACGACATTGCCGGCGTCATCAACGCCCGCGGCAACGTCATCGGCATGATGCCGCATCCGGAAAACCTGATTGAAGCAGCCCATGGCGGCAATGACGGTCGCGGCATCTTTGCCTCGGCGCTGGACGTCATTGCGGCTTAAGGTAAGCTCCGCTTAACCAGACCAATGCTAGAGAGGCGGCGAATAGCCGGATGATCGCCATGCGCCCCTTTCTCTGCCTCGCCCTGATATCCACAGCAGTCGTCCTTGCCGCCTGCAAGCCGGAAGCTCCGCCGCCGCCCGCGCACGGACAATCCGCGTTGGACGTGATGGAACTGGTCGCCGTCGCGGCCAATCGTTGCTGGTTCAAGTCGGGCGACCCCGCCTTCAAGGCCTATGCGATGGCGCCGGAACTCAATTCCTTCTCTGGCAAGCCGCGTTTTCTGGTCGTGAGAAAGGGCTCGGCCGATATTCGCCCGCTTCTAGTCGTTCAGGCAGAAGGTCGACCCGCACGTCTCGATGCATTCGGTCCGATGATGAACGAATCCGGCTCGGAACGTATCCGCAAGGATGTTCTGCACTGGGCAAAGGGCGGCAAGAGCTGCTGACAGCCTGCCGCGCGTCCGCCAGTTCCGAAATGCCCAGCGGATCACTCCGCCTCGAAGTCCAGCGCAACGCGCAATCAGATACACCTGCGCTTACAGCATCCGCGGAAGAATGGACGCCTTGGCTGCCTCATGACGCGCCTCTTCATGCGTGATGCCGATATCGCGCAACTGATGCTCGTTGAGCTCCAGCAATGCGAGACGGCTGCGTCTCTTTGCCCACCGAAATTGCAAGCCAGCCAGTGCTCCAAGTACAGAAAACCGCTTCCGCGCCGCCGAAACCGGCTCGCCGATCGATTCTGCTGGAATTGTGTCGATTGTCACCATATCTGCACCCATGCCTGACTAAAATGCTCAATTCTTCGATTGTCATTAGGTACAATTGACACAGGAATGGTGACAATATACAGAAATGTCATCATGACAAAATGGCTACCCACACTGTCCGACGGCCAGGGGCCGCTTTACCTGCGGATCGCTGATGAGGCGGAAGCAGCCATCAAGACCGGTCAACTGCCTCACGGCGCCAAGCTGCCGCCGCAGCGTGATTTGGCCTATGACGTTGGGGTTACAATCGGGACGATTTCCCGAGCCTACAACGTCCTGCGCGAGCGTGGCCTTGTCGCCGGCGAAGTCGGTCGGGGCACCTATGTTCACGCCGGCGGCGCGGATCCCGCAAGCCCGCTTGTCGATCCTGTCACTCAGCAATTCGGCGGGACCCGGGCCATATCACCCCCGGCCGGAAAGCTGCGTTTTGACACGACCGCCGCCGTCGATGTCGGTCAGGCCGACATGGTCGGCCGCATCATGGCCGAAATCGCGCTGGCCCACCCGGGTGAGATCTCCAGCTACACCCGAACCCTGTCGCCGGATTGGCAGGAGGCGGGACGCAGGTGGCTGTCCAGTGGTGGCTGGGCACCAGATCCCAGCCAGGTCTTGCCGCAACTCGGCGTCCATGCCGGCATCAATGCGGTGATCGCCGCCATAAGCGGCACCGGTGACCGCATTGTCTGCGAACACCTGACCTATTCTCAGGTATCGCGCAGCGCCAATCTGATGGGGCGGCAGATCGCACTTGTCGACTCCGATGCCGACGGCATCCTGCCGGAGGATTTCGAGCGGGTCTGCGCCCGGGAACACCCGAAAGCGGCCTTCATCATGTCATCCGGCCAGAATCCCACCCTCGCCTGCCTGCCTTTGGCCAGGCGTCGCGAGATCATTGATATCGCCCGCAAATACAATGTCTGGCTGATCGAGGATTATCTCTACGGTGGAATGATCAATGACGGCATTCCGCTTCTTGCCGAACTCGCTCCAGACCGGACCTTCCTGCTCAACGGCCTGTCGAAATCCGTTGCAGCCGGGGTTCGCGGCGGTTGGGTGGCCTGCCCGCCGCATATGAGCCAGCGCGTACGCGTCACCCAGAAAATGGTCAGCGGCGGCCTGCCCTTTCTGCTCGCCGAACTGTCCGCAAGACTTGTTCTGTCAGGTGCGGCCGACGAAATCCGCGCAGCTGTGCTCGCCGAGCTTGCCGCGCGCGAAGCGATCGTGCGCCAGCTCTTTTCAGGCTTCGAATTCCGCTCGCACCCTCGCCTGCCCTTTCTCTGGCTGAAGCTCCCGGAACCCTGGCTGTCGGGAACATTCAAGCAGGCCGCACTTGATGTCGATGTGCTGATCGACGACGAGGACGAATTCAAGCCCGCTCGGTCGTCACGCGTATTTCATCACGTCCGGGCCGGATTCAGCGAAGGACGTGACCGATCGATTTCTGAGGCAGGGCTGAAGACCCTGCGCCGCCTGCTTGACCAGACACCGGTCGGGACAAGCGCGATTGTCTGACCTGGTGCCCGAGCGCATTGCATCGGGCAGGTGAACTTGCCGGTCGAAACCGTCGAGAAACCGCATGACCGGCGCATTTTCCAGTCGCGCGGCGCGCGGGCTTGGGTTATAGCCTGCCTCGAAACCGATCTCCCACCGATCTCCATTGCCCTGAGAGCCAGATGACCGTTTCCAACTCCCGTCCCATCACCGCAGAACTGATCGCAAGCCACGGCCTGAAGCCGGACGAATACGATCGCATCCTGAACCTGATCGGACGCGAGCCGACCTTCACCGAGCTCGGCATCTTTTCTGCCATGTGGAACGAGCACTGCTCCTACAAGTCTTCGAAGAAGTGGCTGAAGACGCTGCCGACCAAGGGTCCGCGCGTTATCCAGGGGCCGGGCGAAAACGCCGGCGTGGTTGACATCGATGACGGCGACGTCGTGGTCTTCAAGATGGAGAGCCACAACCACCCGTCCTACATCGAGCCCTATCAGGGTGCAGCGACCGGCGTCGGCGGCATCCTGCGCGACGTGTTCACCATGGGTGCCCGCCCGGTGGCGGCCATGAATGCGCTGCGCTTCGGCGCGCCTGACCATCCGAAGACCAAGCATCTGGTTGCCGGCGTGGTTGCCGGTGTCGGCGGTTACGGCAATTCCTTCGGCGTTCCGACGGTCGGTGGCGAAGTCGAGTTCGACGCCCGCTACAATGGCAACATCCTCGTCAACGCATTTGCCGCCGGTCTCGCCAAGTCTGATGGCATCTTCCTGTCGGAAGCCAAAGGCGTCGGCCTGCCGGTCGTCTATCTCGGCGCCAAGACCGGCCGCGATGGTGTCGGCGGCGCGACCATGGCGTCTGCCGAATTCGACGAGTCCATCGAAGAGAAGCGCCCAACCGTTCAGGTCGGTGACCCCTTCACCGAAAAGTGCCTGCTGGAAGCCTGCCTTGAACTGATGCAGACCGGCGCCGTCATCGCCATCCAGGACATGGGGGCCGCCGGCCTCACCTGTTCAGCCGTCGAAATGGGCGCCAAGGGCGACCTCGGCATCGAGCTGCAACTCGACAAGGTTCCGGTGCGCGAAGAGCGCATGACCGCTTATGAAATGATGCTGTCGGAAAGCCAGGAGCGCATGCTCATGGTGCTCGAGCCCTCCAAGGAAGAGGTCGCCAAGGCGATCTTCGTCAAATGGGGTCTCGACTTCGCCATCGTCGGCTACACGACCGACGACCTGCGCTTCCGCGTTCTGCATCAAGGCGAGGAAGTCGCCAACCTGCCGATCAAGGAACTCGGTGACGAGGCGCCGGAATATGATCGTCCGTGGATCGAGCCGAAGACGCCTGCCCCACTCGCAGAAGACGACATTCCGGTCGCCGACATCAGCGACAGCCTGTTGAAGCTGGTCGGCTCGGCCAACAACTCCTCGCGCCGCTGGGTTTACGAACAGTATGACACGCTGATCCAGGGCAATTCGCTGCAGCTTCCGGGCGGCGATGCCGGCGTGATCCGCGTCGACAACCATCCGAGCAAGGCACTCGCCTTCTCCTCGGACGTGACCCCGCGTTACGTCGAGGCCGATCCGTTCGAAGGCGGCAAGCAGGCCGTTGCCGAATGCTGGCGCAACATAACGGCGACTGGCGCGCTGCCGCTGGCGGCCACCGACAACCTGAACTTCGGCAATCCGGAACGCCCGGAAATCATGGGCCAACTGGTGTTCGCCATCAAGGGCATCGGCGAAGCCTGCCTCGCGCTCGATTTCCCGATAGTCTCGGGCAATGTCTCGCTCTACAACGAGACCAACGGCCAGGGCATCCTGCCGACCCCGACGATTGCCGGCGTTGGCCTGATGAAGGACTGGTCGAAAATGGCCCGCATCCGCTTTGCCGCACAGGGCGAAGCGATCCTGCTGGCCGGTGCGCCGTCCGGCTGGGGCACGCATCTCGGCCAGTCGGTCTATCTGCGCGACATTCATGGCCGCACGGATGGCCCTGCCCCGCATGTCGATCTTGCCCATGAGAAGAAGGTCGGCGATTTCGTCCGCGGCCTCATCGAGGACGGCCTGGCGACCGCAGTACATGACTGCTCGTCCGGCGGCCTTGCTCTTGCTGTTGCCGAAATGGCCATGGCCTCCGGCATCGGCGCCCATGTCAACGCATTGAACGACGCCAACCCGGTTGCCGTCTTCTATGGCGAGGACCAGGGCCGCTATGTGCTGACCGTGACCCAGGAGAATGTCGACACGGTGCAGGTTCGCGCCGAAGCCGCTGGCGTCTTCTGCCCGTGGATCGGCCGCACCGGTGGCTCCAATGTCACGCTCGGCGATACACGCCCCGTCGCAATTGAAGAATTGCGCTCGGCCCATGAATCGTGGTTCCCTTCTTTCATGGATGGCGAGATCGCCTAACGCGGCAGCCGATAGATTGCAGGAGGATAGCCAATGCCGATGAACCCGGGCGATATCGAAGACATGATCAAGGCCGGCATCCCCGGCGCCAAGGTCGTCATCCGCGACCTGGCGGGCGACGGGGATCACTATGCGGCAGAAATTGTCGCCGAGGCCTTTCGCGGCAAGAACCGGGTGCAGCAGCACCAGATGGTCTACGACGCACTGAAGGGCAACATGGGTGGCGTTCTGCATGCGCTGGCGCTGCAGACCAGCATCCCCGAATAGCGACACAGATATAGCGACCGTAAAAACAAGAGGCCCGCCTGGTGATCCAAGCGGGCCTCTTTGTCTTTTGCCAACAGTCACAATATCGGTGGCTGATCCGATTTCAGGTCGACGAAACTCGCGGCAGGCAGCGGCCCTGCCGTCATCAGGGTAAAGTCGAAACCGCTCGGGCGGTCCGGACCTAGAATATACTGCCGATGCATGCGCAACAGATCGCGGCGATTTTTCCTGTAGCGCTCCAGCGAAAGCGCATGTTTGAACCGGATGAAGACAAGCTTCGGCTGGGGAGCGTCCTCGTGACCGCAGAGCGCCACCGTATGGCAGCGGTAGAGATGGATCGGGTCCGTCAGACACTGGATGTCGAACCAGAAGATATCAGGATTGCGCGCAAGAGTGCCGACCCGCCGGCGCAGGTTTGTCGCGCCGGACAACAGGGCACATTGCAGGGCAGCGCCACCAAGCGTGACGAAAACGACGTTCCTGCCCGCGAATGCCTCGGGCTCCTTCTCAAGCAACCGGCCGATGACGGAAATGGCAAGGCTTGCACCCATGCTGTGTGCGGTCACAAGCACCTCGTCCGCGTCCCGCTTCAGCGCCTGCAATATCTCATCTGCTCTCCTGTCGATCCAGATCCGCACGCGCTCGTCTTCCCGCGCAACGGCCACGGCCAGCCGCCAGTCGGCAAACAGATGCAGGGTGTGGAAACGGTTCGAATACGGCACGAACAGGAAGACGAAAAATCCAAAAGCTGCCGGAACGGACAGACCGAAGAACCAATAAGACACAATGAGCAGGATCGGCAGGGCGGCAATCGCCATGCTTGCCACCATCGCCAATCCGACGAACAGGAAGGGAAACAGGAAGAACAGACCAAAGCGCCAGGCATGGCGCAGATACGCGAAGGCGCCGCCCTGCATCACCACATGCACTGCCGCGCAGTAACCAGCCAACAATTGCCGCCAGAGCGGTTCCGAGCGCATTTCGGCAATCAGCTCATTGTGGTCGAAGACATGGATCATCGAGCGTACCTGCCACGCCTCAGATCGGGCCTCGACATCAAAGCACGCACCAGCGTCGCCTTGCACCAGTGGCTTCACGGCAAAATCCGCCCCCCAAACCTTGGAAGCCTGAATGGCGGATCGGGCATAGCGCTGCTGATGAGCCTGAGCGTCGAGAGGCTCGAAGCCGGGGAAGTGCAGGACCAGCCTGGTATCGATCTTATTCATCGTCTCTGTTCGTTGATGGCGATCTGCGACCGCAAGCAGCGCTTGCTAGACGAGAAGTACCGGGATTAAAAGAGGATCGGTCGAAAAAGCCCCGAATCTCGGGACAATCACCCTTCACAAGTGTTCAAAGCGGAGACAGAGCCGATGACCAGCCTGGTCAATGAGATGGTGAGCAACGTCGTCGAAAGCGTCCTTAAGGAAATACTGAAAAAGACGACAGGCAAGGGCACCACCCGCCGACGCAAGCGCCAGACACGCTCCGCGACCAGCGGCCGTTTCGTCAGGAAGACAGCACGCAGCAAGGCAAAGGGCGCAAAGCCGGCCCGCAAGCAGGTCAGCCGCCGCCGTAGCGCTTCCAACCGGAGCAGCCAGCGCGCCCATTGAACGGTTTTTCAGCAATTCCCGGTCAAATGTTATAGTGCATAACTCTGGCAAAATTGCATTCTGCTTGCTATCTAGAAACACGGTTACAAACAGCGGACCTTGAATCCGCGCGTGAAAGGAACACCCATGAGCGGCATCAACGATTTGATCGACAACGAAGTGAAGAGCAATCCGGTCGTCCTCTTCATGAAGGGCACACCGCAGTTTCCGCAGTGTGGTTTCTCCGGCCAGGTCGTGCAGATCCTCGACTACCTGGGCGTCGACTACAAGGGCATCAACGTGCTCGCCGACCAGGAGATCCGCCAGGGAATCAAGGATTACTCCAACTGGCCGACGATCCCGCAGCTCTACATCAAGGGCGAGTTTGTCGGCGGCTGCGACATCATCCGCGAAATGTTCCAGGCTGGCGAATTGCAGAAGCATTTCGAAGACCAAGGCATTGCCGTTCGCGGCGCCGCCTGATCCCTCCACCGCAAGACAGGTCATACTCTTCGGTTGACAAGGCGTTGCCCCGGGCAACGCCTTGCTGCCGTTTTAAGGTAATTTTTCATGTCAGATTCATTACAATCGGCGCCCAAGGCTCTCGGAGCGATGGGACGAATAGAATTCATCGCGATGATGGCGTTTTTGATGGCGCTGAACGCGCTTGCCATCGACATCATGTTGCCGGGCTTGCAGGAAATCGGCGCCTCCCTCAATGTCGACAATGAAAACCATCGCCAGTATGTGGTCTCGGCATACCTGATCGGCTTCGGCGTCGCCCAACTCTTCTACGGTCCGATCGCCGACCGCTTCGGCCGCCGGATCCCCATGATCATTGGCCTGGCGATCTATGTCATCTCGTCGCTGGCCGTCGTTCTCGTGCCGTCGTTCGGCATGCTGCTTCTGCTCCGCTTCATCCAGGGCATCGGTTCTGCCGCCACCCGCGTCATCACCGTTTCGATCGTTCGTGACGTATACGGCGGTCGCCGCATGGCGGAAGTCATGTCGCTGATCATGATGGTGTTCATGGTGATCCCGGTCGTGGCACCCGGCACCGGACAAGTGATCATGCTCTTCGGGCACTGGCACTGGATCTTCGTCTTCATGGCCGCTATCGCGGTCATCGTCGGAACGTGGATGTACATTCGCCTGCCCGAGACACTGGCCGCCGAAGATGTTCGCCCATTCACCGCACGCGTGATCCTCGATGGCTTCCGCATCGTTCTGACCAATCGTGTCGCTCTATGCTACACGATCGCCAGCACGTTCATATTCGGCGCCCTGTTCGGCTTCATCAATTCGGCACAGCAGATCTATGTCGGCATCTACGGCCTCGGCGTCTGGTTTCCCGTCGCCTTTGCTGGCGTTGCGCTCTTCATGGCTCTGTCGTCGTTCGTCAACGCAAAGCTGGTCGGCCGCTTCGGCATGCGCAAGCTCTCGCATGCGTCATTGCTCGGCTTCATCGCCATCAACCTTATCTGGCTGATCGTACAGGTGCTTGGACCGCAACCCATGCCGTTTGCGCTGTTCATCACATTCTTCGCACTGGCGATGTTCCAGTTCGGCTGGATCGGTTCGAACTTCAACTCGCTGGCCATGGAACCGCTTGGCCACGTTGCCGGCACGGCATCGTCGGTGCTTGGCTTCATGGGCACCGTCGGTGGTTCACTCATCGGCGCGGCCATCGGCCAGGCTTATGACGGCACGGCCCTGCCAATGGTGGCGGGCTACTTCGTCGTCTCTGTGATCGGTCTGATCTTCGTCCTGATCGGCGAAAAGGGACGGCTGTTCCACGCCCACAACCAACCGGTCTGAGTGGACGGAAGATGCAAAAAGGCCCGGGAAACCGGGCCTTTTTCCATTAAACCGTGAAGATCTTTTCGCGCAGTTCCTGCCAGGTGTCCTCATCGGCGGCTACCAGCAGGCCACCCTCGGTATGATGCGGCAGGTAGGCCGATCCATCGAAGCGGGCTACATGGCCGCCAGCCTCCTGCATCATCAATGCACCGGCCAGGTGATCCCAGGGCATCAGCTTGTTATACATGGCAAAATCCATATGCCCCTGAGCCAGCAGGCGATATTCGTGGGCGGCGCAGCGATAGCTGGTGAATAGACGCACGTCCGCGAGATTGACCAGAAGCTTGCGACGGGTCTCGATGTCGAAATAGCCCGTATTGGCAATGCCGATCATCTGTTCGAGCGGTTGTGACGGCCGCATGGACATCTGCTCCTGCGACCCGTCCGGCTTGCACATCCAGCTCCCCGAGCCCTTCTCGACGATTGCCCAGTCATTGCCGATCGGGTCATAGATCAGGCCGGCAACCGTCTCACCCTTGCTGACGACGGACAACATGACACCGAACAGCGCCAGCCCCGAGGCGAAGTTGAACGTGCCATCGATTGGATCGACGACGACCGCAAGGTCTGCGCCGCCCAGCCTGCCAAGCAACGCCGGATCGGCAGCAACCGCTTCCTCGCCGACGAACAGGGCATACGGCATGATTTCGGCGACACCGTCCCGGATCAGCCGCTCTGCGGCTTCATCCGCTTCCGTCACCAGATCGATTGCCTCGCTCTTCATCCGAACATCGCCGTCGCCGAGATTGCGGAAACGCGGCAGGATTTCGCGCACTGCGGCCTCCTGCAGGAGATTTGCAAGTGCTGCGATATCAATGTCGGCCATGTCAGCTGTCCTTGGATGTCTGAAGTGCGGAAAAATCGAAAAGCTTCGGATCGAGCAGATGCGAGGCATCGACATGGCCGAGTGCACGCAACATCGCGTCCTTGCGACCCGGCATCTTCTGTTCGATACCGGCGAGCATCTCCTTCATCGCGTTGCGCTGAAGGCCATCCTGTGAGCCGCAGAGATCGCAAGGGATGATCGGGAATTCCATCGCCTGGGCAAAGCGCGCCATGTCATCCTCCGCGGCATAGGCAAGCGGCCTTAACACGAAGAGATCCTTCTCGTCGTTGAGCAACTTGGCCGGCATGGCAGACAGACGCCCGCCATGGAAGAAGTTCATGAAGAAGGTCTCAAGGATGTCTTCCCGGTGATGACCCAGAACCAGCGCCTCACAACCCTCCTCGCGAGCAATCCGGTAGAGATTGCCGCGACGCAGGCGCGAACAGAGCGAACAATAGGTCCCACCCGACGGCACCTTTTCCTTCACGATCGAATAGGTGTCGCGATATTCGATCCGGTGCTCGACACCGATTGCAGTGAGATATTCCGGCAGGATATGCTTGGGAAAATTCGGCTGCCCCTGATCGAGATTGCAGGCAATCAGCTCGACCGGCAAAAGGCCGCGCCATTTGAGGTCCAGCAGGATGGCCAGCAGACCAAAACTGTCCTTGCCTCCCGACAACCCTACCAGCCAGCGTTTCTGCCCCTTCAGCATGTCGAAATCGGTAATCGCCTGACGGACCTGGCGAATCAGCCGCTTGCGCAGCTTGTTGAACGACACCGACTGCGGTGCCTTGGCAAAGATCGGATGGATCCCGGCAAGGTCGAGTTCGTCTTCCGGGACTGTGGCATCGGCGCCAAATGTATCGGCGGGCAAGGAAATGTTCATCTCGGGCTCCGTCGGGCACTGGGGCCGCGTGGCATCTCGCCTGTGCAATGCCCCTTTAAGCCGGCAAGATCAAGTGCCGAACACCGACCAGCCGGTCTTGGTCGCCAGCATTTCCAGTGCAACCGAGCCAAGCGCGGAATTGCCGACCTTGTTCAACCCCGGCGACCAGACGGCGATTGACGCCTTGCCCGGCGCAACGGCCAGAATGCCGCCACCGACACCGGATTTGCCCGGCAGGCCGACATGGAAGGCGAAATCACCCGAGCCGTCATAGTGCCCGCACATCATCATCAGCGCGTTGATACGACGGGCACGCTTGGGCGAGACTACCGAAAAACCGGTGAGCGGATTGGTACCGCGATGGGCGAGATAGAGGCCGGCATGGGACAGCTGGACGCAGCTCAGCGCGAGCGCGCATTGGTGGAAATAGACACCAAGCACATGCTCCACCGGGTGATGCAGATTGCCGAAGCCGCGCATAAAGTTCGCCAGCGCAAAATTTCGGTAGCCGGTCTTCTGTTCCGACTGCGCGACCTTCTCGTCGATCGACAGCGTCTCGTCATCGGCGACATAGCGCATGAAGCGCAGGTATTCACCAATCGCCTCACGGGGAGCGTGCCCCGCAAGCACCATGTCGGCGACAACGATCGCACCGGCATTGATGAACGGGTTGCGCGGAATTCCATGCTCGTGTTCAAGCTGGACAATGGAGTTGAAAGCCGAGCCTGAGGGCTCGCGGCCAACACGGTTCCACACGCCCTCGCCGGCCTTGCCGAGCGCCAGCGTCAGCATGAACACCTTGGATATGCTCTGGATGGAAAAGGACGTCTCGGCATCGCCGGCCTTATAGGTCTGTCCCTCGACCGTGGTGATCGCAATGCCGAACTGCCTGGGATTGACCCGCGCCAGTTCCGGAATGTAGTCCGCCACCTTGCCCTCGCCCAGCCGAGGCTCAAGCTCGCGCACGATGTCGTCAACAATCGCCTGCAGGTCCATGTCCACCCTCTCGCTCGGCAGCGCTGGTACTATATTCATCGTCCATCGCCGCACTGCAAACAGAAAAAGCCGCCCCGAAGGACGGCTTTTCCAAAAATCCGAAACGCGTCGATTAACGCGAGTAGAATTCGACGACCAGCTGCGGTTCCATGACGACAGCGTAAGGAACGTCGGACAGCGTCGGGACGCGAACGAAGGTAGCAACCATCTTGTTGTGGTCGACTTCGATGTAGTCCGGAACGTCACGCTCGGCGAGCTGAACCGATTCGAGAACGGTAACCAGCTGCTTCGACTTCTGGCGAACTTCGATCACGTCGCCGGCCTTGCAGCGGTACGAGCCGATGTTGACCTTGACGCCGTTGACGGTGACGTGGCCATGGTTGACGAACTGGCGGGCAGCAAAGACAGTCGGAACGAACTTGGCGCGGTATACGATCGCGTCGAGACGCGACTCGAGCAGACCGATCAGGTTCTCCGAGGTGTCACCCTTGCGACGGTTGGCTTCGTCGTAGGTGGCGCGGAACTGCTTTTCGCGCAGGTCGCCGTAGTAGCCCTTGAGCTTCTGCTTGGCGCGAAGCTGGACACCGAAGTCCGAAAGCTTGCCCTTGCGGCGCTGACCGTGCTGGCCAGGACCGTATTCGCGGCGGTTAACCGGGGACTTAGGACGACCCCAGATATTTTCGCCCATACGGCGATCGATTTTGTACTTGGATGCAGCGCGCTTGCTCATCGCATTTCCTTCTCAACAGGTTACACCGGTTTGTTACCAAACAGGATCAAGGAAACACGCCCTCCTCTGAGTTCCGTTTTAGAAACTCTGACAGGCTTCTCACGTAAAGCGTACGGGGAAAACCACGGGACATGTCGTTAAACGACGGGCTCAGGGAACCCGAAGTTGAGGGGGCTATATGGGCGATGCGAGAAAATGTCAACGTTGTGCCTTGAACTTTCCGCGACACCGTCCCATTTGCCCCATCACGCAGCCACCGGGCCCCTCTGACGTTGAGCGCCGGATTCTCGTGATGTCGGGGCTGCGATCAAAAACCTTTCCGGCAAAGGAATCCTCATGGTGGATTTTCTTTGGGTTGACTTTCTGGGCACTCCCGCCTGGATGTGGCTTACCTTCGTTTCCCTCGTTGCCTTTCTACTCGCTCTCGACCTTGGCGTCATGCACAAGGAAAGCCGTGAAATCGGCATCAAGGAGAGTTTTCTTCTCTCAGCTTTCTATATGACCCTCGGAGTCGCCTTTGGCGGCTGGGTCTGGTTCCAGAGCGGCCAGCAGGCCGGTCTCGAATATCTGACGGGCTTTGTCGTCGAAAAGAGCCTGGCGATGGACAATATCTTCGTCATCGCGATGATCTTCGGCTATTTCTCCATACCCCGCGCCTATCAGCACCGCGTCCTGCTCTGGGGCATTCTCGGCGTCATCGTCCTGCGTGGCGTGATGATTGCCGCAGGCGCTGCCATCGTCGAGAACTACGATTGGGTTCTCTACCTGTTCGCCGCCTTCCTGGTCATCACCGGCATCAAGATGCTGCTGACAGCCGAACAGGAACACGACGTCTCGAGCAATCCGGTCCTCAAATTTCTGCAGAAGCGCTTGCCTGTCACAAACGGCCTGCGCGACGAGAAATTTCTCGTTCGCGAAACGGACGAAAAGACCGGCAAGCTGAAGACCTTCATCACGCCGCTTTTCCTGGCGCTGATCATGGTCGAACTGGCCGATGTGATCTTCGCGGTGGACTCAATCCCGGCGATCTTTGCGATCACCACCGATCCGTTCATCGTCTATACGTCAAACATCTTCGCGATCCTCGGCCTGCGCGCGCTCTATTTTGCGCTTTCCGCCCTGATCCACCGCTTCGCCTATCTGAAATATGCGCTGTCGGTCGTGCTGATCTTCATCGGCTCGAAGATCTTCGTCGCAGACATGCTGGGCCTCGCCAAGATCCCGCCCACCATCTCGCTCTCCGTTACGATCGGCATCCTAGCCGTCGGCATCCTCGGATCGCTCTGGGCGACCCGCAACACCGGCAAGGACGACAAAACCGCCGTTGCTGAGCAGTAAACCCGCATGGGGGCGGCCCTTGGGTCGTCCCCATCGCACCTCGCGCAGACGTGTACCTGAAAATCCCGTTTACGACTGTTTGCAAAGCTGACAGCTTCGCCAATCTGGTCTAAAGCCAGTTCCGGTTACGGATTTAAAGATCGTGTTCAGGACAATCATGGCTTCTCGCAATTCCTCCCTTATTGTTTCGGCCTTCCTCACCGTCATGTCGGCATTCGCGCCGTCATCTGCCGAGGCCGGTCGCGCCCATGTAATCCTCGACGCCAATACCGGGCAGATTCTGGAGGCAGAGAACGCCGACGCCATCAATTATCCGGCCTCGCTGACCAAGATGATGACTCTGTACCTGACCTTCGAGGCACTGCATCAGAGCCGCTTCGGCTGGGATGACCGTCTGGTGATGTCGGAAAATGCCGAAAGCAAGGAACCCTATAAATTCGCAGTCGGCGCAGGCAACAAGATCACCGTGCGCGAAGCGGTCATGGGCATGATTGTGCTGTCGACCAATGACGCGGCAGTCGCGGTCGCCGAAGCGCTCGCCGGCTCCGAACAGGCCTTCGGTCAGATGATGACCGCCAAGGCCCGCACACTTGGCATGAGCAGCACGGTATTCACCAATCCCGCCGGCCTCCCCGATCCGAACCAGGTGACCACGGCCGCCGACATGGCGAAGCTGGGATTGGCGCTGATGCGTGACTATCCGGAAGAGTACAAACTGTTTTCCACGACCCGTTTCACCTTTCGCAGCATGAAATTCCGCGGACACAACCAGTTGCTGTCCACTTATCCGGGTGCGGACGGCATCAAGACCGGCTATACCAAAGCCTCGGGCTACAACCTCGTCAGCTCTGCCAGCAATGGCAGCCGCCGCGTCGTCGGCGTTGTCCTTGGCGGCGACAGCGCAGCCGAGCGCGACGGCCAGATGGCCGCCCTGTTCGACAAATATCTGGGCGCGCAGTCCGGACAATAAACCTCTTCAGAGATCGGATACGCCCAATGACCGATACCGTCCTCGACCGTTTTCTCCGCTATGTCGTGATCGACACCCAGTCCGATCCGAAGTCTTCTGCGCAGCCTTCGACGGAGAAGCAGAAGGATCTGGGTCGCATCCTTGTGCAGGAACTGCTGTCCCTCGGCCTGCCTGACGCCCACCTTGACGAACACGGCAATATCTATGCGACCATCCCGGCCAACACCAACAAGCCGGTCCCGGTGATCTGCTTCTGCTCGCATATGGACACCGCTCCCGACTTTACCGGTACCAACGTCAAGCCGCAGATCGTCAGCAACTATCGCGGCGGCGATATCCGGCTGACAGGTGATACCGCCCAGGTCATCCGCGTCGAAAGCCATCCGCAACTGAAAAACCAGATCGGCAACGATATCGTCACAACGGACGGCACAACGCTCCTGGGCGCCGACGACAAGGCGGGCATTGCCGAGATCATGACGGCGGCAGCAACTCTGCTGGCCAATCCGGACATCAAGCACGGCACGATCAAGATCCTCTTCACCACCGACGAAGAGATCGGCCGTGGCGCCGACAAGGTCGATCTGGACAAGCTTGGTGCCCGTTTTGCCTACACGCTCGACGGCAGCACGGTCGGCGAAATCGAAAACGAGACCTTTTCGGCCGATGGCGTCGAGATCGACATTACCGGTGTCGCCATGCACCCGGGCTACGCCAAGGGCAAGATGGAGAATGCCATCAAGATTGCCAGCGACATCGTCGCGCGCCTGCCAAGGGACATCACGCCCGAAGCAACCGAAGGCAAGCAGGGCTTTATCCATCCGACCAATCTCACAGGCGCCATGGAGAGCGCCCATATCGGCTTGATCATCCGCGACTTCACCGACGAAGGATTGCTGGAGAAGGAAAAACTCCTGGAAGACATCACCAAGGACGTGATGAAGACCTATCCCGGCTCCCGTTACACATTCAAGGTCAAGCAGCAGTACCGCAACATGAAACAGGTGCTCGACCAGCATCCGGAAGTGGTCGACAATCTCGTCGAAGCCGTACGGCGTATCGGACTGGAACCCAAGCTGCACAGCATCCGCGGCGGCACCGACGGCTCACGCCTGTCGTTCATGGGCCTGCCCTGCCCCAATATCTATACCGGCGGCCACGCCTATCACTCCCCGCTGGAGTGGGTCAGCGTCCAGGACATGGAAAAAGCCGTGAAGACCATTGTCGAACTGGCCAAGGTCTGGGCAGAGCGGACGGTGGCCAGATAGCCGAAAGGCAAAAGGGTACTCGGCTCCGCTTAACCCCTCACTCGGCCGCCGACTGCGTCGGCACGTCCGCATCCATCAGATTGGGATCGCCCGGCTGGGTCTCGGCTTCGAGATCCGGGAAGGCGACGATGCGCTTGCCGGAAAAATCGGTATGCACCACGACCAGTCCCTGCTCTTCGAAATAACCGAGCAGACGCCGCGCGCGGCGGGACGAATGGGTACCATAGGCCTTGGCGATGCGATGGTCGGACGGGCACTCCTCCGACAACAAGGCGGCCTTGGCGAGCAGCAGGAATACGCCCTGCAGGTCGTCGGAAACACGCACCGACAGATCGAGTGCCGTCGCCCACGCAGCGCTCGCCGCCGTCTCCTCATCTACGCCGGAACGTGAAATCGCCACGCGTCGACGAAACTCACCCATCGGCATTGGCGGTCCTGACACCCGGCGCATCCGGGCCCGCACGAGAAACTCCTGGTAAAGCACGCTGTCGGTGCGATAGGCGGCCTGAGGATCCCCGAGAATTTCCGACAGAACGGCAGCCAGCCGCTCCTCGCGTTCCTCCGCCGACATTTCAGCGCCGCGCGTTGGCGTTCCCGGTTCGCTGCCGCCGACAGGTGACAGGGCAGCCGGTATCGATCGCGACAATTCTGCGAGAATGTCCGTCGTCGGACGCGGTGCCGGCGGCGCCCGGCGCACGATCGGCCGTGTGAACTCTTCCGGATCCGGCGTGAAGATCAGATCCTCGACATCCTGTGGCGCATCCGGCAGAGGCATCAGCTTCGGGCTGGACGAACGCGCCGATGTCTCCACCTCGCCAATCACGATCGGCAAGGGGCGGCGCGACAGGGCTGGGCCAAGCGCCACGAAATTGCCGCGCTGCAGATCGCGGAACATCTCGGCCTGGCGACGGTCCATGCCGAGCAGGTCGGCGGCGCGCGCCATATCGATATCGAGAAAGGTGCGGCCCATCAGGAAGTTAGACGCTTCGGCGGCCACATTCTTCGCCAGCTTCGCCAGGCGTTGGGTGGCGATTACCCCGGCAAGCCCGCGCTTACGGCCACGGCACATCAGATTGGTCATGGCGCCGAGCGACATCTTGCGCGCATCTTCCGAAACATCGCCGCCGACCGCCGGCGCAAACATCTGCGCCTCGTCAACCACGACCAGAACCGGAAACCAGAATTCACGATCGGCATCGAACATGCCGTTGAGGAATGCGGCAGCCGCGCGCATCTGCTGCTCGACATCCAGCCCTTCCAGCGTCAGCACGCAGGAGACGCGATGGCGGCGAATACGATCAGCGATACCGGCCAGTTCCGCCTCGGTGCGCTCGCCATCGACCACCACATGGCCGTATCGATCCGACAGCGTCACAAAGTCACCCTCGGGATCGATGATGACCTGCTGCACCCATTGCGCGGACTGTTCCAACAGGCGACGCAGGAGATGCGACTTGCCCGATCCGGAATTGCCCTGAACCAGCAGACGCGTGGCGAGAAGTTCCTCTATGTCGAGCTTCGCCTGAGCGCCGCCCGTCAGGGTTCCCATATCGATTCCGACCTGCACCAATCCACCTCGTATGCTCACGCGCACGCCGCGCGCCCGGATCGCCAAACGACCCGCAGATGCTTTAGCAAATTTTTCACGAATCAGCGCCGCGAAACACGCCGCCATCAACAGGCAATTATGCCGCTTCCGCAGACAAAATTCGAGAGAGTTGCTGTGAGCCTCACTTATTGCCCGACCCACCCTCGTGGAATGGCCGCCTGTCTCGGGGAATCGAGTGCAAGCCTCAGCCAAAAACTCCGGTGGTCAGATCCACCGGAGTTTTTGCAACGAGCATCACAAACGGATGTCCCACAGGGACATCTTCGAAGGCAATCGCCAGTCCTCGGCAGCATCGAGACCGATGTCCTGGCGCATGCGCTCTGATAGCCCGTCAACCGAGTTGGACTTGCGCCGTTGAGTCCAGGCAACATGGATCAAGGTGCGGGCGGCGGCCCAGACGCCGAATTTCTCGCAAAGTTCGGCGACCGTAGCCGTCAGGGTATCAACAACTATAGATTGTTCTTTGTGCATAGCTTTTCCGTCCCGGCGCAGCGAAGCGACCAGGTCCTCTAGATGAAAAACACGGAGAGACGGACGAGCAAAAACGCAGCAGCGTGCTGTCAGCCGATCACGTTAGTTTTGTTGAAAATGGCGCCAGACGCCGGAAACCCTGTACGGGATAACCGTTCAGGCGGTGGTTCGTGGGGAAAAGGCGCAAGTGGCCCCTGCCGTAAACACCGATCCGCCAGAGAGGCGCATATATACAGAATGAGTAATCATTGACGCCTCCTATTGTTTGAATTGCGGATGTGCAGAAGATTACACAAGAAAAAGCAACCGGCAAGATCACAATTCCGGATTGCAAATTTTGTCGAATTTTAGTTGCTGAAAAGCAACACTGCGCAAACCGCCTCCGGCTGCAAAGTGTTGCTTCGGATCAGATGTAAAACCTGCGCTGGGTACGCCTTCGGCGTCAGTCCCCAGGCCCCACCGGCGACACCAGCAGCTTGTCGATCCGGCGTCCGTCGAGATCGATCACTTCGAAGCGCCAGTTGTTCTTGACGAAGCTCTCGCCAAGTTCCGGGATCCGCTTCAATTCGGCAATCACGAAACCTGCAACGGTGGTGTAGTCCGGGTCGGCATCGATCGGCACGCGGATGCGATCGATGAATTCGTCAATCGGCGTCCAGCCCGCCACCAGATAGGAACCGTCTTCGCGCAGGACCAGCGATGGCTCGCCCTCGCTGTCGTCCTGGAAGGCCCCGGTGATCGCCTCGAGAATATCGCCCGACGTAATGATGCCTTCGAAATGGCCGTATTCGTCATAGACCAGCACCATGTGCAAAGAGGTCTTGCGCATCGCCTGAATGATATCGATCGCCCCGGCAAGATCCGAAACGATCGGCACTTCGCTGACCAGGGTCCGGATGTCCACGGCTGTCCCGAGCGCAATGGCCTCATAGACCTTCTTGACGAACAACACGCCGATGATCTCGTCGGAATCGCCCGAACGCACCGGCAGGCGCGAATGCTGGCTGTCGCGCAGCGATTCTTTCAATTCGTCGAGTGTATCCTTCACATCGAGGATCTCGACGTCTCGACGCGGTGTCATCAGTCCGCGCGCCGTGCGGTCTGCAAGACGCATGACACCCGAGATCATCGCCGATTCTTCCGATTCGATCACGCCGGCGCTGTGCGCTTCGGCCAGAACCGTCTTGATTTCCTCATCGGTCACCGTGCCGGCCGAGACACCCTGCTGGCCAAGAAGCGACAGGATCAGCTTGCCGGAGCCATTCAACAGCCAGACCAACGGCGCCGACACTTTCGACAGGACGAGCATCGGCATGGCGACACGCGCAGCAACCGCTTCCGGGTTGCGCAGCGCAATCTGCTTTGGAACCAGTTCACCGACGATCAGCGAGAGGTAAGTGATCATCATAACGACGAAGCCGACGCCAACCGCATCCGAAACACCGTTTGACACGCCCTGAAGCTCAAGCCAGTCCGAAAGGCGCGCCCCGAGTGTAGCGCCGGAAAATGCGCCGGACAGGACACCAACAAGGGTGATGCCGATCTGGACTGTCGAGAGAAAACGGCCCGGATCTTCCGCCAGCCGGATGGCGACAAGCGCGCCGTGATTTCCAAGTTCACTCATGACTTTGAGACGTGCGGGTCTCGATGAGACGACGGCGAGTTCAGACATGGCCAGAACGCCGTTCAGCAGCGTCAGGAATACGACAATCGATATCTCGGTTAACAAGACTACGAGCAAAGCTCCTCTACACCGGCTAAGCGTCCGGCAACGGCTCGACCTCTAGCACACCGACATGCCGATCCAAAGGGTCTATCGGCAAAACCCGGCGTCATCGGCAGACGCCATTGACAGGCCCATGCCCTGCATCAGCCTGCGGGTCGAGAAATTCGGTTGTCCGGAGGTGAATACCGCAAAGTCAAAGCCATCGGGATGCTCAGCGCCCTCGACCAGCGGGACCATACGCCGCGCCTGCCGTGCGATAGCTTCGGCCGGGTCGAGCCAGTCGACGGGCCACGGAGCCAGACGACGAAAGACATTGGCGAGGAAAGGATAGTGTGTGCAGGCCAGCACGACGATGTCGGTTCGAGCACCATCCTTATCGACAAAACAAGGCGCAATTTCCGCAAGCACCTGCGCATCGTCCAGCGTCTCGCCGCGAATATAGGCTTCCGCCATGCGCGCCAGATTTTCCGAACCAACCAGCCGGACATGGCATTGGCTGGCAAAAGACTGGATGAGATCGCGGGTATAGGCGCGCTTGACGGTGCCAGGCGTAGCCAGAACCGAGACGAGGCCGGAGCGCGTGCGCTCGGCCGCCGGCTTGACTGCCGGCACGGTCCCGATGAAGCGCATGGCGGGAAAGGCGGCGCGCAAGTCACCACCGGCCAGCGTGAAGGCCGTATTGCATGCGACAATCACGGCTTCCGGCTCGTAGGCGGCGAGCAGATCGCGAAACAGGGAAACGATGCGCGCCCTGAGCGGCTCTTCCTCCCAGCCGCCATAGGGAAAGCCGGCATCGTCGGCGACATAGATGAAGCCGCGTTCGGGCATCAGCAGCCGGGCCTCACGCAGAACTGTCAGCCCACCGATACCGGAATCAAACACCAGTACCGGTTTCAGTTCATTCCTTGTCGCCGCTGTCATGCCGTTTGCTGCCCTTGAATAGCGCCACATCCGGCGGCCCGGAACCGCGCGGCCGGGACCGCTGGAACCGGTCGAGCGAAGAAATCACGCCGCGCAAAACCTTGATCTCGGGCGAGGTAAACGCGCGCCGCGAGAGAACAGCACGAAGGTTGTCGATCATTCTCGGTTTTTTCGAGGCCGGATGGAAATAGTTGCGCGCATCGAGCGCCTCTTCCAGGTGGTCGAAAAGTCCGATGACCTCGTCCTTGGTGGCGGGTGCCTGCTCTACCGCATCGAAAGGCACGGCATGAAGATCGTCCATGCTCGACTTCATCCATTCATAGGACATCAGAAGTACGGCCTGGGCAATGTTCAGCGACGCGAATGCCGGATTGACGGGAAAGGTGACAATTTCGTCGGCAAGCGCGACATCCTCGTTCGACAGGCCCGACTTCTCCCTGCCGAACATGATGCCGGTCTTTTCGCCCGCGGCAAAACGCCGACGCAAGGTCGAGGCTGCCGTCACCGGCGATCGCACCGGCTTGAAACCGTCGCGGAAGCGGGCCGTGGTCGCATAGACGAAATTGAGATCGGCGACCGCTTCTTCCAGTGTCTCATACACCACGGCACCGTCGATCACATGGTCAGCCTTGGATGCGGCAGACCGCGCCTTGTCGCTTGGCCAGCCGTCACGCGGCTTGACTAGTCGCAATTCGGCCAGACCGAAATTCGCCATGGCGCGCGCCACCATGCCGATATTCTCGCCCAATTGCGGCTCGACAAGGATGATGGCCGGCCCTTCGGCCAGAAGTACACGCTCGCTGTTCGTCCCTGCCATATTCGCCCGTCTCGATCGATATTTGCGGCCTCACTGACACAAACCGCCGGAAAAATCAAAAGATGCGGACAGCAAAATGCCGGACGGCGTCACCGCCGCGCAATTCATTCCCTGGATGAGACTGGCGCGATCGAACTACTGCCCGGCAATCGTTCTGAGTTCATCCTTGATCGATTGACCGGACTGACCGTTTTCCACCGGATAGATATCATCGATCACCGCATGACCGTTCTGGTCCAGGACATGAAAGATCAGAACCGTGTCTTCCTTGAATGCAGGATCATCGCCCATACATTCGCGGTTGTTGAACAGGGCGGTCACCTGCCCATCTCCATCATCCTCGATACGAATGTTCTGGAACGGGCAACCATCCTGGCCTCGGGCAATCGGATCATAGTCGAACGGAAATCCCGTCGTTTCGCCTTCGGGCAAATCGTAGGCTGGGTTCTTCGAGGCTTCCCGGTACATCGTGGCAAAATCTGCACTGAAGATCCGGTCCAGCCGATCTTCCGTGAAGACCTCCTTCTCGTTGCCGAAGGCCTCTTCCGTCCAGTTGCTTGCGGTTGCTTCGATGATCTCGCGGACCGGGCCAGTCACGTCTGCGGCAATCGCACCGACGCTCGACGCCAGAAGCATCGAGGCGGCAATCAGGATGTTCATGTCGGATTCCATCTGCGGATTGAATGTTGCGGCACTCTACAGACGCCCGGCCAAAGCTCAATGTCGATAGCTGCCCGCATGAGACCATTGTTGGTGTCAATTTGTGAATGAAATCGCGCTATCAGCCTGTGCCGGTGCTTTGCGTTCTTAACCGGGAATGCTATAGCCCAGCGAGCCGAACCAAGTGGGACGCTCGTCCCTATTCATTCCGAGCGAGGATATTCATGAGCAAGATCAAGGTAGCCAACCCGGTCGTCGATCTCGACGGCGACGAGATGACCCGTATCATCTGGCAGTTCATCAAGGAAAAGCTGATCCTGCCCTACCTCGACCTCGACATCGAGTATTACGACCTGTCGGTCGAAAACCGCGACGCGACCTCGGACCAGGTTACCGTAGACGCCGCCCATGCGATCAAGAAGCACGGCGTTGGCATCAAGTGCGCGACGATCACGCCCGACGAAGACCGCGTCAAGGAATTCAACCTCAAGCAGATGTGGAAGTCGCCGAACGGCACGATCCGCAACATCCTCGGCGGCGTGATTTTCCGCGAGCCGATCATCTGCAAGAACGTACCGCGTCTCGTTCCGGGCTGGACCAAGCCGATCGTTGTCGGCCGTCATGCTTTCGGCGATCAGTACAAGGCAACCGACTTCAAGTTCCCCGGCAAGGGCAAGCTGTCGATCAAGTTCGTCGGCGAAGACGGCCAGGTCATCGAGAAGGACGTCTTCGACGCCCCGAGCGCCGGCGTTGCCATGGCGATGTACAACCTCGACGAATCGATCCGCGAGTTCGCCCGCGCCTCGATGATGTACGGCCTGATGCGCAAGTGGCCTGTCTACCTGTCGACCAAGAACACCATCCTCAAGGCCTATGACGGCCGCTTCAAGGACATCTTCGAGGAAGTCTACCAGACCGAATTCAAGGCGAAGTTCGACGAAGTCGGCATCACCTACGAACACCGCCTGATCGACGACATGGTCGCCTCCGCGCTCAAGTGGTCCGGCGGTTACGTCTGGGCGTGCAAGAACTATGACGGCGACGTCCAGTCCGACACCGTTGCCCAGGGCTTCGGCTCGCTCGGCCTGATGACCTCGGTCCTGCTTTCGCCGGACGGCCGCACCGTCGAGGCGGAAGCCGCTCACGGCACCGTGACCCGCCACTACCGCCAGCATCAGAAGGGCCAGGAAACCTCGACGAACTCGATCGCCTCGATCTTCGCCTGGACCCGTGGCCTCGCGCACCGCGCCAAGCTCGACGACAACGCCGAACTCGCCCGTTTCGCCACCACGCTGGAAAAGGTCTGCGTCGACACCGTCGAAGCCGGCTACATGACCAAGGACCTCGCACTCTTGATCGGTCCGGACCAGCCGTGGCTTTCGACCACCGCCTTCCTCGACAAGGTCGATGAAAACCTCAAGAAGGCCATGGCGGCCTGATCAAAACCCATGACCGACGAAAAGCCCGGCACGCGCCGGGCTTTTTTGTTAAGCCCTGTGCCTTACCGCAAGCACCTGATCCTCCATATATTGAAGTCTAAGGGCACAAATAGGGAGGAAGGCCATGGCGGAACTGATGCTGTACACCAATCCGATGTCGCGCGGACGCATTGCACGTCTGATGCTGGAGGAGGTCGGCGAACCCTACCGCACGAAAATCGTAGCATTTGGTCCGTCAATGCACGCACCAGACTACCTGGCGATCAATCCGATGGGCAAGGTTCCGGCGTTGAAACACGGTGACACAATCGTCACAGAATGCGCGGCGATCTGTGCCTATCTGGCGGATACCTTCCCGAAAGCTGGCCTTGCACCGACAGCAGAGGAACGCGGCGCCTACTATCGCTGGATGTTCTTCGCGGCAGGCCCGCTGGAGGCTGCGGTCACCAACCGCAGTCTGGGCGTGGAGGTCGCAGCAGACCGACGTCGTATGGTCGGCTATGGATCGTTCGGCGCCGTGATGAACACGCTGGAACAGGCGGTTTCAGACAACCCCTATATTGCGGGCGATCGATTTACCGCAGCAGATGTTTATCTCGGTTCGCAGATCGGATGGGGATTGCAATTCGGCACGATCGACAAACGCCCTGTTTTTGAAGCCTATTACAGCCGACTTGCGGGTCGACCAGCCTGGCAACGGGCCAAATCGCTCGATGACGCGGCCATGGCAGACATGCCGCGGACCGGGCGATAAGCCGCAATCCGCCTGCCGTTGATGCGAGGTCATACGAGGGAACGGACGAGATGTACGAGGGTGCTGATCTGCCGACAGGCGGCTCATGTTTGCCGATTGGTCTCTAACAAACTTCTCATCCGGTTGATCGTGACAACAGCCTGCCCAGGGTAAAGCGCATCTCGCATTGTGCCGGTATGCCTGCCATTGCCAACGGACGAGACTCAGGCTCCACTGCTGATTGCTGCACGCAGAATGCTCCTGTATCCCCGAGGCTGGTATCGACGCACTCCATGAACGAAGCCCTCCTGCCGAAAACAGTCAGTGTCTTGCGTGAGGGCTATGGCCTCGAGCGCCTGAAAGCCGATGCGATTGCCGGCATGACCGTGGCGATAGTGGCACTGCCGCTCTCCATGGCAATTGCCATTGCGTCCGGCGTGACACCGGACCGGGGGCTGTTTACCGCAATCGTCGGCGGCTTTCTGGTCTCCCTTTTCGGTGGGAGCCGTCACCAGATCGGCGGACCCGCAGGAGCCTTCATCGTGCTTGTCGCGGCCACCGTCGCGACCCATGGGATCGAAGGCCTGCTGCTCGCAACCAGCATGGCCGGACTGATCTTGATCCTCTGCGGCGTTCTAAAGCTTGGCGACTATATCAAGTTCATTCCGCATCCCGTGACCGTAGGCTTTACCGCTGGCATTGCCGTGATCATCTTCGCCAGCCAGATCAGCGAATTGTTCGGGTTGATGCTGCCGGCAGGCGAACCCGGACCATTGATTGATAAAATCCCGGCCCTGATCGCCGCATTCCCCACCATCAACATGCCCGCGACGGGAATCGCGATCCTGACCGTCGCCATCATTCTTTGTTTGCGCCGCTGGCGGCCAGGCTTTCCCGGCCTGTTGATTGCCGTCGTCGGCGTTTCGGTCCTGACAGCCGTCCTTGACCTGCCGATTGCCACCATAGGCGGAAAATTCGGCGGCATTCCCAACAGTATGCCGCGCCCTGCCCTGCCAGCTTTTTCAATCGATCTCGCCCTTGCCGTTTTGCCCGATGCCATCGCCTTCGCGCTATTGGGAGCCATCGAATCCCTCCTGTCTGCCGTCGTTGCCGATGGCATGACAGGCCGCCGTCACCGTTCAAATGTCGAACTGATCGCCCAGGGCGTCGCCAATATCGGTTCGGCGCTCTTTGGCGGCATTTGCGTAACGGGCACCATAGCCCGCACGGCCACCAATGTCCGCTCGGGCGCAACCAGCCCTGTTTCGGGCATGCTCCACGCACTGTTCTTGCTGATATTCATGCTGACTGCTGCGCCGCTGGCTGCCTATATACCGTTGGCGTCGCTCGCAGCGGTTCTCGCGGTGGTCTCCTGGAACATGGTGGAACGCTCGGCCATCGTCTCGCTGTTCAGATCGTCGCGCGGCGAAACCCTGGTCCTTCTCGTCACGTTTCTGCTGGTGATCGTCCGCGATCTGACAGAAGGCATCGTCGTGGGCTTCGCCCTGGCTGCCATGCTGTTCATTCACCGCATGTCGACGACATTGCGTGTCACCAGCCACAGTGATGAACATCCGATAGACAATACCGACGCAGCCACGGTGATCTATCGTATCGACGGGGCCTTCTTCTTCGGAGCCGTCGCTGCCGCCAGTGCTGTGCTCGACCGGATTGCCGACAGCCATCGCAACCTCGTGCTTGATTGCACCGGCCTGCAGATGATCGATGCCTCCGGCGTCAACGTCCTTGCCGGCGCAATGCGCAAGGCCCTGCATCATGGCATCGCAGTCTATGTGGTGACACAGCGCGCTGAACTCCGCAGCATGCTGCTCCATCATGGCATACCGGCGCACAAGGTGATCTTCGTCGACAGCCTGTTGACTGCAAAAGCCGAAATTGCCGCTAGCGCAACGTAGGAATGGTCCGGGTGTCAGGCGATCGAGGTTGAAGGAGCAGGACCCGGATAAGCGCCGGTTGGTTTCTTCTCACCGGGTACAAAACTACTTGTCGTGACACAGTTGCGGCCCGCTTTTTTCGACGCATAGAGGGCACGATCCGCCGCCGCCAGAGCCATCTGCACGTCGAGCGGTCCTGCCGGAAGAATGCAACGGCCAATACTTACGCTCATCTGGATGCAGGCCTCACCGTGCCGAACGGCCATGGCGCCGATATCGACACGGATGTGCTCCAGCAGATCGCCATGGGCAAGGGCGGCCGTCGCCGGCAGATAGATGGCGAATTCCTCGCCGCCGACGCGCCCGAAAATTGCCCCCTGTGGCAACCGGCTGGCGACCAGGTCGCTCAGGCAAGTCAGCACAGTATCACCGGCACCATGCCCATGCGTGTCATTGATCGCCTTGAAATGATCGGCATCCAGCAGAGCCAGCATCGCCCCGACTCGATCGCCCCCGGGGCGCTGACGACTGGCGTCGATCGCGCTGAGAAAGGCACGGCGATTGTAAATGCCAGTCAGATAGTCGATCTCGGAGGCCACCTTGTAGCGCATGGTCAGACGCTCATGCACCATTGCAAAGATGGCGAGAGCGCCGAAAAGCGCCTGTATGAAATACTCGAAAGTGACCACACCGAACCAAAGATTGGGATATCCCCCGTTCAAAGTCGCGGGGAACAACAAAGGTACCGGCAGTCGCAACAGGTAAAATAGGCCATGCAGCCCGAAGGCAAAGACTGCAAGGCGCCGCGCAGGCAGCGGTTCGTGGCGATATCCCCGCCACACCGTGTTGACGATGAGAAAGGAATATCCGGCATAGAGGGCAGAAGCGACAACGACGCGGATGTTCAGGTCTTCGGCAAAACGCGGCCAGCAGGCAACCAGGGTGAGCCACACAAGCCCGCCCGACATCGCCAGCGCTGAAGGCGCGTCGGGATCCCATTCATTGAACGCCCGACAGCCAAGCCAGATCAGACCAAGGCTCCAGAGACTAAGCGCGTTGCCGAGCCCTATTGAGAGGATCGGCGGGCCAATATCCCGCAAGCCCAAGAGAGTCAGACCGAGACAGCCAAGCCAGAACCCCACCGTCCAGCGTAGCAAAGCCTGGCTGTTTCGATCCCACAGCCAGAGAAGCGTCAGAAAGATCGAGATGATCACGCAGGCCGCCGAAAGGCAGAGCATCAATGTGGGAATGTGGAAAAGATGGACCAAGCCGGCAAACCTCGAAAACGAGGTAAGACATACCATTCAAGACTGAAGGAAAAGAAAACCGGCTCGCTAAATGACTATGCATTCTGCTGCGGTCGCCAATGCAAAAGGGCGTTAAGATCGGGCTTCGAAACGCATCTGCGTCCCGAAGCCCGTTCGCCAAAATCAGACCGCGAGTGCAGCAGCGACCGCTTCGATCGCGGCTTCGGCCTGCGCGCCATCGGGGCCGCCGGCCTGTGCCATGTCGGCACGACCGCCACCGCCCTTTCCACCCAGCGCCGTGGACGCGATCCGTACCAGATCAACCGCACTGAAACGCTCGACAAGGCTGGGCGTGACCGAAACAACGGCGCTCGCCTTGCCATCCTCAGCCACGGCGATCAGAACGACGACTGCGGACTCCAGGCCAGCCTTGGCCTCGTCGGCCATGCCCTTCAGGTCCTTGGCGTCGATGCCGGACAGTTGGCGCCCAATAAAGCTGATGCCATTGATCACGCGCGGTGCGTCGGCGCCGCCGGTCGCACCGCCACCCATGGCCAGCTTGCGCTTGGCGTCAGCCAGTTCCTTCTCAAGCTTCCGGCGCTCATCGATCAATGTCTCGACACGCGAAAGCACATCGGACGGCTGAACCTTCAGCGACGTGGCAAGCGCCTTCACCCGTTCGTCCTGCTCGGCCAGATAAGCGCGGGCCGCTTCGCCGGTCAGTGCTTCCAGACGACGCACACCGGCACCGACAGCGCTTTCGCCGACTAGGCGCACAAGGCCGATATCACCGGTTGCGTTGACATGGGTGCCGCCGCACAATTCGATCGAATAGGCTTTGCCGGCCTTCTCCCCCCGAACAGCGGTGCCCATCGATACAACGCGTACTTCGTCGCCATATTTTTCACCGAACAGTGCCATCGCGCCCTCGGCAATTGCATCGTCGACAGCCATCAGGCGCGTTGTGACCTGTGCATTCTGCACGATGATCTCATTGGCCATCTCTTCGACGATCTTCAGCTCTTCTGCGGTGATCGGCTTGGGATGCGAGATGTCGAAGCGCAGCCGCTCGGGCGCAACCAGCGACCCCTTCTGTGCCACATGCGTTCCAAGCACATCGCGCAGCGCTTCATGCAGTAGATGGGTTGCGGAGTGATTGGCCCGCAGCCTTGAGCGGCGGGCATGATCGACATTCAGCGTCACCGCTTCACCAGCGCGCACGACGCCGTTGCGGACAGTGGCGATATGGACGAAGAGCCCCTCGCCCTTCTTCTGCGTATCGGTCACATCCAGCGAGAAACCCTCGCCGATAATTTCGCCGGTATCACCCATCTGGCCACCAGACTCGCCGTAGAACGGGGTCTGGTTGACGACGATCTGCACCAGTTCGCCAGCCGAAGCGCTCTCGACCAGCGCCCCGTCGCGTACCATTGCCTGGATCTGGCCTTCTGCCGTTTCCGCCGAGTAGCCGAAGAATTCGGTCGCCCCGTGCTTTTCGCGCAGCTCGAACCAGATGGTCTCCGTCGCCTTGTCACCGGATCCGGCCCAATGCGACCGCGCTTCAGCCTTCTGCCGTTGCATCGCATCGTTGAAACCGGTGATATCCACGCCGATGCCACGGGTACGCAGGGCGTCCTGCGTCAGATCCAGCGGGAAGCCATAGGTATCATAGAGCTTGAACACGGTTTCGCCGTCGAGGCTATCGCCTTGACTAAGATCGGTCGTCGCATCCGAAAGCAGCGACAGGCCACGCTCCAGGGTCTTGCGGAACCGGGTCTCTTCCAGTTTCAGCGTCTCGGCAATCAGCGATTCTGCACGGGCAAGCTCGGGATAGGCGCGGCCCATCTGCTGAACGAGAACCGGCAGCAGCTTGTAGATGATCGGATCACGCGCGCCGAGGAGCTGCGCATGGCGCATGGCCCGCCGCATGATCCGGCGCAGGACATAACCACGTCCCTCGTTCGAAGGCAGAACGCCATCGGCAATCAGGAAAGCCGACGAACGCAGGTGGTCCGCGATCACCCGGTGGCTGGCCCGGCGCTCGCCTTCGGCCTTGACGCCAGTCAGTTCGACAGACGCCTCGATCAGCGAACGGAACAGATCGATGTCATAATTGTCATGCTTGCCTTGCAACAGGGCGGCGACGCGCTCAAGGCCCATGCCCGTGTCGATCGACGGACGGGGAAGGTCGATGCGTTCTTCCTTCGTCACCTGCTCGTATTGCATGAAGACGAGATTCCAGATTTCGATGAAGCGGTCGCCATCCTCTTCCGGCGAACCGGGCGGTCCGCCCCAGATATGGTCGCCGTGATCGTAAAAGATCTCGGAACAGGGACCGCACGGACCGGTATCACCCATGGCCCAGAAATTGTCACTGGTCGGAATCCGAATGATCCGGTCATCCGTCAGGCCCGCGATCTTCTTCCACAAGCCATGCGCTTCATCGTCTGTATGATAGACGGTCACCAGCAGCCGGTTCTTGTCGATGCCGAATTCTTTGGTGATCAGGTTCCAGGCCAGCTCGATGGCATTTTCCTTGAAATAGTCGCCAAAGGAGAAATTGCCGAGCATTTCGAAGAA
This sequence comes from Rhizobium sp. SL42, assembly GCF_021729845.1. Classification (NCBI taxonomy): domain Bacteria; kingdom Pseudomonadati; phylum Pseudomonadota; class Alphaproteobacteria; order Hyphomicrobiales; family Rhizobiaceae; genus Rhizobium; species Rhizobium sp. SL42. The sequence goes on from NZ_CP063397.1 coordinate 2,943,848, forward strand.
GGTATGGTGACGGGCGGTATAGCCGACATTGTCCAGGTCGTTATGCTTGCCGCCGGCGCGCACGCATTTCTGCGCGGTTACGGCGCGCGAATAAGGACGCTGTTCCAAACCGGTAAAAACGTTCTTGAACTGCACCATGCCGGCATTGGTGAACATCAATGTCGGGTCGTTGCGCGGCACCAGCGGGCTGGAGGATACGACCTCGTGACCGTTCGTCTTGAAGTAATCGAGAAAAGTCGACCGGATGTCGTTTACACCGCTCATGTCACGCCCTTCATTCAGGCCGCAAGCCGGCCAATTCGCAAAATCAATGGCTTTTATCGTCCGGTATGGTCGCTGTCCAGCCACGCAATAGAAAACCGGCCATGCCTCTTTCGAAACATGGCCGGCCTGAATTCAAATCTGGGACAGCGCGAGACTTAGTCTTCGGCGCTATCGCCATCATTGGCGTCGGGACCACCGTTCTGCAGGAACTTCTCTGCGATCAGACCGGCATTCTGGCGCAGTGCAAGTTCGATTTCCTGCGCAAGCGCCGGATTGTCACGCAGGAACAGCTTGGCATTTTCACGCCCCTGGCCGAGACGTTGGCTATTGTAGGAGAACCAAGCACCCGATTTCTCGACAATGCCGGCCTTGACGCCGAGATCGACGAGCTCACCGGTCTTCGAAACGCCTTCGCCATACATGATGTCGAATTCGACCTGCTTGAACGGAGGTGCCATCTTGTTCTTGACGACCTTGACGCGTGTCTGGTTGCCGACAACCTCTTCACGATCCTTGACCGCGCCGATGCGGCGGATGTCGAGGCGAACCGAGGCATAGAACTTCAGTGCATTGCCGCCGGTGGTCGTTTCCGGCGAACCGAACATCACGCCGATCTTCATGCGGATCTGGTTGATGAAGATCACCATAGTCTTCGACTTGGAAATCGATGCGGTGAGCTTGCGCAACGCCTGGCTCATAAGGCGCGCCTGCAGACCCGGAAGACTGTCGCCCATCTCGCCTTCGATTTCGGCGCGCGGAGTTAGTGCCGCGACAGAGTCGACAACCAGTACATCGACAGCGCCGGAGCGCACCAAAGTGTCGGTGATTTCGAGCGCCTGCTCGCCGGTATCCGGCTGCGAGATCAGCAGGTTCTGCAGATCGACACCCAGCTTGCGGGCATAGACCGGATCCAGTGCGTGCTCGGCATCGACGAAGGCGCAGATACCGCCCTTTTTCTGCGCTTCGGCAATCGTCTGCAGCGCAAGCGTCGTCTTGCCCGAGCTTTCCGGTCCATAGATTTCAATGATTCGGCCCTTCGGCAGACCACCGATACCGAGCGCAATATCGAGGCTGAGCGATCCCGTCGAGACAGTCTCGACTTCGACCACACTCTCGTTCGCGCCGAGCTTCATGATCGAGCCCTTGCCGAACGAACGTTCGATCTGCGAGAGCGCCGCTTCCAATGCCTTGCTTTTATCCACCGATTTGTCCTCTACCAACCGCAAAGAATTCTGTGCCATTTGATCCACCTTTAGGTTATTGAGGCCGCATAGGCAATGAAGCCGCCGATGGACTGTATGTACTTCTTTTGTTCCACCTTTGCAAGCGCCATTCAAGCCATTGAGAGAAAACGGCTTTTTCAACCATGTTCGACAAATGTTCCGCACCTTGGAAAAGCTTTTGCAAACAGTGTCTTACATTGCGAAATTGAAGTTTTTATGTCCTTGCGATTCGGATCATCCGTGTGAGAAAGTGCCGTGCATGAGCTTTGATATTCTGGCCATCGGCGGCGCCCATATCGATCGCCGCGGACGTCTGTTCGGGGAAACGAAACCAGGCTCCAGCAATCCCGGCCAATGGTTCGAGGAGGCGGGTGGCGGCGTGTTCAATGCCGCCAGCAATCTTTCACGGCTCGGACACCGTGTTCGCCTTGTTGCACCCCGTGGCGGCGACGCGGCGGGCCAGACGGTGGCGGATGCCGCAGAGCGCGCCGGCCTCGACGACTGCCCGGTGGTCTTTCTCGATCGCGCCACGCCAAGCTACACCGCCATCCTCGAGCGCGACGGCAATCTGGTCATCGCCCTTGCCGACATGGCACTGTACGACATGTTCAGCGCGCGCCGGCTGCGGGCCCGTTCCACACGCGACAGCCTCGACATTGCACGCCATGTCCTGTGTGACGCCAACCTGCCGGGGCCAACAATCGCAGCCCTGGCCGATGAGGCAACCCAGCGCGGCATCGGCCTGTCAGCCATCGCCATATCCCCGGCAAAGGTCCTTCGCCTCAGGGAGGCCCTGCCACGGATCGACCACCTATTCCTCAACGTCGCCGAAGCCGAAAGCCTGACTGGAAAGACGGCAGTACAACCGGAGGACTGGCCATCGCTTCTCCGTCTGGCCGGCCTGCGCGGTGGCAGCGTCACCAGTGGCGGGCGCATTGCGATTGCATTTGATGAGACATCGGCGGCGGCCATCGAACCCGCACCGGTGACCCAGATTGCCGACGTCACCGGCGCCGGCGACGCCTTCGCCGCCGGTTTCCTGAACGCCCGGCTGGCCGGCGGCGACCTTTGCGGCGCACTTCGTCAGGCAACCGCGACCGCCTCGATTACCCTTGCCTCCCTGCATGCAACTGAAGAAAACCTCACGCCCCAGCGGCTGGAAACACAGTTGGCTCTTGTCCCACGGGCCCGTTTCCTGCCATGACGGGCAAAACCATCTGGAAGCTCAAATGAACCGTTCCATCTCCCCCCTCCTGCCCATTGCCTATTCCAGCGAAGTCAGCGCCGCCAAGCAGCGTGGCGCGCCGATCGTGGCGCTCGAATCGACCATCATCACCCACGGCATGCCTTACCCTGGCAATCTCGACATGGCGAAGAGCGTCGAAACGATCATCCGCCAGCAGGGCGCAGTGCCGGCGACCATTGCCGTGATGAATGGCGTGCTGCATATCGGCCTCGAGCCTTCGCAATTGGAAGCGCTGGCCCAGATGAACAACGTGATGAAACTGTCGCGCGCCGACCTAGCCTTTGCGCTCGCCGAGCGCCGCAATGGCGCCACCACGGTCGCGGCAACGATGATCGCCGCCTATCGTTCCGGCATCCATGTCTTTGCAACAGGCGGCATCGGCGGCGTGCATCGTGGCGCTGAAGAAAGCTTCGACATTTCCGCCGACCTTGAAGAACTGGCACGGACGGCGGTCATTGTTGTATCTGCCGGTCCGAAGGCCATTCTCGATATTCCCAAAACCCTTGAAGTGCTTGAAACCCGTGGCGTGCCGGTCGTCACCTATGACAGCGAGGATTTCCCGGCTTTCTGGTCGCGCAGTTCCGGCCTCAAGAGCGTCCTCAATCTGACAAGCCCTGCAGCGATCGCCAACTTCCAGAAGCTGCGCGAACAGCTTGGCATCGATGGCGGCATGCTGATCGCCAACCCCGTTCCCGAAGCAGACGAGATCCCGCGCGAGGAAATGGAAATCTACATCAGCCGCGCGCTGGCCAATGCCGAACGGGACGAGATCGCCGGAAAGCAGGTCACCCCGTACCTGCTCGACAATCTCTTTCATCTCACGGAAGGCCGCAGCCTGAAGACCAATATCGCGCTGGTCGAAAACAATGCTCGTCTGGCCGCGGAAATCGCAGTCGCAATGAACGGCTGATACCGTCGCCGTAGCCAAGAAGCAAAAAATCCGCGCTGTCGCCAGCGCGGATTTTTTAGGTCCGATATCCCAGGATCTCAGCCCTGGCCGTCAAGCATCTCACGAACGGCCACCGCCAGCTGCTTCAGCGAGAAGGGCTTGGGCAGGAAACCGAATTTGGCATCCGCGGGTAGATTGCGCGCAAACGCGTCCTCGGCATAGCCGGATACGAAGATGAACTTCATGTCGGGATAGGTCTTTCTGAGTTCGCTCAGCAGCGTCGGCCCGTCCATTTCCGGCATGACGACGTCGGACACGACAATGTCCACAGCGCCGCCCAGTTCTTCCAGGATCTCCAGCGCCTCCACGCCTGATCCCGCCTCATGCACGGTATAGCCGCGCGTTTCCAGCATGCGCTTGCCACCGCGCCGCACCGCCTCCTCGTCCTCGACGAGAAGCACGACGGCCGACTTTCCGGTCAGATCGCGGTTCTCGGTGGACGAATCGCTGCTCGCAGCCGAAGCAACGTTCGCAGCAGGATCCGGCGCACCGGCCACGTGTTCTATCACCGGCTGGATCTCGGGGATGTGCCGCGGCAGGAAAATGCGGAACGTGGTGCCCTTGCCGACTTCCGATTCCGGATAGATGTAGCCGCCAGACTGCTTGACGATGCCATAAACCATGGCAAGACCGAGACCGGTGCCCTTGCCCACTTCCTTGGTCGTGAAGAAAGGCTCGAAGATCTTGTCCATGATATCAGGTGCAATACCCGTGCCGGTATCGGCAACCTCGATCAGCACCATTTCTTCCGCCGGCAGGCCGCGATACTGGAAATCGCCTGCTTCCTGCGCAGAAACGTTGCGCGTCGACACTGTGATTGCCCCGCCTCCCGGCATGGCATCGCGCGCATTGACGCAGAGGTTGATCATCACCTGCTCGAATTGCGACAGGTCCGTCTTCACCGGCCAGAGATCGCGGCCATATTCAACCCGCAACTTGACATTGCTGCCGGAGATCAAGCGGTCAACCAGCATGCGCAGATCGCCGATCACATCGGTGAGATTCAACACCGAGGGGCGCATCGTCTGCTTGCGGGAAAAAGCGAGCAACTGTCGGACCAATACGGCCGCACGATTGGCGTTGCGCTTGATTTCCATCAGGTCGGCGAAGCTTGCATCCGAAGGCCGCGCCTGCAGCAGCAGATGATCCGACGACAGAAGGATCGCGGTCAGGACGTTGTTGAAGTCATGCGCGATACCACCGGCAAGCGTACCAACGGCATTCATCTTCTGAGTCTGCGCCATCTGCGCTTCAAGCGCCTTCTGGTCTGTGACATCAACGGCATAGACGATCGCGGCCTCTTCAGGCGCCTCGTCGCTCTGGTCGATAACGGCATTGACATAGAAGCGGAAGTGGCGGGTATCGCTGACCGGATGGCGGCTGTCGATCGGGGCGATATCGACCTGGCGATCCTTGGCCAGCGCCAGCGCATCATGAAACCGCTCGCGCTCGCTCTCATGGAACACGATTTCCAGCCTGTCATGCTGCTCGATTTGATCGCGAGTGATGATGTCGGCAAACAGTTTCATGAACGGCGCATTGGTGCGCAGGATTCGGCCTTCGCCATCGACGGACGCGATCGCCATCGGCGTGTTGTTGAAGAACCGGGTGAAACGCATCGATGCGACCGAGGCGGAGTGATCGCCGGTATCGCCACTTTGCCGGGCGAGCACGATCGACCGGCTTTCGCCCGGTGCCCCGTCACGCGCTGCGCGTACCCGGTGTACCAGTCGCACGGGCAGGATCTGGCCGTTGACCCGGCGCAGGTCAAGATCCAGCGTCTCTGTCCGCGAATTGCCGGGTTCGGCCTGTACCGAATTGATCAATGCCATGCCTTCGCCGGCAACCAGATCGGCAATCGACATCGAGCCCGGGCTGAACTGCGTCAGGTCGACGCCCAACCATTCAGCAAGTGTCGCATTGAGATAGTAGATTTCGCCCTTGCGACCAGCGGAGAAGAAGCCGGCCGGCGCATGGTCGAGATAGTCGATTGCGTGCTGCAATTCCTTGAAAAAGCGCTCCTGATCGTCGCGTTCGACGGTAATGTCGGAGATCTGCCAGACATGCAGGCCGCGTCCGCGGCTCTCGTTCTCCAGCAGTCTCGCCTTCAGGCGGTACCAATGGGCACCGGAACCATTGCCTGTCTGATTGCCGAGCGGCTTGAGCAGACGGAACTCTTCGTAGCTCTCGCGACCTTCTCGCAAACCGTTCGTCAGCCGGTATAGCGCCTCGCTCGACTCGCGATAACGCGACAGCAAGGCTTCGAGCGTCTGCACATCCGTCGCTTTCTTCGCGCCGGTCATCTCGCCATAGGCCGCATTGGCGTAAACGATGCGGCCCTCCGAATCGGTGATCAGCGTGCCTTCCGGCTGGCTGGCCAGAAATCGCCGCGCCAGCGTATCGGTATGCGACTGCGGCATGACCTCGACGAAGCCGATGACGGCCGAAACGATGAAGAAGATGCCCATCATCGCCAGAACGCCGAGAACTCCGAGAACGATCTGGTTGTCCAGCTGGTCGCGGAAAAAGACAAAGGCAGCGGATGCTCCGATCAGCACCAGGGCCAGCAAGAGAATGCGCAGCGCTGTACCGAATCCGCCCCGGCGGTCCACCAGAGGGCTGTCGCTATCGCCGGGCTTCTGCTGTCGTGTCATGAATGCCTCTTGCCTGTCCGCGCCCTGCTCCCGACCCGTTACGGGAATCGGCGCACCGTCCTGTTTAGCAATTTGCAAGGGGTGCAAAAAGCAAAGAAAGGCCGAAACCTGCGCGCTTTGTCGCTACCCCACAGGATTGCCGCATTCTGCATGGAAATTGAGGGGTGGCGCTCCATGTAATTGCTGCATGGGATAGCCGACAAGTCATGATTGCGGGTCATGATTGCGGAAAGGCCTATCTTCTGCGAGAAAGCCTTACAAGGAGAGCCTATCATGCTGGACGAACTGATTTCCGCCTACGGCAACCGTTTACTGGTTGCGGCACTTGGTGTGGCGCTCGCCCTGCTGTGTTTGTTCATCGTGCTCTGGCTGATGCGCAACCGCGCCTCCTCACCCTTCGTTCGCGGCGGCAGAAACCGTCAGCCCCGCCTGCAGGTCCTCGATGCCGCAGCCGTCGACGCCCGCCGACGCATTGTCCTGATCCGCCGCGACAATGTCGAACACCTCGTCATGATCGGCGGCCCGACCGACATCGTCATTGAAAGCGGCATTGGCGATGACCGCGCCTACCTTTCGACTTTGGCCGTCCAGCCCCAGGCCCAAGCTCTGGACGCATCGCCGAACCTCCCTCACACCGAGTCAGCCAAGATTGTTGCCCTTCAAAGCGTAACGGAACCCGCCGAAAAAAGTACACTTCCCACGGAGGTGGCCGTTGCCGCGGACTTGGCAATGGCCGAACCGGAACCCGTCCGCTCCACGCCACCGCCCGCTTCCGCGCAGGTGGAGCCAGCAGCCCCTGTACGCCCCGCGCAGCCAGCCGGCACCGTGCCAGCGCCGAAAGTGCCACCAGCTGCCCGCGCCCCGATATCAGCGGCAGCCCCGATTCCCGTCGTTACCCCGCCCGCAGTCTTGGTAGCGCCTGCCATCGCAGCAACGACGATCCCGGTGATGACTGCGCAGGCGACGCTCCAGCAGCCGATGCCGAGTAACGAAACAAAACCGAGCGATCAGCTGCGCTCGCAGAGCGCGACCACCCCGACCCAGATGCACCCGGAACCACGCCTTGACGTTGTCGCCCCGCCTGTTGCGCCGGCTATTGTAGCTCCGCCCGTTGCGGTCGCCCCGATTGTAGAAACGGTTCAGTCACCGTCGATCCCCGCTCCGGTCGAAATTCCGTCCCCCGTTTCGCCAGGAGACACAGCGGACCCGATAACGATCGCGCCTGAAGTTTCACACCAGCCGCACAATGAGCAAAACCGGAAGCCGCAGTTCGAACAGCCTGTGAGCATCGGCCGCGCGCCGGAGGTTCCGTCTATCGCCTCGCCCGCGGTACCGGCCATGCCGGTGCATCAGATCCCCCCAGTAGAGATTGCCTCGGAAGCTGTACCGGCGCGCGCGCCGGATGTGACGGCGCCCGATGCAGCCGACATACTGGAAGCGGCGCGCGCGCGCGTCCTCCCGCTGAACGCAGCCGAACGTCCGGGCGCGGCACAACCTTTCGCCGCCGAACGTTTCGTCCCACAACACGAACCGATAAATGTCGCTCAGGCTGAGGAGCCGGCACGCGACATGAGTGATTTCGAGCGGGTTCTTGAAGAGGAGATGGCGCTGCATTTGGCCGCAGATCCACTGCCGCTGCCCCAAGATAACAATATCAGAGGCGACGGCCCCACGGCCCAACCATTTCTGCCCGAGATCCGCAGCGATAGGCCAGGTCTGCCGGTGTCGGCGATCCTGCCGGAAGGCAGACATGCGACGCCACCGGTGGCGAGACCCTCCGCAAACGCTGACGGCACACCCGACGAGCCCAACTTGCAGAACGAAATCGCCCGCATCTTCGGCGAGATGTCGGCCAGCCGAAACTCCTGAGAAGTAGCCTGATCAGCAAACACAACGAAAAATGCCGGCCCTGAGGCCGGCATGAAAAATCGGTCGCTACACGTCGCGCAGGCGAGAGTGAGGCGTATTCACTCGTCGCGATAAACCTTTTCGCGGCGCTCGTGGCGCTCCTGCGCTTCGATCGACAGAGTTGCGATCGGACGGGCGTCAAGGCGCTTCAAACCGATCGGCTCGCCGGTTTCCTCGCAAAAACCGTAGGTACCTTCGTCGATCCGTTGCAGGGCAGCGTCGATCTTCGAGATCAGCTTGCGCTGCCTGTCGCGAGCACGAAGCTCGATGGCACGGTCTGTTTCGGAGGAAGCCCGGTCGGCAAGGTCGGGATGGTTGGCGCTCTCTTCGGCAAGGTGACCGAGAGTTTCGCGCGCTTCGCGTAGGATATCATTCTTCCAGGCAACAAGCTTTGCCCGAAAATAGGCCCTCTGGTTCGCATTCATGAACTCTTCATCCTCAGAGAGCACATAATTGCTAAGATTGATCTTCTCACTCAACGCGATTCTCCTGAAGAACATCTCAATGTGCGGGTGTATAACCTTTCATTCCAACCTGTTCAAGCCTCCTGACTGTTTCCACGGCATTTTTAAATCTGTTACATTTTTCATCTAAGAGTATATTTTTTAAGCACTATTTGCCGCAACCATCACAAACCCGCTGTCCGCGGAGCGCTGGATGCAGACCACGATATGCCACGTGCGCCCAGTTGACGTGGAGGGTTGATAACCGCTAGTTCATTAGCAGGATGATCTGACGCGGATAACCCAACGGATGACGCTCTCCACCAAGCCTCCTGAACGCATCTATTTGTTGCGACATGCAAAATCCGGTTGGGCCGAACCGGGCGGCCGCGATTTTGACCGCAGCCTTTCCGACGCAGGTTTTGCCGAGGCGGAACTGCTGGCCGAGACCGCCGCAGAAAAGGGATATCAGCCCGAATTGGTGATTTCCTCAACCGCAAAGCGGTGCCGACAGACTGCCGATGCAATACGCAGGGCCTTTTCGGGCCAGTCGGAATTTCGTTTCGTCGATGACCTCTATAATTCACCGGCCGATACATATCTCGAGATCCTGACGTCAACGCGCGGTGTTCAGTCGCTGATGATGTTGGGTCACAATCCAGCCGTCGAGGAGGTTTTTGCGCGCCTTGTCGGCCATGACGTTGTCGGCCGCACCGTGCCCGAAGGCTACCCGACATCTGGCCTTGCCGTGATCGATGCGCTGCAGATCGACGGTCGGGGTCAGGGGTGGAAATTGCAGGACTTTATCGTCGGCTGATCAGAACGGACCCACTCAGTGAGCCACAAGGCGCGCCTGCTCCTTTTTTGCAGCGCAATGCCGACCTATATGCGACGAGGCATATGCTTGCCGCCGGGTGGCGGCGTGCAGCAGACCGCGCCATGACAATTTCAGGAAATCGCCATTGCCCCCTTCCCTGTTCACCAACATTACCGATGAGGCAGCGATTGCTCTCGACAATGTTGCCGATCGTGCCGTCAATCTGGTCCACCCGACGATCCGCCTCGGCGTAACTGGCCTGTCGCGCGCAGGCAAAACCGTGTTCATCTCTTCGCTCGTGCACAACCTTCTGCATGGCGGACGGTTGCCGCTGTTCGAACCGGTTCGCGCCGGCCGCATTGCCGGTGCGAAACTGGAGGAACAGCCGGACGATGCCGTACCGCGTTTCCAGTATGAAGACCACATCCGCGCCCTGATCAAAGAACGGGTCTGGCCGGATTCGACACGGGCAATTTCGGAACTGCGGTTGACCATAGAATACAAGAGCGCAAGCGCATGGAACCGCCTGCTTTCGTCCGGACGCCTGTCGATCGATATCGTCGACTATCCCGGTGAATGGCTTCTCGACCTGCCATTGCTTCAGCAAGACTATCGCCAGTTCTCCGAGGCGACGGCAAGTCTTGCGACGACCGGCGTTCGCGCGGAACTGTCACGCGAGTGGCGCGAACTGTCGGCATCCATTGATCCGCATGCTCCGGCCGACGAAATGCTGGCGCGCAGGCTGGCTGAGACGTTCACAACATATCTGCGCCTGTGCAAATCCGACGAACGCTCGCTGTCGACGCTGCCTCCTGGCCGCTTCCTGATGCCCGGTGACCTGGAAGGCTCACCGGCGCTGACCTTCGCCCCCCTGCCCGCACTGGCCGATGGCAAGGCGCCGAAGGGATCGCTGCAGGCGATGATGGAGCGCCGCTACGAAGCCTACAAGAGCCTGGTGGTGAAACCCTTCTTCCGGGAACATTTCGCGCGCCTCGATCGACAGATCGTCCTAGTCGATGCGCTGCAGGCCATCAATCGCGGGCCGGAAGCGGTTCAAGATCTGGAGCGGGCGCTTGGCGACGTGCTGACCTGCTTTCGCGCCGGCTCGAACAATATCCTGACATCTCTGGTTCGCCGGCGCATCGACCGCGTCCTGGTGGCCGCCACCAAGGCCGATCATCTGCATCACGAGAGCCATGACCGACTGGAAACGCTCACCCGCCGACTGGTGGACCGGGCGATCCAGACGATCGGCATGAGCGGTGCCGGCATCGAGGTCATGGCGCTGGCGTCCGTCCGGGCGACGCGTGAGGCCAACGTCAAGCGGGATGGCCATGACCTGCCGGTGATTGTCGGCACCCCGATGGCTGGAGAACGGATCGGCAAAGAGATCTTTGACGGCGAGCGCAAGACCGCTGTGTTCCCCGGCGATCTTCCCGAGGATCCGGAAGCCTTCTTCCGGTCGCTTGACGCCGGCGAGCCGGCCGAATTGCCTGATCTCGACATTGTCCGCTTCCGTCCGCCGCGCCTTGAGGAAACCGGTGGCGGCATCACTTTGTCCGTCCCTCATATCCGCCTAGATCGCGCCATGCAGTTCCTGCTCGGAGACCGTCTCGCATGACCAAGCCCCCCTCATCCTCCGTCCCCGGCGCGGGTCAGGGCACCGGCAACCGCCGACGGCCTGCGGCATTCTCCATCGAGGCTGCTCCGGAAACAGAACCCCCTCGACCGGCCGCGGCACGCCAACCGCGAGCCTTCTCGCACGATGTGGTGATTGTCCCGGACGAGGAAGACCCCTTTATCGGCGGGGGAGTTGCCGACGACGAGATTCCGCTCGCGATCCCGCGGAGACGCGGTTTTTCCTTCGCGAAAATTGCCGCCGGCGCCTTTGGTATCCTGGTCTCCCTCGCGCTCGGCCTCTGGGTCGATGGCCTGATCCGTGACCTCTTTTCCCGCTCCGACTGGCTTGGCTACGCCGCGATCGGCGTGCTTGCGGTCGGGATCCTGGCTCTGGCAATCGCCATAGGACGGGAGGTAGTCGGCCTCTATCGGCTGGAAGCGGTCCAGTCGCTGAAATCGGAAGCGGAAATTGCCAGCGCCGATCGCAAGCGCCCGGCGGCTCTCGCCGTGGTCAAGCGCCTGACGCGCCTCGTCTCCCATCGCCCGGAGACCGCCCGCGGCCAGAAAGTGATGGCAGAGGTCGAGGAGGATGTGATCGACGGACCGCAACTGATCGAGCTTGCCGAGCGGGAGCTGTTGAGCCCCCTCGACTTCCGGGCAAGAAACCTCATTCTGGGCGCTTCCAAGCGGGTGTCTGTCGTCACCGCCGTCAGTCCCCGGGCGCTGGTGGATCTTGGCTATGTGCTTTTCGAGGTCGTTCGACTGGTCCGCGCCATGGCCGAACTTTATGGCGGACGACCTGGCAGCCTCGGAATGCTGCGTCTGTTGCGCGACGTGATCGCCCATCTGGCAGTTACAGGATCGATCGCGGTCGGCGACAGCCTGGTCCAGCAGGTCCTTGGCCACGGCCTCGCCTCACGTCTGTCGGCGCGCCTTGGCGAAGGTGTCATCAACGGACTGATGACGGCGCGAATCGGCATTGCGGCAATGGATCTGTGTCGTCCTCTGCCCTTCAAGGCTTTGAAGCGACCAGGCATCGGCGACTTCATCGGCGACCTCAAGCCATCGCTAAACGGCAAATCCGGGGGCGAAACCAACTGAGTCTTATGGGCAACACCAACGGCAGAACCTGTGTTTTGCCGATTGCGGGCGATGCCATTTAAGGCTAATTGCAAGGATGCATTAACCAATACCGCGCTAAGTTGACTGCGGGTTTTCTGGTTTCTCGTACCAAGGTAAATCGATGTCTTCTCGCATCTTCTCGTCGCTCGGCCGCAATGCCGTCATTCTGGCCGCCGCGGCACTCCTGCCCGCCACCGTTGCGGATGCAGCTTCGCGCGACAAGCGCTTCTTTGAACAGGTCGCCGGCGTCTGGAAGGGCCCGGGCGAAATTGTTGCCGGCAAATACAAGGGCACCAAGTTCACCTGCAACCTGACGGGCCTCTCAGCGGACGGCAAGGAAGCCGGGATGAAGCTCGATGGCACCTGCCGCGTCGGCGTATTCAGCCAGCCGATGTCCGCGTTCATATCCCAGGCAGGCAGCACCTACAAAGGCCAGTTTCTGGACGGTGCCGACGGCAAGGGCATGGACATCGTTTCCGGAACGGTCACCGGCAACCGCGCGGTCATGGGCATCAACCGCAAGAAACTGAATGGCGCAATGGTCGCGCGCATCGAAAAAGACGATGCGATGAACATCACGATCTCGGTCAAGGTCGAAGATCGCCTGATCCCGGTCATCGGCCTGAAGCTGAACCGTCAGGCCGAGGCAATGGCCGTAACGACGGCCAGCGAATAAAGGCCGAACAGAAACCCGTTATTCGATGACTTCGATCAACCGCGCCACCAGGCGCGGTTTTCATTTGCGACCTCGATACCGCTGCAATCGCTCTGCCCGAGCCAGTCGGCAACCGAAATGCCCCTGACAATCAGGTCCGGGGCGATATCGGCAAGCGGCATCAATACGAAACCACGCTCGGTCATGCGCGGATGCGGGATCTTCAGGTGCTCGCCATCGACACTGGCATTGTCATAGGTCAGGATATCGATATCGATGGTACGGGGTCCCCAGCGCTCGATCCGAACACGCTTCATCTCGCGCTCGATGTCGAGACAGGCGTCCAGCAGCGGTTCTGGTGCGAGCGTTGTCTCGATGGCCGCACAACAGTTGTAGAAATCCGCCTGATCGACTTTCCCCCAGGGCGGCGTCCGGTAAAGCCCCGACACGGCGGTCACCCGACAATCGGAGCGGCCATCGAGATGCCGCAGAGCCGCTGCCATGGCGGATACCGGATCGCCGATATTGCCGCCAAGCCCAAGGGTAGCCTGACGCCACCCAAACTCACCTGAATTGCTCAACGCTCACCTGTACATAGTCGAGAATACCAGCGATTGGCGCGCTGGGCTTGCGCACTGTGATGCGCGTTCTCAGGATTTCGGGAAACCGCGCCAGCAAGGCCTTGGCGATGGCTAGCGCCAGCGCCTCGATCAACATGACGCGCGCACCGGTGACAATGGATTCTATGACCTCGAAGGCGATGCCGTAGTGGACCGTACCCTCAAGCCTGTCCTGAGCAGCGGCCTCGCCGGCATCGACATCGAATTCCGCATCGACGTAAAAACGCTGACCCAGGACACCCTCTTCGGCAAACACGCCATGATTGGCGAAGAAGGAGCAATTCTTCAGGGTAATGGTGAAGATGGCACTCATGGCGTCACTCCTTCGGCAAGCCGCTTTTGTGTCGCAAGCATTGCATCGGCAACGGCAAGTGCATCACGGTTGATCGCGACATTATGAACCCTGAATACGGCTGCTCCCTTCAGACGCAGTGCAATCGTGGTCGCGGCCGTCGCCGCGTCCCGCCCGGCAGCGTCGCGTCCGGTCAGGGTCCCGAGAAATCGCTTGCGCGAGGTACCGGCTAGAAGCGGCAGACCGAAACGATGCAATTCCTCGAAACGCACCATCAGCTCGATGTTTTCCTCCGCCGTCTCCTTGGCAAATCCGAAACCGGGGTCGAGTGTGATCGCCTGAGGAAGAACGCCCGCAGCGCGTGCAATGTCCAGGGACTGCCCCAGGAAGAAAAACTGGTCCTTGATGATGTCGGAAAGCGTCTCCCGTCCGCGTCCCGTATGCATGATACAGAGCCCGGCCCCGCTCGCTGCAGCTACGGATGCAATGTCCGGCTCCCGCTGCAGCCCGTGCACGTCATTGATGATGTGCGCACCCGCTGCAATCGCTGCGCGGGCGGTGTCAGCACGGTAGGTGTCGATTGACAGCAGAACGTCGGTACGGGCAACCAGTGCCTCGATCACCGGAACGACCCGCTCCATTTCTTCCTCGGGCGTCACTTCAGCAGCGCCGGGGCGTGTCGATTCACCACCGATATCAAGAATGTCCGCGCCGGCCTCGACACAGGCAAACGCATGGGCAACCGCCTTTTCGGTCGTGGCATGCAAACCGCCGTCGGAAAACGAATCCGGCGTGACATTGATGATGGCCATCAGTGCGCCCCGCGCCGTCAGGTCCAGGTCCCGACCATGGGCAACGCGCCAGATGCTTCGATTGGCGGTCGACACTTTCATCTGTCCTCTCGACGGAAAACCGCGAAGCTGCAATAGTGCTCGCGGCTTGGCTATGCCCCAAGGGCGCAGCGAATTCAACATTGCGGATCAGAAGATTGCGGAAAATGATAATGTCAAATGCTCGCCGTTTTTGGGCAACCGCAGTCACTGTAGCCCTAGTTTCCGTTTCCATCTCTCCGGCGCATGCCGAAACCATCGTTCGCAAGTCGACAAGCTATTTCCAGATCGGCGGCAAGACCGCGGCGGAGATCGATGACGAACTGACGCGCAAGGGACCGATGACCCAGATGACGGGAAACCGCCATCCCGGAGCCACGCAGATCCGTTTCGGCGGCGACTTGACCTATGTGCGCAAAGGGGAGCGCTGCGCCATTGAGGATGCTCGCGTCACCCTCGACACCAAGATCATCTTGCCGCGCTGGAAGAATCGCAAGCGTGCGACGAAAGAACTCGGCTTCATCTGGGATGCCCTGTCGGCCGACATCAAGCGCCACGAGGAACGCCACGCTGAAATTGCCCGCCAATATGCACGCGATCTTGAAAAGGCGCTGAGGAGACTTCCGACGCAAGACAATTGCGACAAGATGCAGGACAAGGTCGCCGAAGTCACCGATCGCATCACGCTGGCCCATGACGAGGCGCAGATGAAGTTTGACCGCATAGAGGCGAAGAACTTCCAGAACAGGATGGCGCGCATCCTGCGCTACAAAAGCGGCAGGGCAAGTCAGGACTAAACGTTCGGGCGGAAATAACCCACCAAAAATTATAGCTCGCTAATGCAGCAAGGACACATCTTGCTCGAAACTTGCGACAGCACCTGTGAATAACCGGCTATTTCTCGGCGTGGCACTTGATAAGAATCTGAAATATACCTGTCATCAGCAAACGTTGATTAAGCGTTTTCCGATTTGCCAGTTCTCCCGGCGCGTCCTGGTGCCACAGGTGTTTCCTCCCTCGCCTGCTTGGCGATGCGCCCCCTTGCCCCGCTCCTCGCTCCGCGAGAGCGGGGCTTTTTTTTGCAGCGGGGGCGTAGGAAGTCTCATCAGCCCTGGCGTTCGGGAACATGCACCACAAGGCCATCAAGCGCAGCCACGACCTTGATCTGACAGCTCAGCCGAGAGCTTGGCTTCACGTCAACGGCGAAGTCGAGCATGTCTTCCTCCATGGCCGAAGGTGCGCCGACCTTGTCGGTCCAGGCATCGTCGACATAGACATGACAGGTCGCACAAGCGCAGGCGCCGCCACATTCGGCGTCGATCCCGGGAACGGAATTGCGCACGGCATTTTCCATGACTGTCGAGCCCTCGGCGGCTGCGATGTCGAAGCGCGTGCCGTCAAAGGCGATGATGCTGATATTTGCCATGTGTCGTGTGTCCATGCTTCGCCAAAAAAATCCGCGAAGTCATCCAACAAATCGAAACACCAGTCAACTCACAGGAAAGCAGTCAACTCTAAGGAACCACGCGGGCACCGTTCGTCCGTCGCGTCTCTTGTCCTGCCTAACGGGCGAGCTTGAGGATGAAATGCTCCGCCTCGAGAACAGCGGCACTCACCGAGGCAACCGAATCGATGGTCGCACCCTTTGTTTCGATCAGGTCGGCTGCCCCGGCAACCCGAAGAGCACCAACCGCCATTGCAGCATTCCTCAGCCGCTGTGCGGCCGCCTTGACCTGGAGCGCGTCGCGATCGCTGGCCAGAGCCTGAAGACAGCCGCGGGCCTGGCGCGCGAACATCTGAAGAATCTCGATCTCGACGGCGCGGTCGCCCTTGGTCTGGGTAGCAAGATGAACAAGGTCAACAGGACGCTGCTGCGAGGGGCACAGGCCGCCAAAATTTTCAGGAGCTTCGAAAGCGACATTTACGGCTGCCATAGCCAAATTCCTTCTTTTCTTGTTATTTGTGAGCTGCAGTCTCTCCGGCGCCGATGGCAATTGCGTTAAAATGGGACTCATTGCCCCGGAAAACTTCGCACTATGGTTAACGCCCGTTAAACCCTGACGGACATTGGCTTTTCACGCCCTTCACTGGTTTAAATACTGTTAACAACCGAAAACCCCGTTAACCGCCGTCCGGGCCATTAATTGTATCGGAAGCCCGAATGTGTCACTACGATACGGTTGAATGGGCTAAAGGCGGAAATCTTTGCCCCAATGTCGGATAGTGCTAAAACACAACGCGAATGTCAGGATGACAGGCTGCTCCGACGATGAAATCCCAAGGGATTTTCGGCTGGCGTGGCGGCAGGCGAGGATCCTAAAGTAAGGCAGTCTGACCAGGACTCGAATGCAGGCGGCGCAGAGCCCTTGGATCGAACTGCCGAGAGTAGCGGTAACGAGGCGTAACCCTATGGCGAACAAGAAGTCCGACTCCATTGATGAGAGCGCCTTTCAAGCTCTCGAGGCGGCCCTGAGCATTGATTTCGACAATGAGGCGCCGGCGACCAAACCCGTCCGACCGGCGGCACGCGCATCGGAGAGCCCCGTGTCTGAACCCGTTCAAAATCCTGCACCGGCTAAGAAGTCTCAGGAACGCCGTACCGTCCGGTCAAGCGAGCTGGCCCCGGAGCCGGCTCCCAAAGCTCCGACCTTCGCGCCGGCCAACGATACATCGCGCCGCACGCCGGCTGCCATCTTGAAGTCGCTTGACGGCGCGTCCCTGCCGACAGCACTTCGCAACGCCACGATCATTTCAGCGCTTTGGGTGCTGGGGGCGATCGGATTGACGCAACTGCTCTACGGCGGCCAGATGTGGCAGGCACCTTCCGTTGCCGATATCGTCGCAATGCCGGGTGTCGTTGCAATCTTCGTCGGCACCCTTGTGCCGATCATGCTGTTTTTCGCCTTCTCCATCATGATGGCCCGCGCTCATGACCTGCGCAATGCGGCACGGTCCATGGCTGAAGTGGCCTTGCGGCTTTCCGAGCCGGAAACCATTGCGTCCGAACGCATCATGACGGTCGGCCAGGCCGTGCGCCGTGAAGTTTCGGCCATGAACGAGGGCATCGAACGCACGATCGCCCGTGCGACCGAGCTTGAAACGCTGGTGCATTCGGAAGTGACCGCGCTTGAACGCAGCTACACTGACAACGAACTGCGCGTGCGCGGTCTTGTGCATGAACTCGGCGCCGAGCGCGATGCCATCGTTAACCACGCCGAGCGTATCCGCTCGTCGATCATCGGCGCGCATGACCAGTTGAAGGAAGAGCTGTCGCTCGCGACGGAGGAAATCTCCGTGCGCCTGCAGACATCGGGCGAAGCCTTCGCCTCGATGATCGACACTCGCGCAGCGACGCTGACCGAAAAGTCGGATGCCGCAGTGACTGCACTCGGCTCGCTTCTGACGCACAAGACCGAGAACATGGTCCAGACGCTGGCCGCGTCCGGAATCTCTCTGGCTTCGGAATTCGATTCGCAGCTTGCTAACCTGTCTTCCACGCTCAGCGAGCGCGGCAAGGAATTGCTGGGCCAGTTCGAGACCCGCGCATCAACGCTCGACGCCAATACCGAAAAGCTGAACGCCGCATTGAACGAGCGTGCCCGCCAGCTCAACGAAACTCTGGTCGAGCGCACCCGCGACATTGCCGATGCACTGAAAAGCGGAGAACGCACCATCACGTCCTCGCTGGACGACGTTCTCGCCAAGCTCAACGGCTCGCTTGACGAGCGCGGCCAGTCCTTCCGACAGAGCATGAAGTCGGCGGCCGACGACGCAATTGTCGATCTGGACCTGCGTTCCGGGCTGTTCGAAGATCGTTTCCAGACGACCATCGGCCAGATCAACACCACCTTCGACACGCGCGTCGCCGAATTCTCCAGCGCTTTCGACCAGCGTGCGGGCACGTTGGACAACAAACTGATGGAAAGCCTGGCGCGGATCAACGAGACCGTGACAGGTGGCACGGACTCGATCGACGGCATCCTCACATCGAGCATCGACCGTCTCGGTTCCACTCTGGCAGATCAGTCGTTTGCCTTTGCTGCCACCCTGGGAACCGGCCAGGAAATGATCGACAGCGCCCTTGCCGATCGCGCTCAGGAAATCGCCGATGCCATGTCCGCCAAGGCTGCAGCACTGACCGCGAGCCTGGAGAACGCCCAGAAGCGCATCGACCAGGTTATGGAAGAGCGCGGCGGTGCGCTGTATACGGCCCTTGCCGACAATCAGACACGTTTTGACGAGACCCTGACCTCGCGCTCCGAACTGATCGTCAACGCGCTCAACAGCAATCAGGACCGTTTTGCCGACACGCTGGACAGCAAGAGCCGCGAGATTGCCCACACGCTTGAAACGCAAAGCCGCAATATCGTCGAGAGCGTCGAGGCAGCAAGCCGCGACATCGCCGATACGCTGGGCACCAAGAGCCTCGAACTCGACATCGCCCTCAGCACAGGCAGTCAGCACCTCGCCGAGACGCTGGAAATCAAGGGTCGCGACATCGCTGAGACCTTGGGTTCGCAAAGCCTGAACATCGTTCAGTCCATCGACGCGGCCAGCCGCGAGATTGCCGATACCCTGGGCACCAAAAGCCTCGAGCTCGACATCGCCCTCAGCACCCGCAGCCAGGATATCGCCGAAACGCTGTCCACCGGTCAGCGCAATCTGGAAGAAGCCCTGTCGCAGCGCGCAATCAATATCGTCGATACGGTCGCCGATGCCGATCGCCGCATCGATGCTGCATTCGCCGAAAAGGCAGACGCGATCCGCAGCGCCTATGGTGAAAACCAGGAGAAACTTGATCTTTCCCTGGCTGGTCACACGGCCTATCTCGCCTCGACGCTCGAAGACGCGACCGGCACTCTTGAGCGAACACTCGGCCAGAATTCCGGCCGTATCGTCGAAGCCCTGTCGGACGGACAGCGTCGCCTGGACGAGGCGCTTTCCGAGCGCACCTCGGGCATCATCAACACCGTCGCAGACGCCGATCGCCGCATCGATGCAGCATTCGCCGAAAAGGCGGAAGCGATCCGCAGCGCCTATGGTGAAAACCATGAAAAGCTCGATCTTTCCCTGGCCGGCCACACCGCCTATCTCGCCTCGACGCTGGAAGATGCAAACGGCACGCTGGAGCGGACGCTGAGCCAGAATTCGGGCCGCATTGTCGAGGCACTGTCTGACGGACAACGACGCCTCGAAGATACCCTGACCGAACGCGCCTCGGGCATCATCGATGCCGTGGCCGACGCCGATCGACGCATCGATGCCGCGTTTGCCGAAAAGGCGGAATCGGTTCGCAGCGCCTATGGTGAAAGCCAGCAACGCCTCGATCTTTCGCTCGCCGGCCACACAGCCTACCTCGCGTCGGCACTGGAAGATGCGGGTGGAGAGCTGGACCGGACGCTTGGACGCCATTCCAGCTACATCACCGAGGCGCTTTCGAGCGGCATTACCGATATCGACGGCAAGCTTGCCGGCACCAGCGAGCATCTGCGCAATACGCTGGAAGGTGCAAACAGCGAACTGTCCCAGACACTCGGCTTCAACACCAACCGCATCGCAGATACGATCGCATCGGGTGTCACCCAGATCGATACCCGGCTCGTCGACACCCACGAACGCATTCGTTCGACGCTCGATGACCGCACCAATGCAATCTCGACAACGCTGCGTGAAGCCCAGGGCGATCTGGAAAACAGCCTGGTCGAACACTCGACCTCGCTCGGCGCATCGCTGGCCGCATCGGCCGGCATGCTCGAAATGAGCCTGGAGGATCACGAAGGCACATTGCGTCGCGCTATCGACGACAGCAGCAAGGCGCTCGATGAGCGCCTGCGCGGGACCGCAGGCTCGCTGACCTCGCAGATCCGCGATGCCGCCGGTGATATCACCCGCTCCGCCCAGGAATTCTCAGGCGTGGTGGAGCAATCGGTCAGCGGCATGACCTCGCGCCTCGACGAAACCAGCAACCGGATCGAATTGAGCCTTGGTACCCTGGAAGACCGCCTCCGCAACGGCTTGGACGGCGTCGACGCCCGCGTCAACGATGCCGGCGAGAAATTTGCAGCCCGCCTCGATGAAAAGGTGACCGCGATCGAGCGCGTTGGCAGCGAAGCGAGCAGCCGCGTCGCCCAGATCCTCGACGACGGCACAGCCAAGGTCGCCGAAACCTTCGAAGGCCGCACGGCCCAGATCGACGAACGACTGTCGACCATGGACCGCGCGCTGAATATCGGCCTTGAAAATGTCAACCGTACCATTGAAGGCAAGGCCGCCGGTCTCGCAGCGGCGCTGCGTGGCGCCGTTGCCGATGCCGCCCGCGATCTCGACACCGAAGCACAGCGCTCGGTAGACCGTCTGACAGCCTCCAGCACCCAGTTTGCCGAACAGATCGGCGAGCGCAGTGCCGAATTGAGCCGTACGGTCGAGGAACAGTCGCAGGATCTCACCCGGCGCATTGAAGACACGCAGAGCCGTCTTGCGGGCCAGGCAGCAGCCGTTGCCCAGACCTTCTCCCAGGCTGGCGATGCGATCAGCAACAAGGTCTCGCAGGCAAGCGATGCCATCACCAGCAAGGTATCTCAGGCAGAAGCGCTGGTCAGCGCGCAGGTCGCCAACCTGTCGGGCACGCTGGCGGATGTGGGATCGACCCTGGAAGGCCGCACCGCCGCCATCCGCGAAGCGATTGCCGGCAACACGCAAGAACTCGCCGTAACCATGGATGCGGTCGAAAAGGCGCTCGAAGCACGGGGCAACACCATTCGTTCCGTCCTCGACGACCGGACCCGCGAACTGAACTCGATGCTGTCGAGCCGCTCGGCAGAACTGTCGCGTCTGATCGACGAAAAGGCCGGTCCGATGATCGCGACCTACGCCCAGACCGGGCGCACCGCAGCCGAACAGATCACTGCCGCTGCAGAACAGAGCGCCGAACGCCTGCGCAGTGAAAATGCCGCGATCCTTGGTGCGATCACCGAACGCGCCGACCGCGCCGCCGCGACCCTCGGCGCTGCGGAAAACTCGATAGTCTCGAGTGCCTCGCAACTCATCGAGCGTCTCGGCGAAAGCAATTCCGGTATTTCTGCCATCGTCGAACAGGCGGTTCAGAGCATCGGCTCGTTGGATAGCCGCCTTGGCGCAACAGCTGCGCGCTTCAACGACACAGCCGGCAAGGCGACCGACATCCTTTCGACGTCGAACCGTCTTCTGGACGGCCAGTTGGAGCGCCTGACAGTCGTGTCGACCGAAACACTTGGCCAGGTCTCGTCGATCGTTGGCCGTTTCGGCGAACACACCAAGGTGCTTGGCAAGGCATCCGAACTTCTCTCGGCCGCCCAGTCCAATCTGGTTGGAACGCTGGAAGAACGTCAGCAGGCCCTGCGCGAGCTCTCGATCGGTCTGGTCAAGCGCTCAGAAGAAATTGAGAATACCATGCAGAGCCTCGGCAAGATGGTCGAAACCGCCTTCGACCGCGCCGAACAACGTTCGGGCCAGATG